>JBKHWA010000001.1:0-58766 GCA_046566765.1 Gammaproteobacteria bacterium
CTGGTTCGCCACGCCGGCGCGATCTTCATGGGCCGGCACACGCCGGAGGCAATGGGCGATTACTGCGCCGGCCCCAACCATGTGCTGCCCACCAGTGGTACCGCGCGTTTTTCCTCGCCGCTGGGCGTCTACGACTTCCAGAAGCGCAGCTCGCTGATTTTCTGCTCGCCGGCCGGCGCCGGCGTGCTGGGCCGCATTGCCGACACGCTCGCGCAGTGCGAAGGGCTCGAAGCGCACGCGCGCTCTGCTGCCATGCGCGTGAAGGACTGAGGCCATGTCGAAATACTGGAGTGACTTCGTCCACCGGCTGGTGCCGTACGTGCCGGGCGAGCAGCCGAAGATCGCCAACCTGGTGAAGCTGAACACCAACGAGAATCCGTATGCGCCGTCGCCGAAGGCGATCGCGGCGATGCGCGGCGAACTCGGCGACAACCTGCGCCGTTACCCCGACCCGGCCTCGGGCGCGCTGGTGGATGCCATCGCGGCATTCCATGGCGTGCCGCGCGAGTACGTGTTTGTTGGTAACGGGTCCGACGAGGTGCTCGGCCACGTATTTCTCGGCCTGCTGAAGCATCCGCGGCCGATCCTGTTCCCGGACATCACCTACAGTTTTTACCCGGTGTACTGCGGCCTGTACGGCATCGCCTTCGAGACGTTGCCGCTCGACGAATCGTTCCGGGTGCGGTTGGCGGACTACGCGCGCCCGAACGGCGGCATCGTCATCCCGAACCCGAACGCGCCGACCGGCATCGCGCTGACGCTGTCGGAAGTGGAAAAACTGGTGGCCGGCAACCCCGACTCGGTGGTGGTGGTCGACGAGGCCTATGTCGACTTCGGTGCCGACAGCGCGGTGGCGCTGACGAAGAAATACCCGAACCTGCTGGTGACGCAGACGCTGTCGAAGTCACGCTCGCTGGCCGGGCTGCGCGTTGGCTTCGCCATTGGTCAGCCGGAATTGGTCGAGGCGCTGGTGCGGGTGAAGGACAGTTTCAATTCCTACCCGCTGGACCGGATGGCGATTGCCGGCGGCGCGGCGGCGATGGCCGATCGCGAGTACTTCGAGGAAACGCGGCAGGCAGTGATCGCCAGCCGCGAGACGCTGGTCGCCGAACTGGCGGCGCTGGGTTTCGAGGTGCTGCCGTCGGCGGCCAACTTCGTGTTTGCCCGTCACCGCCAGCGCGATGGTGCCGAACTGGCGCAGGCGTTGCGCGAACGCGCGGTGCTGGTTCGCCACTTCCGCAAGCCGGAGCGCATCGCGCCGTTCCTGCGGATCACCATCGGCCTGCCGGAAGAGAACGCGGCGCTGGTCGCCGCGCTGCGCGACATCCTGCGCTGAAATTGCCGGCCTGCAGCGCGCCGGCCCGGCGCGTGTCAGGCCGCGCGTTCAGTCGCGCGCTCAGTCGCGGGTAGGAGAGCCGTTGGCCGGGCGTTCGCCGACCACCGCCGAAACCGTCTGCACCTTGTTGCCCTTGCGGGCCAGCGACAGCTTCACCGTCGTGCCTGGTTCGTGGGCGGCGATGGCGTCGATCAACTCGCGCGGGGCGAGGATTGCCTTGCCGTCGAGCGCGGTCACCACGTCGCCCGGCAGCACGCCGGCCTTGTGCGCCGGCCCGTTGCGGACCAGCCCGGTCACCACCACGCCCTGGGTGCCCGGCAGTTCCAGCGCCTGTGCCAGTTGCGGTGTCAGGAACTGCGGCTCCAGCCCCAGCCAGCCGCGCACCACGTGCCCGTGCTCGAGGATGTCGTCGAGTACCTCGCGGACGATGCGGGTGGGGATCGCGAAGCCGATGCCCTGGTAGCCGCCGCTCCTGGAGAAAATCACGCTGTTGATGCCGACCAGCTGGCCGCGTGCATCCACCAGCGCGCCGCCGGAATTCCCGGGGTTGATCGCGGCGTCGGTCTGGATAAAGTCCTCGAAGGTGTTGACGCCGAGCTCGCTGCGGCCGGTGGCGCTGACGATACCCATGGTGACGGTCTGGCCGACGCCGAACGGGTTGCCGATCGCCAGCACCACGTCGCCGATCTGCAGCGAGCCGGAATCGCGCAGCGCGATCACCGGGATGTCGTCGAGTTGCATCCGCAACACGGCGAGGTCGGTGTCGGTATCGCTGCCGACGACGATGGCGCGCGCTTCGCGGCCATCGCGCAGTGCGATGATGATCTCGTCGGCGTCGGCCACCACGTGGTGGTTGGTCATCACGTAGCCCTTGGCGCTGACAATCACGCCGGAGCCGAGGCTCGATTCCATCCGGCGCTGCATCGGCACCTGGTCGACGCCGAAGAAGCGGCGGAAGCGCGGGTCGGCGAACAGCGGGTTCAGCGGCGTCTCGACGGTCTTGCTGGTGTAGATGTTCACCACCGCCGGCGCAGCCCGGTTCACCGCGTCGGCGTAGGAGACCGGGCCCGAGGCGGCGGGGAGGGCGGCGGGTGTAGTGGCGGGCGGCTCTTCCGTCGCCGGCGGCGCGATCACGGCGGCGGGTGCCGCCGGCGCCTCGGCCGGGGCCTGCCCGCGCATGAACAGGATGATCGCTGCCGCGGCAACGAGGCCGGCGATGACGGGCCAGAACAGGAATCGGATTACACGGGTCATGTCGGTACGGGGACCGCAAGGGGCCATGGCACGGCGGAGGATGCACAGGGTAACGTATCGGCCCGCATCCCTTTCCGTACCGATTCGGTAACTCACCGGTCCTGGCAGGTTTCCCGATGTCTCCTTCCCCGATGCCGACGGTCAGCCGTCGCGTCCTCGTTTCCGCCCTCGATGAACTGCTGGCCCCGCACCTGTTCAGCGATTACTGCCCGAACGGCCTGCAGGTCGAGGGGCGGGCGGAAATCCGCCGGGTGGTGACCGGCGTCACGGCCTGCCAGGCGTTGCTGGATGCCGCGGTCGAGGCGCGCGCCGACGCCGTGCTGGTGCACCACGGTTACTTCTGGAAAAGCGAGGACGCGCGCGTCACCGGCATGAAGAAGCGCCGGCTGGCGACGCTGCTCGGCCACGACATCAACCTGCTCGCCTACCACCTGCCACTGGATGCGCACCCCGAACTCGGCAACAACGTGCAGTTGGCGCGGCGTCTCGGGCTGGTGCTGACCGGTCCGCTCGATCCCTTCGACCGGCGCGTGGTTGGCAACACCGGGGAGCTGGCGACGCCGGAAACCGCCGGGCGTTTTGCCGCGCGTGTCGGCGGCGTGCTCGGCCGCGAGGTGTTCCATGTCGGCGATGCCGAGGCGCCGGTGCGTACCGTCGGCTGGTGCACGGGGGCGGCGCAGGGCTATATCGAGCAGGCGGTGGCTGCCGGCGTCGATCTCTACCTCACCGGCGAGGTGTCGGAGCAGACGGTGCATGTCGCGCGCGAGACCGGCATCCAGTTCCTGGCTTGCGGCCACCACGCCACCGAGCGTTACGGTGTGCAGGCGGTGGGCGACTGGCTGGCGGCGCGATTCGGCATTGAACACCGCTACATCGATATCCCCAACCCGGTGTAGGTGACGGGCGGGAAATAAAAAACGCGCCGGACGGCGCGTTTTTTATTTGCATGCAAGCGACTCAGCTCGACGAGACGATGCGGATCGGTGCCGCGAACACGTAACCCTGGGTGCGCGCCGAGCGCAACGGCGATTCCTCGCCCTCGTCCTGCAGCTTTTTCCGCAGCCGGCTGATGGCGGCCTCGATGCGACGCTCGTCGAACTGCAGGAAGTCGTGGCCCAGCGCTTCCACCAGCGCGCGCCGGCTGGCGACATCCGGCGCCGCCTGCGCCAGCTGCAGCATCAGCAGGTACTCGGTGTTGGTCAACGCGGACTGTACGCCGCGCGGCGAAACGACTTCGCGCCGGGTGGTGTCGAGTTGCCAGCCGCCATCGCCGCCGGCCCGTGGCCCCAGGCGCCGGCCGACGCTGACGACCACCGCCACCAGTTCGCGCAGGTCGACCGGCTTCACCAGGTAGGCGTCGGCGCCCAGCGACAAGCCGTGCAGCTTGTCGTCGATCAGGCCGCGGGCGGTGAGCATGACGATGCCGATGCCGGGGTGATCGCGACGCAGCCGGGTGGCGATGCTGAAGCCGTCCTCGCCGGGCAGGCCGATGTCGAGCACGACGACGTCGGGCAGCGGGTCGGTCGCCAGCGAGCGATCGAGTGCCGTGGCGTCGGCGACACCGGCGGCCTCATGGCCGGCATGACGGAGGTGGAATACGACCTCCTCACGCAGGTCGTTGTTGTCTTCAATGACGGTGACGCGGCTCAATGCCTGGCCTGCAGGGGTGGATCAGGGGGAGCGTCAAGATACCGCAGCGTCCTGCGGCGGGGGGTGGTGGCACGACTGACAAACCCTGACGCGGGCGAACTGTCAGGCCGCGCGGGGCAGCCAGAGCTCGAAGCGGGCGCCACGGCCGTCCACCGGTTCGAGGCAGCGCAGTGTGCCGCCGGCCTGCGTGGCAATGTGGTGCGCTACGTACAGGCCCAGCCCGAGCCCGGCGGTGCCGCTGCCCTCACCGCCACGGAAGTACTTGTCGAAAATGCGTTCACGATCCCCTGCCGGCACGCCGATGCCGTGATCGGTGATGGTCCAGGTGTAGCCGTCCCGGCCGTCGCGCTGCGCAGTACCGACATCTACCTCCACCAGCGAGTGCGGGGGCGAGTACTTGCAGGCATTGTCGAGCAGGTTGATGAGGATGAAGCCGAGCATTTCCGCCCGCCCCTGCACCGGCGCCGACTCCATCCCCAGCTGCACGTTGATCTGCTGGTTGCTTTTCGGCTCGAAGTGATCGATGACGTCACAGCTGAGTTTCACCAGGTCACAGCGGGTGCGACCGCTGCCGCCGCGTGGTCCGGGCCGCACCTGGTGCAGGGCCAGTTCGACCAGCAGGTTGAGCCGGTGCACGGCGCGCTGGATGCGGTCGTAGCGCACGGTCCGCTCGGCCGGCGGTTTTTCGTCGAGCAACTGCAGCGACTGCGTCGCGGCGTCGATGATCGAGATCGGCGTGCGGATCTCGTGCGCCACCATCGACAGGAACTGGTCGTGCTCGTCGCGACGTTGCCGCTCCTGCTCCATCTCGAGCCGCGATGCTTCCGCCTGCCGTGCCAGTGCTTCCCGTTCACGCTCACTCGCGCGCGTGCGCAGCACGATTGCCGCGTGCAGCAGGAACAGGTGGGCGAGGTTGCCAAGGTGCGCGCTCATGATCGAGAACTGCGAGGTGGGCAGCAACCCGAGGTAGGCCAGTGCGCCGAACAGCAACAACAGGCTGTAAATGACGAATGCCATCCCGGTGAGTCGCTGCGTTGCGCTGCCATGGCGGATGCGTGCTGCGACGACCGGCAGGGTGCCGGCAATCACCAGCAGGATGGCGCCCTGCAGCCAGGGCGCGACGTACACGTAATGGCCGCTCACCGCCGACATCGCGGTAACGATGGCCAGCAGCGAGGTAAACATGAACAGCCGGCGGAGGTAGCGGTGACGTACCTCGTCGAGATCGAGCATGCGATCGAAGAAGGCGAGGCCGAAGGCAGTGGCCAGCGCCATGCCGAGGCCGACCATCATGTCCGGGATTTCCGGGATCGACGGGAAGATGTACTGCGCGGCAAGGCCGCTGTAGGCCAGGCCGTGTAACAGCAGCATGCCGATGTAGGCGAGGTACAACAGGTAAAGCCGGCTGCGCAGCAGCAGCCAGTTGATGGCGATCAGCAGCATCACCGCCGCCAGCAAGCCGAGGTAAAGCCCGCTCAGCAGGTACTGGCCGAACGACGACTCGACCAGGTTCCGTCCGTGCCAGACGCGGAGCACCGCCACCATCGAACTGCCGGTGCTGATGCGCAGGTAACCGGTGTGGTCGCCGGGAGACAGTTCGAGGCGAAACAGGATGGAGCGGTGGTCGAGCTGGCTGGCGGTCCGTGGCTGGCGGTCGCCCTCCCGGCGCGTTTCGATGCTGCCGTCGGGGTGTACCAGGTGGAGCTGCACGTCATCGAGGAACGGCGGCAGGACCTCCAGCCACCAGCGACGGTCGTCGCCCTGCTGGCGGAGGCTGAAGCGCAACCAGTAGGTTTCGTCGGTATAGCCGGCGCCGAGGTTGCCGGTCAGCGGCCGGAACGCGCCGCGCGCATCGGCGGCGCGGACCTCGTCGAGCGTCAGCGAGCCGTCCGGGTCGCGCAGGAACGACAGCTGTCCCTGGTCGAGGGAAATGCCATCGCCGTTGGCGGGATCAAGCAGTACCTGTTCGCCTGGTGCTGCCGCCGCGATCGCCGCCGGCCACGCCAGCAGCAACAGCAGGAGCAGGCGCCCGGCAAGCACTCAGCCGGCGCTCTTCCCGGTCTGCTCGCCGCGCAACCCGTAGCGTTCCGAGAGCGTGCCCTCGTCCTCCGGGGTCGTGCGGTCGTAGTAATCGCGCGGCATGGCGAGATTGCTGAGGTCGAACTCTTCCTGCTTTGCTGCCTGCTGGTCTTCTGCCCGGCGCTTCAGGCCGAAATCCTCGGCCAGCGTGCCGCGCTGGCGCCGGTCGGCGAGGTAATAGTCGCGCGGAACCAATACCGGGTCGGTGTCGACCAGGATCGGCGCCGACGTCTTGCCGCGGCGCTGGCGCGCCATGGCGTAGGCGCGGCGCAGCTGGCGACGACGATCGAATGACGGACGCAGCGCGAGGCCGACGGCAAGACCGGCAATGAAGACAACGAGCAGGGTGACGAAGATCATCGACGCTTCCTGGTTTGCGGTTGGTGGCGAAGGGGACGGCGCGTATCCTGCGCCCCTGCCAGCCATCCTGACCTGAACAGCCCCGGATTGTATGCAAGTAGTCTCCGAAACCGAAGGTGTCCGTCTGCTTGCCGGCCTGGGCGAGGGTGGCGCCTTGCTCGCCGGCCCGGGTGGCGCGATCGAACTGCGGGTCGACGTTCGCAGCGACGCCGCGGTACCCGGCGCCGACCTGCTGATCTGTCACCCGCACCCGCTGCACGGCGGCACGCTGGACAACAAGGTGGTGCATACGCTGGCGCGCGCCGCACGCGATGCGGGGCTGCGGGCGATCCGCTTCAATTTCCGCGGCGTCGGTCGCAGCGGAGGCGTGCATGACCGCGGTCGCGGCGAGGTGGACGACCTGTGCGCGCTGGTGAACGCCATCGTCACCGCGTCGCCCGGCCGCGTCCTGTTGCTCGCCGGCTTTTCGTTTGGCGCGTACGTGGCGGCATCGTCGCTGGAACGGCTCGCATCTGCCGGGCAACTGCCGCGTGCGGCCTTGCTGGTGGCACCGCCGGTGCACTACCCGGGATTTCCCGCCATGCCGCCGTTCCCGGTGCCGGTCACGGTATTCCAGGGCAGGGACGACGAGGTCGTTGCCGCCGACGCCGTTGCAGACTGGTGCGGGCTCCGCGGGTTGCCGTTGCAGGCGTTCGCCACCGGCCATTTCTTCCACGGGTTGCTGCCGGACCTGAAGGCTGCGACCGAGGCCTGGATCCGGGATGCCTTTCCGGAGGCTGGCCCGGCCGGTAAATTGCCGCTCCCATGAGTGCCCCCCAGCCCCCGATCACCGCTGACCGTCCGCCACGCCTGTCGCCGCGCGATCACTACCGGCAGGACCTGTCACGCCCGGGTTTCCAGCCCGACGCCGCGCAGGCGCACGCCGTCGAGCGCCTGCAGGCGTTGCATGAGCAACTGGTCGAGCGCTGGCGGGAGGACCGCGGGCTGGTCGGCCGCATGCAGCGCAGCTTTGGCGGCCGCGAAAGCGTGCGCGGCCTCTATTTCTGGGGTGGGGTCGGCCGCGGCAAGACCTATCTCATGGACATCTTCTTCGACAGCCTGCCGTTCCGGCGGAAGATGCGCAGCCACTTCCACCGGTTCATGCAGCGGGTGCATGCGGAGCTGCGGACGCTGCAGGGCAAGAAAAACCCGCTGGACACCGTTGCCGACCGTTTCGCGAAGGAAGCACTGGTCATCTGCTTCGACGAGTTCTTCGTCTCCGATATCACCGACGCGATGATCCTCGGTTCGCTGTTCGAGAAATTGTTTGCACGCGGCGTGACGCTGGTCGCCACCTCCAATATCGTCCCGGACGACCTGTACAAGGATGGCCTGCAGCGCGAGCGCTTCCTGCCGGCGATCGAGATCCTCAAGCGCAATGTCGACGTGGTGAACGTCGACAGCGGGATCGACTATCGCCTGCGGGTGCTGGAGCGCGCCGAGATATTCCACTACCCGCTGGATGCTGCGGCCGATGCCGGCCTCGAGCGGAGCTTCCGCGAACTGGCGCCGGCGATGATCCTCTGCGAGAACGATTGCTTCGTGGAGGTCAACGACCGCCGCATTCCCGCGCGCAAACTGGCCGAGGACGTCGCCTGGTTCGAATTCGTGCCGATGTGCGTGCAACCGCGCAGTGCGGCCGACTACATCGAGCTGGCCCGCCAGTTCCACGCGGTATTGCTGGGCAATGTTCCGCGCATGGATGCCTCGCAGGATGACGCGGTTCGCCGCTTCATCAACATGGTCGACGAGTTCTACGACCGCAACGTGAAGCTCATCCTGTCGGCGGCGGTCCCGTTGGCGGAGCTTTACGCCGGCGGCCGCCTCGATTTCGAGTTCAAGCGGACGCAAAGCCGTCTGCTGGAAATGCAGTCGCACGAGTACCTCGCCCGGCCGCACAAGCCCTGATGTCCAACCTGTCCAGACAATCCACAGCCGAGGAAAGCCACGATGATCCCGCGTACGCTGTTCAACTCCGACCATGAAATGTTCCGCGATGCCCTGCGCAAGTTCCTGGAGAAGGAGTGCGCGCCGCGCCATGCGCAGTGGGAGGAGGAAGGCCTGGTGTCGCGCGATGCCTGGCTGAAGGCCGGCGAGCAGGGTTTCCTGTGCCCGTGCGTGTCGCCCGAGTACGGCGGCGCCGGCGCCGACTACCTGTACAGCGCCATCGTGATGGAGGAGGTGTCACGCATGGGCCTGACCGGGATCGGCTGGGGCCTGCACACCGACATCGTCGCGCCGTACATCGAGCATCACGGCAGCGAGGCACAGAAGCAGAAGTTCCTGCCGAAGATGATCACCGGCGAGTGCATCGGCGCGATCGCCATGAGCGAGCCGGGCGCCGGTTCGGACCTGCAAGGCGTGAAAACCACGGCGGTCGACAAGGGCGACCACTACCTGCTGAATGGCTCCAAGACCTTCATCACCAACGGCCAGAACGCCGACGTGGTGATCGTGGTCGCCAAGACCGACCCGAACGCCGGCGCCAAGGGCATCTCGCTGCTGCTGGTAGAACGCGGCATGCCGGGCTTCGAGCGCGGTCGTAACCTGCACAAGGTCGGCATGAAGGCGCAGGACACCTCGGAACTGTTCTTCAACGATGTGAAGGTGCCGAAGGAAAACCTGCTCGGCAAGGAAGGCATGGGCTTCATCTACCTGATGACCGAACTGCCGCAGGAGCGTCTCGGTATCGCCATCAACGGCATCGCCATGGCCGAGGGCGCCTTCAGGTTGACGCTCGACTATGTCAAGGAGCGCAAGGCGTTCGGCAAGTCCATCTCCGACTTCCAGAACACCCAGTTCAAGCTGGCCGAGTTGCACACGAAGATCGAGATGGGGCGTGCCTACGTGGATCGTTGCCTGGAGTTGCACTGCAACAAGAAACTCGATGCCGCGACCGCTTCCGCGGCGAAGTACATCATTACCGACCTGCAGTGCGAGATCCTCGACGAGTGCGTGCAATTGTTCGGTGGCTACGGTTACATGTGGGAGTACCCGGTAGCCCGCATGTGGGCTGACGCCCGCGTGCAGCGCATCTACGGCGGCACCAACGAGATCATGAAACTGGTGGTCTCCCGCGCGCTGCTGGCCTGACCGGCGATATCAAAAAAAAGGCCGCGCATTGCGCGGCCTTTTTTTGGCCGGATCAGGGGGCCGGGTTGGGTTGCTCGACGTGGATGGCTTCGATGCCCTTCAGCACTTCCCCGGAAAGTTTCAGCGACAGGCTGTCGATGTTTTCCCCGAGCTGGGCGATCGAGGTGGCGCCGATGATGTTCGAGGTCACGAATGGCCGCGTGGTGACGTACTGGAGCGCCATCTGCACCGGGTTGATGCCGTGCTCTTTTGCCAGTGCGATGTACTTCGCGGTGGCGATTTCCGCTTGCGGGTTGGTGTAGCGTGAAAAGCGCTTGAACAGGCTGATGCGCGCTCCCTCGGGCCGGGCTCCGCCGAGGTATTTCCCGGAGAGCACGCCGAAGGCGAGCGGCGAGTAGACGAGCAGGCTGACTTTTTCGCGATGCGAAATCTCGGCGAGCCCGATCTCGTAGGTGCGGTTCAGCAGGTTGTACGGGTTCTGGATGCTGGCGATGCGTGGCAGGCCACGTGAATCCGCCTCGGCGAGGTAGCGCATCGTGCCCCAGGGGGTCTCGTTGGAGATGCCGACGTGTCGCACCTTGCCGGCCTTCACCAGCCCGGCCAGGACCTCCAGTGTCTCGGCGATCGGCGTTTGCACCTCGTCGTTGTCGACCTGCCGGTAGCCGAGCTTGCCGAAAAAGTTGGTGTTACGGTCCGGCCAGTGCATCTGGTAAAGGTCGAGATAGTCGGTCTGCAGTCGCTTGAGGCTGCCGTCGATCGCTGCCTCGATGTGCTTGCGGTTGAGGCGCGGGCTGCCGTCGCGCACGTGCGGCAGCCAGTCGGCCTGGCCGCAGACCTTGCTGGCCAGCACGATCTTCTGCCGCATCCCCGGTCTTGCCCGGAACCAGTTGCCGATGATCGTCTCGGTGGTGCCGTAGGTCCGGTCGGTGGGGGGGACCGCGTACATCTCGGCGGTATCGATGAAGTTGATGCCCCGGTCGACCGCGAGGTCCATCTGCGCGAAGCCGTCCGCCTCGCTGTTCTGCTCGCCCCAGGTCATGCTGCCCAGGCAGAGGGCGCTTACCTTGAGGCCGGTGGTGCCAAGTTCGCGGTATTCCATGGTGAGGGCTCCGGTGGCGGGGCGGTCCGGCACGGCGGCCCGGCTTTCCGGGCGACCGGACCCGGTCGGGAAGGCCGCGGATGTTAGCAGGACGCCCCCGGCGGGCGGGGCAGGTATGCGCCGTTGCCAAGGGAGGGGGGCTTGAGTAGAATGCGCCCTCCTTTTTGGGGGGCCACCCGTGGGCCAGGTGCCCGCCAACGCGGGGTTTTCCCCGGAAAAACACGCTCCGGCCGCAAGTTTCGAGGCAGCAAGAACATGAAGACTTTCAGCGCCAAGGCGCATGAAGTGAAGCGCGACTGGTTTGTCATCGACGCCGATGGCAAGACCCTGGGTCGCATGGCCACCGAGATTGCCCACCGTCTGCGTGGCAAGCACAAGGCCATCTATACCCCGCACGCAGATACCGGCGACTACATCGTCGTGATCAATGCCGGCAAGGTTCGCGTCACGGGCAACAAGGCCCTGGCCAAGACCTATTACCGCCACACCGAATACCCGGGCGGCATTCGCGAGGAATCCTTCGAGAAGCTGGTTGCCCGCAAGCCCGAGCGTGTCATCGAGATTGCGGTGCAGGGCATGCTGCCCCGCGGCCCGCTCGGCCGCGCCATGCTGCGCAAGATGAAGGTGTACCCGGGTGCCGCGCACCCGCACGCTGCCCAGCAGCCCCAGGAACTGAACGTAGGCTGATTTCGTGGACAAGAATATCGGCACTGGTCGCCGCAAGACCGCAACCGCCCGCGTCATCGTCCGCAAGGGCAAGGGCGCCATCACCATCAACGGCAAGTCGCTGGACCAGTACTTCGGCCGCGAGACCAGCCGCATGATGGTTCGCCAGCCGCTCGAGCTGATCGAGGCTGCTGAGAAGTTCGACATCTTTGTCCGCGTTGTCGGCGGCGGCCCGACCGGCCAGGCCGGCGCGATTCGCCACGGCATCACCCGCGCCCTGATCCGGTATGACGAGACGCTGCGCTCGCCGCTGCGCAAGGCCGGCTTCGTCACCCGCGACGCCCGCGAAGTCGAGCGCAAGAAGATCGGTCTGCGGAAGGCGCGTCGCCGTCCGCAATACTCGAAGCGCTAATCGCGTTTTGCTCGGAAAAACGCCCGGCTCGAAAGACCCGGGCGTTTTTTTGGCTCGTTGACACAGGTCATGCGGGCGCATTTATCCACGTGCACCGTGTTGGCAATACAAGGCCTTTTCTTTACCATTTGAGCCCCTTTTCCGGGGTCCCGCCGTTCGGCAACAGTTGCCCGGATGGCGGTTGCGGAGACCACTCGATGAGCACTGATGGTGTAGACAACAGCAGGCGCACTTTCCTCGTCGGCGTCACCGCCGGCATTGGTGCGCTGGGTGCGGCAGCCGCCGCGGTTCCGTTCGTGATGTCGTGGATGCCGAGCGCCAGGGCCCGGGCGGCCGGCGCGGCCATCACGATCGACGTGAGCAAGGTCGAGGTCGGCGGTTTCGTGGTGTACGAGTGGCGCGGCAAGCCGGTGTGGATCCTCCGCCGCACGCCGGAAATGCTCGACAGCCTGGCCAAGCTCGAGGGTGGCCTGCGCGACCCGCAATCCGACGAGCCGCAGCAACCCGCCTACGCGAAGAACGCGACGCGCTCGATCAAGCCGGAGATCCTCGTCCTGCTGGGTGTGTGCACGCACCTCGGCTGCTCGCCGAAGTACGAGAAGCAGCCGACCGTCGACCTGCAGTACGGCGGTTTCTTCTGCGCTTGCCACGGCTCGAAGTACGACTTTGCCGGCCGCGTGTACAAGGGCGTACCGGCGCCGCTTAACCTGGAAGTCCCGGCACACTATTACCAGTCCGAGAACGTCATCGTGATCGGTGAAGAGGGGAGCGCGGCATGATGAACTGGCTCACCAGGACCGCGACCGGCCTCATGGGCTGGGTCGATGAGCGCATGGCCGTCACCGAGACGTACAAGGCGCACATGTCGGAGTACTACGCTCCGAAGAACTTCAACTTCTGGTACTACTTCGGCGTCCTGTCGATGATCGTGCTGGTCAACCAGTTGCTCACCGGCATCTGGCTGACGATGTTCTACACGCCGACCGCCGAGGGTGCGTTCGCGTCGATCGAATACATCATGCGCGACGTCGAGTACGGCTGGCTGATCCGCTACATGCACGCGGTCGGCGCCTCGGCGTTCTTCCTCGTTGTCTACCTGCACATGTTCCGCGGCTTGCTGTACGGCTCGTACAAGGCACCACGCGAACTGGTGTGGATCTTCGGCATGCTGATCTACCTTGCGCTGATGGCGGAGGGCTTCATGGGCTACGTGCTGCCCTGGGGCAACATGTCGTACTGGGGCGCGCAGGTCATCATCTCGCTGTTCGGCGCCATCCCGGTGATCGGCGAGGATCTCACCGTCTGGATTCGTGGCGACTACCTGCTCTCCGGTGCCTCGCTGACCCGCTTCTTCGCGCTGCACGTGGTGGCGATCCCGATCGTGTTGCTGGCGCTGGTCGTGCTGCACATCATCGCCCTGCACGAGGTTGGCTCGAACAACCCGGACGGCGTGGAGATCAAGAAAACCAAGAATGCGCAGGGCATTCCGCTGGACGGCATTCCGTTCCACCCGTATTACTCGGTGAAGGACACCGTCGGCATCGTCGTGTTCCTGATCCTGTTTGCCGCGGTCATCTTCTACATGCCGACCGGTGGTGGCTACCTGATCGAGAAGCCGAACTTCGAGCCGGCGGATCCGCTGAAGACCCCGGCGCACATTGCACCGGTTTGGTACTACGGCGCCTACTACGCGATGCTGCGTGCCATTCCCGACAAGCTGGCCGGGGTGATCGTGATGTTTGGCGCCATCGCCATCCTGTTCGTGCTGCCTTGGCTTGACCGCAACCCGATCAAGTCGATCCGCTACAAGGGCATGGTGAGCAAGGTGTCGATCATGGTGTTCGCCGCGGTGTTCGTCATGCTGACCTGGCTCGGCACCCAGCCGGCGACCGGCCTCTACACGCTGCTGGCGCAGATCGGCACTGCCTACTACTTCGCCTTCTTCCTGGTGCTGATGCCGTTCATGCACAAGTGGGAGCAATCGAAGCCGGTACCCGAGCGGGTCACGGGCTGAGGACATGACGATGAAAAAACTTCTCCTCGTTGCCCTGCTTGCCCTGCTGTCGCCGTTGGCGTCTGCGGCCGGCGGTGAAAGCAACCCGTACGTGGTCAAGGCGCCGATCTCGATCACCGACAAGGCGCAGCTCCAGCGTGGTGCGCAGTTGTTCGTGAACTACTGCTTCGGTTGCCACTCGATGAAGTACCTGCGCTATGAGCGCATGGCCACCGACCTCGACATCCCGCTGGATCTCCTGGCCGGCAACCTGATGCTGAATACCGACAAGGTCGGCAGCCCGATGCTGAACGGCCTTGATCCGGTGCAGGCCAAGAAGTGGTTTGGCGTAGTGCCGCCGGATCTCACCCTTGAGGCAAAGTTGCGTGGTGCTGACTGGGTGTATTCCTACCTGATCAGCTTCTACGAAGATCCCTCCCGCCCGTGGGGCGTGAACAACCACGTCTTCCCGAACGTGGGCATGCCGCACATCATGGCGGACATGCAGCACAGCCTGCCGGAGGAGGAGTTCAAGGCCCGCATGGCCGATATCACCGCCTTCCTTGAGTACGCCGCCGAGCCGATCCAGGCCACGCGGATGATGATGGGCATCTTCGTGATCGGCTTCCTGCTGGTCCTGCTCATCTTCGCCTGGCTGATGAAGCGGGAGTTCTGGAAGGACGTCCACTGACCGGCCGTCAGTCCACCGTAACAATCCGGAAAGGGTAGCTGAGCGATCAGTTACCCTTTTCGCGTCTCTCGATGAGGGGTCCGATGAGCATGGGTGTCGTCTCCAAGCGGTCGTCGATGGTCTTCTTCTCGGATGGCCTCGACCACTACAGCCACCGGGTGCGGATCGTGCTCGCGGAGAAGGGTGTGGCGGTGGACGTCATCGACGTCGACCCTTCGGATTTGCCGGCCGAGGTGACGGACCATAACCCGTACAACACGGTGCCGCTGCTCATGGATCGCGACCTGGCGCTGCATGAGCCGGACGTGATGATGGAATACCTTGACGAGCGCTTCCCGCATCCGCCGTTGCTGCCGGTCTACCCGGTGGCCCGCGCCGAGAGTCGTCAGTACCTGCGCCGCATTCGCCGGGATTGGTGTGACAAGGTCGACCTGGTCCTCGCCGGCAAGGAGAAGGAAGCGGCGATCACCAAGGCGCGCAAGGAGCTTCGCGACAGCCTGCTGGCGCTTTCGCCGATCTTTGAGCAGAAGCCGTTTTTCATGAGTGATGAGTTCACCATCGTCGACTGCGCGATGGCGCCTATCCTGTGGAGATTGCCGCTGCTCGGTATCGAGCTGCCGCCCAAGCAGGGGCGCGGGCTGCTGAAATATTGCGAGCGACTGTTTCGTCGCGACGGTTTCCAGGCCAGCTTGTCTGACCGTGAACGCGAGATCCGCCAGCCCTACTGACTAGACTATCCGGACGCGGAACGGGCCGATTGCCGGCCTGGCCGCCCGGAGACACCATGACCCCGACCCGCCCCTACCTCGTACGCGCTTTCTACGACTGGATTCTCGACAACGGACTGACCCCCTACCTCCTCGTCGATGCCACGATCGAGGGCGCCTCGTTGCCGGCCGCTTACGTGCGTGATGGCCGCATTGTGCTGAACGTGGCGCCGGCGGCGGTAACCGACCTGCAGTTCGGCATCACCCATGTCACGTTCAGCGCGCGCTTCAATGGCGTGGCGCAGGTGATCCGGCTGCCGGTGGCGTCGATCATGGCGATCTATGCCCGCGAGAACGGCCAGGGCATGTTCTTCGGCAACGAGGATGACGTAGTGGATGGCCCGCGTTCGCCGGACGATCACGCGCCGGAACCGGCCCGCGGTCGCCCCGCGCTCCGCGTCGTCAAGTAAAGCCGGACTGGCTGCGGCGCGATTCAGCGCGTCGCGTTCTTCGGGTCGATGTATTCGACGATCTTCACGATCTTCTGCACACCATAGACCTTGCGGGCGCTGGCGACGGCCATCTCTGCCTCGTCACGCGTCAGCAGGCCCATCAGGTAGACCACGCCGTTCTCGGTGACGACCTTGATCCGCCGTCCGGGCACGTCCGGCCCGAACAGCAATCTCATCTTTACCCGGGTGGTGATCGACGCATCGCTGGCGCGAACCAGCGGGCTGATCGGGTCGCCGACTTCCAGTTCGTTGTGCACGTGCAGCACGTGGCGGATCGCTGCCGCAGTGGCCTCCGCCTTCTGCTTCAGCTCGGTATTGGCCACCTGCCCGGCAAGCAGGACCTGGCCGTTCCAGCTCACGATCACCAGGCGGGAATCGCGCATGCCCGGGATGGTGCGAATCGAATTGATGTAGGCCTTGCGTTCGATGCGGTGATCCTCGATTTTCGCGCCGAGCGTTCGCGTGCCGTGATACTGGTCTACCGCCTGGTCGGATATCGGTGCTACCCAGCTGGCGCAGCCGGCGAGGGCCAGCAGCAAGACGAAGGGCAAGGATCTCAGTACGGCATTCACGGGTTGTCTCCGAAGAGTTCGCGTTCGAGAAGATCGCAGAGTACGTTGACCAGCAGCAAGTGAATTTCCCCGCTGCGGATGGGGGAGGACGTCGCCACGTGGATTTCGATGTCGTCATGCCCCAGCACTCGCGCGAGATCTCCGCCATCGTGTCCGGTCAGGGCGATCACGGCCATGCCGCGCTCGTGTGCCGCGACGACGGCCTGCACGGTGTTGGCGGACATGCCGGAAGCGGATATTGCGAGCAACACATCGCCGGCCTGGCCCAGTGCGCGCAGTTGCCTGGAAAAGGTATCGGCAAGGCCATAGTTGCCTGCCAGCGCCGTTGCCAGCGAGGCGTTCTCCGACAGGCAGAACACCGGCAGCCCGGGCCGCTCGCGCTCGAGGCGGCCGAGCAGGTTGGTGGCAAACTGCTGCGCGTTGATCGCCGAGTTCGCGTTGCCGCAGGCAAAGATCCTTCCTTCGTCGAGCAGGCAGCGAGCCAGCAGGCCGGCGCCGGCGACCAGGGCGGGGGTCTGCGTTTCGAGGACGGCAGCGGCGGCATCGATGTGGCCACTGATCATGTCGCGTACGGCGTCTTCCGGTTCCATGTCGTCCGTTCGATTACCAGGAGGGGGCGGAGAAGGCGTCGCGCAACCACTGCAGTTCCTCGCCGTCGATGGCGACGATATCAAAGCGGGCGGGCAACCCGGCCTCGCGCGGGTGCCGGCCAAGCCATGCGCGGGCGGCGCGCACGAAGCGCTGCTGCTTGCCGGCGTCGATGCTCTCGATAGCGCTCACGGCACTGCCCTGCTGGCGCGCGCGGACCTCGACGAAAACCAGGATGTCGCCCTCGCGCATGACCAGGTCGAGTTCGCCGAGGCGGCAACGCCAGCCGGCCTCGAGACAGTGCAGGCCGCGGGCCTCCAGATGTGCACGGGCACGGCGTTCACCGTCGACGCCACGTTCGCGTCGCTGGTCAGGGCGCGTCATCCAGTGGCTCCACCTTGCCGTTGCGATAAAGCATCCAGTCGAGACGGCGATGAACGCGCCGCTGCGGATCGAGCGAAAGCGCGCCGGTCATGCCGCCGATCTCGCCGGTCTGCGACAGCAGTGGCAGTTGTACGCCGAGCTTCCAGGCATCGATGCCCATCGCCAGCAGCCGCAGGTAACGCTCGTCGGTATCGCGCCACGCGGCATCCGAGCGCTGCCGCACCGGTTGCCCGGGATCGGCGATCCACGGCATTTCCACGAAGCGGATCCCGGCGAGATCGCGCGCCGAGGTGGGCGTGGGTTGCCCGTTGATCTGCGAGGTGGAGTAGAGCGCAAGATCGCCGCCGTGCTGGTACTGCACCGCCGGCACCAGCTGGGTGCCCTGCAGCGTGTTGCCGATGATGAACAGGCAGTCGATATCCTGTCGGCGTTTCGGCGTGAAGCCGAGCTCGAGGCCGGTGAGACGCTGGATGCGGGCATGGCGGAGATCGCTGACGGCGATTTCCAGCGCGTTCCGGACCACCTCGTTGTAGTCGCCGTTGCCCTGGTAGGTACCCACCGCGCGCAACTGCCCGCCGCCGGCCTGCATGGCATGTGCCAGCTCGTTGGCCATGCGTTCACCCCACTCGCCGGCCGGTACCAGTGCAACCCCGCGCCGGTGGCCAGCGGCAATCGCCGCGCTGGCGACCTGCCGTGCCTCGTCTTCCGGTGCCAGCCCGAAGAAATAGAGCGATGCCGGGCCGGTTGCCGCGACCTGGGCGCCGGCGGGAGCGTCGGGATAGTTGAGTGCGATGGTCACGACCGGCAATTTGCCGCGCTCCTGCAGCAGCTTCAGGTTTTCCTTTTCCAGCGGGCCGAGCACGACCTGGGCGCCGTCGCGTATCGCGGAGTCGTAAAGCGAGTTGAAGTCGCTCTGGCTGGAATCGTAGAAGCGCAGCGCGGGGACATCGCCGCCGTTGCCGCGGGCGAGGAACCAGCCGGTGAGAATTCCACGCTCGATGGCGGTGCCGGCACTGGCGAACTTGCCGTGCCGCGGCAGCAATACGGCGATCTGTGCGGGGCCGGCCTCGGTCCTGGCGCCGCGTGCCTGCCGTATCGCCGCCGGTGGCCGCTGCGCCGCCGGGTGCCCGGGATGCTCCTGCATCCAGGCGTCGATGCGGGCGGCGAGCAGGCCGGGGTTGTCCACGCCTTCGCGGCCGAGCCGGGCCAGCGCCGCCCAGCCGCGCACTTCGGCGTTGCCGTCTGCTTCAAGCTGGCGCAGCGGTTCGCGGCCAACACGCATCAGCAGCGCCCAAAGCGCGTCCTCGTTGGCGGCGCGCTGGGTCGCCGGGAAAGCGGCGTTGGTCGCGGCGCGCTCGCGCGCGGCTGCCGCAACCTGGCCGCGACGCTCCAGCACCGTCGCCCGACGATCGGCCACGCGCGCGACATCCGCCGGGTCCAGGTCATCGACAAACCCGTAATGACCTTCCGGTGGCCGGGCGATCGCCCGCCAGGCGCCCTCGACGTTGCCGCCGCCGAGCCGGGCGTCGACCAGCGCCACCAGGAAGTTTCCGCGCTGGCTGCGGGCCAGCGTTTTCGCATCGATCCGCGTCAGCGCGTCTTCGGCCTTCGCATGGGCCTGCGCCGAGTTGTAGAGTTGCGCGGCCGACAGCAACCGCTGGTCGGCGGTGGCACCGGTGGCGTCAGCGACCAGGGCGTCGGCGCGCTGCAGTCGTTCCTCGACCGGAATGGCGGAGGCAGCGAGCGGGTCGCCTGACTGGCAACCGCTGCTGAATACCACCAGCAGCATGGCAATCAGCAAGCGACCGGCGAGGGCAGGCTTTTGCATAGGTCCGGCGATACCCGAGTGGAAGTTGGCGTGCTTTACGTGGTCGCGACGCCCATCGGGCACCTCGACGACATCGGTGCGCGCGCGATCGCGATACTGCGCGCGGCCGACATTATAGCGGCCGAGGATACACGCCACAGTTCCCGCTTGCTGGCCCACGTCGGCGTGGACCCCGGGCGGCTGCTGTCGCTGCATGAACACAATGAGACGGAGCGCACGGAATCGTTGTTGCGCGCCCTGCGGGAGGGGCGTGCGGTGGCGCTGGTCTCCGATGCCGGCACGCCGCTGGTGAGCGACCCGGGGTACCGGCTGGTTGCGGCCGCACACGCCGCCGGTATCCGGGTCAGCCCGGTGCCCGGTGCCTGCGCGGCGATAGCCGCGCTCTCCGCCGCCGGCTTGCCGAGCGATCGTTTTTTCTTCGAGGGATTCCTGCCAGCGACGGCGGCGGCACGACGCGCGCGGCTGGCAGCACTGCAATCGCTGGTGCCGACGCTGGTGTTCTACGAGGCGCCGCATCGCCTGCTGGCGACGCTGGCGGACATGGTGGAGGTGCTCGGTGCTGCCCGTCCGGCAACCCTGGCGCGCGAACTCACCAAGACCTACGAAACCGTTCGCCGCGCCACGCTGGCGGAACTGCATGACTTCGTCGCCGCCGATGCGGACCAGCAGCGCGGCGAGATCGTGTTGCTGGTGCAGGGCGCGCCGGCGGACACGCCGGCGACCGCACTGGATGAAACCGCGTTGCTGAAGGCGCTGGCCGGCGAGTTGTCGGCGACCCGGGCGGCAAAGGTGGCGGCGAAGTTGCTTGGTCGCCCGCGACGCGAGTTGTACCAACGGTTGCTGGAACTCGGCGCGGCGGACGAATAAGTCGCTAGAATGCGCGCCGTGTGGACCGGCCAGACAGTCGCCGCCAGCGCCTTCGTGCGTCGGGGGAGGAAAGTCCGGGCTCCGCAGGGCAGGGTGCCAGGTAACGCCTGGGAGGTGCGCCGGTTTCCGGCGTATCGACGGAAAGTGCCACAGAGAACATACCGCCGATGGCCCGCAAGGGATCAGGCAAGGGTGAAAAGGTGCGGTAAGAGCGCACCGCGCTGCCGGCAACGGGAGCGGCACGGAAAACCCCACCCGGAGCAAGGCCAAATAGGGGTCCTATGGCGCGGCCCGCGCCGGACCCGGGTAGGCTGCTTGAGGCGCGCGGTGACGCACGTCCTAGAGGAATGACTGTCCACGACAGAACCCGGCTTATCGACCGGTCCACACACTTCTTAACTTAGGGTTTCTTATAACAAGAAATTCTAGAACTTAAAGTGCTTTGCGAGAATGCCGTTGCAGGCATCTGAGCATGCACCGTTTCGGGTACTACGTACCCGCGCCGACCCCCGCCGACACCTCATAAGTCATTGATTTTAAAGGCTCAGTGCATCCGCGCTGCGGCCTTCCTTTGCTTGACGCTGCCGACGGGCGGTTCCTATAGTGCGCCGGTGGGAAAAAGTGGAAAAAAGTGGGTTTTTAGGGAAGTCCACGGGGCCGGGAAGGCCTCTTGCCAAGCGGGTAGCAGCGCGTGTTTCAGGGAATCACCTCAGTCACTGTCGATGCCAAGGGGCGACTCGCAATTCCGAGTCGCTTCCGGGAAGGTATTGCCGACCGTGGCGGCAACACGGTGATAGTAACCGCTCACCAGTACGACGGTTGCCTGGTCCTTTACCCGCTCACCGACTGGGAAGAGATCGCCCGCAAGGTCACCGCGCTGCCGGATGCCAGTGCCGACGTGCGCAACATCAAGCGCCGTTTCATCGGCCAGGCCACCGACCTCGAGATCGACAGCGCCGGCCGGATCCTGCTGCCGCAGATGCTGCGCAGTTTTGCCCGTATCGAGAAAGGCGCCGTGATACTCGGCCAGGGCCACAAGCTCGAGCTGTGGTCGGAAGAGCAGTGGGCCGCCAACGAAAAGATCAACGCCACGCTTGATGACGCCTCGGGTCTGCCCGAAGCCATCCAGCAGCTTTCGTTCTGACGCGCGTGACCTACGAACACCGCACCGTCCTCCTGAGCGAGGCGGTCGACGCGTTGCAGGTGCGGCCGGACGGCATCTACGTCGATGCCACGTTCGGTCGCGGCGGACACAGCAGGGAAATCCTGCGCCGCCTCGGCCCGCAGGGCCGCCTGCTCGGCATCGATCGCGACCCGGAGGCGATTGCCAGCGGCGAGTTGCTGGCAAAGGAGGATGCGCGGTTCGCGGTTGCGCACGGTGAATTCGTCGCGCTGTCGGCACAGGTCGACGCGCGCGGCTGGCGTGGCCGGGTGAACGGCCTGCTGGTTGACCTGGGTGTGTCGTCGCCGCAGCTGGATGACCCGGCGCGCGGCTTCAGTTTCATGCGCGAGGGGCCGCTCGACATGCGGATGAATCCGCAGGCGGGCGAAAGTGCGGCGGAATTCCTCGCGAAAGCGGGCGCGGAGGAACTGGAAAAGGTGTTCAGCGAGCTGGGAGAAGAGCGTTTTTCTCGCCGTATCGCGCAGGCCATCGTCCGCGCGCGGGCCAGTCGCCCCCTGCAAACCACCACCGAGCTCGCCGAACTGGTCGCGGCGTCGATCCCGAAACGCGAGCTCGGCAAGAACCCGGCGACGCGCGTGTTCCAGGCGCTGCGCATCCACGTCAATCGCGAACTCGACCAGGTGGCCGACCTGCTGGCGCAGGTGCCGGACGTGCTGGCGCCGGGCGGTCGCCTCGCCGTGATCAGCTTCCACTCGCTGGAAGACCGCATCGTCAAGCGCTTCATCCAGTACCACGAGCGCGGGCCGGAAATTCCGCGCGGCATGCCGATGCCGGCGCAGGCGTACGTGCCGCGCCTGCGCGCGGTCGGCAAGGCGATCAAGCCGTCGGATGCGGAAGTCGACGCCAATCCGCGCGCGCGCAGCGCGATCCTGCGGGTGGCGGAAATGGCCGGCGGGGTGGCCCATGGCTGACCGGCAGGACATTGGCATCGCGCGCGATGTGTTGCTGCTGGCCGGCGCGGCAACGCTGGCGCTGGTGTCCGCCGTGGGCGTGATCTACAGCGTGCACGTTTCGCGGCAGATGGTGAGCGAGTTGCAGTCGCTACAGCGCGAGGGCGAGCAATTGCAGGTCCAGTGGGGCCAGTTGCTGCTCGAGAAGAGCACCTGGGGTTCCTACGCGCGGGTAGAGCAGACGGCGCGCACCCGGCTGGGCATGTACCTGCCGACGGTGCAGGAAATCGTGGTGGTCGAGCCATGAAGGTCGTGAAGCGCGGCCCCAACCTGCTGCTGCCGGGTCGACTCTGGGTCGTCACCGGTTTGCTGGCTGCCGCCGCGGTGGCGCTGGTGGCCTGCGCGGCGAAGCTGCAGGTGGTCGATTCCGGCTTTCTGCGCAAGCAGGGCGATGCGCGCAACCTGCGCGTCGAGCCGCTGGCCGCTACCCGCGGCCTGATCCTCGATCGCAACGGCCAGCCGCTGGCGGTGAGCACGCCGGTGGTGTCGATCTGGGCAAACCCGCCCCAGTTGCTGGCCGCGCGCGACCGGTGGAAGGCGCTGGCACGCAAGGCCGGCATCGATTACGAGGAGTTCAAGGATCGCGCGCTGCGGGCGCAGGGTCGCGAATTCCTCTACCTCCGCCGCCACCTGGCGCCGGAAGCGGCGGAAGCGATCCTCGCGCTGAAAGTGCCCGGCGTTTACGGCATGACCGAGTACCGCCGCTATTACCCGGCGGGCGAGGTGGCGGCGCATGTCGTCGGCTTCACCAATATCGACGACGCCGGCCAGGAAGGCATGGAACTGGCGTGGGAAGAGCGTCTCGGCGCCCGCATCGGCAAGCGCAAGGTGGTGAAGGATCTTGCCGGCCGCGTGGTCAAGGATGTCGAGCTGATCGAGGATGCGCGCGCCGGCCAGGACATCGCGCTTTCAATCGACCTGCGCATCCAGTACCTCGCGTACCGCGAACTGGCCGCCACCGTCAGCCAGCACCGCGCCGCCGGCGGCAGCGTGGTGGTGATGGATGTCGACACCGGAGAAGTGCTGGCGATGGTCAACCAGCCTTCCTACAACCCGAACAACCGCGCCGACGTGCGCACCGCCTGGCTGCGCAATCGCGCCGTCACCGATGTGTTCGAGCCGGGCTCGACCATGAAGTCGTTCACCGCGGCGGCAGCGATCGAGAGCGGCAAGTTCCGGCCGGACAGCCTGATCGAAACCTCGCCTGGCAAGTTGCGTGTCGGCGACAAGGTGATCAGCGATCACCAGGATTACGGCCTGATCTCGGTGACGACGATGCTCACCAAGTCCAGCAACATCGCGGCGACGAAAATGGCGCTGGCGATGGAGCCGTCGCAACTGGTGGCGATGCTGCAGCGCCTTGGCTTCGGCAGTGCCACGGTCACCGGTTTCCCGGGCGAAAGTGGCGGTGCGTTGCCGGCGCGCAAGAAGTGGCGCCCGATCGAGCTGGCCACGCTGTCCTACGGGTACGGGATCTCGGTGACCGCGCTGCAGCTGGCGCAGGCCTACTCGGCGATTGCTTCCGGCGGCGTGTACCGGCCGGCGACGTTGCTGCGCAGTGCCGGGCCGGTCGCCGGCGAGCGCGTACTCGACGAGAAGATCGCGCGGACGCTGGTGCGCATGCTGAGCACGGTGACCACCAACGAAGGCACCGCGTCGCGTGCGCGCATCAACGGTTACAGCGTCGCCGGCAAGACCGGCACCGTGCACAAGCTGACCGGGGCCGGCTACGCCGAGGCCGACTACCTGTCGCTGTTCGCCGGCATGGCGCCGGCGTCCGATCCGCGGGTGGTGACGGTGGTGGTCATCGACAATCCGCGCGGCAAGGACTATTTCGGTGGCCTGGTGGCGGCGCCGGTGTTCTCGGCGATTACCGCCGGTGCGCTGCGCACGCTGAACGTCAGCCCGGACGCGGTGGCGCCGCCGACCGTTGCCAACAACGGCAGCGCGGCCGCGGGAGGCACGCTGTGAGCGCCTTCCGCCCGCAAGCGCGCAGCCTGGCGCTCGGCGAATTGCTCGCCGCCGCCGGCATTGGCGTGCGCCTCGACGCGCCCGGCGCCGCCCTGCGCGTGACCGGCGTTTGTGACGACAGCCGTATCGTCAGCGCGGGTGATATCTACCTGGCGCTGCGCGGCGCGCAGGCTGATGGTCGAGTGCATATCGCGCAGGCGATCGAGGCCGGCGCGGTGGCGGTGCTGGCCGAGGCCGACGACAGCGTTGCCGTCGACAGCAGTGTCAACGGCGTGCCGGTGATCGCGGTGCCGCGACTGCGTGCGCTGGCCGGCGTAATCGCCGCACAGTTCCACGGTGTGCCGTCGCGCCGGCTGGCGGTAGTCGCCGTAACCGGCACCAATGGCAAGACCACGACCAGCTGGCTGGTGGCGCAGGCGCTCGAGCAACTCGGCTGCCGCGCGGCGGTGATGGGTACGCTCGGCGTAGGCGCAGTCGGCAACGGGCCGCGCGAACCTCTGCGCAATACCACGCCGGGCGCGGTCGAGTTGCAGTCGCTGCTGGCCGGACTGGCCGATGCCGGCTACGGCGCGGTGGCGATGGAGGCGTCGTCGATCGGCATCGAGCAGCACCGGCTGGCTGGTACGGAACTGCGTGCCGCGCTGTTCACCAATCTCAGCCGCGACCATCTCGATTACCACGGCACGATGGAGGCCTACGCGGAGGCCAAGGCGCCGCTGTTCTCCTGGCCGGGCCTCGACGGTGCGGTGCTGAACGGCGACGACCCGCATGCGCTGCAGTGGCTGGCCTCCGGTCGCGTCCGTGCAGGGCGCGTCTATACCTACGGCGCCGCCGGCCGCGGCCACGACATCGAGCTGCTTGACCTGGCGGCTGGTGAACAGGGTTCGCGACTGGCGCTGCGCGTCGAGGGACAGGCCGTGACGCTGGAAACCCGCCTGCTGGGCGGTTTCAACGCGGCCAACCTGATGGCGGTGATCGGCGCGCTGCGCGTGCTGGGTTACCCGCTCGACGCGATCTGCGCCGCGCTCGGCGAGCTGCGGCCGCCGGCCGGCCGCATGGAGTCGTTCGGCGGCGGTCACGCGCCGTTGTGCGTGGTCGACTATGCCCACTCGCCGGATGCGCTGGAGAAGGTGCTCGGCGTATTGCGCGAACGCAGCACGGGTGCGTTGTGGTGCGTGTTCGGATGTGGTGGCGATCGTGACCGCGGCAAACGCGCGCAGATGGGCGCAATCGCCGCCCGGCTGGCCGACATGTCGGTGATCACCAGCGACAACCCGCGCAGCGAGGCACCGCAGGCGATCGTCGACGACATCCTCGCCGGCATGAAGGACTTGCCGCCGGGCCGCGTTCGCGTCGTGCTCGATCGCGCCGATGCCATTGCCCGTGCGGTGCAGCAGGCGGGCGCGGGCGACACTGTGCTGGTCGCCGGCAAGGGCCACGAGGATTACCAGGAGATCGCCGGCGTGCGGCTGCCGTTCTCCGATCGCGACGCGGTGGTTGCCGCGCTGGCGGCGCGTGCCGCCGGGGGTGCGGCATGAAGATGAAACTCGATGTCGCCGCGCGCGCCATGGGCGGCACCCTGCGCGGCAACAATGCGGAGTTCACCGCGGTGAGCACCGACAGCCGCAAGCCGATCGCCGGCACGTTGTTCTTCGCGCTGAAGGGTGCCAACCACGACGGCCATGACCACGTGCCGGCGGTACTGGCCGCCGGCGCTGCCGGCGCGGTGGTGTCGCGCGACGAAGCCGTGCTCGGCGAGCCGCGCATCGTGGTCGACGATACGCAACGGGCGCTGGGCCGCCTCGCCGCCGCGCACCGCGCCGCGTCGAGGGCGAAGGTGGTGGCGATCACCGGCAACTCCGGCAAGACCACGACCCGCGAACTGGTCGCCGCCGTGCTGCGGCACGCCGGTTCCACGCTGGCGACCGAGGGCAACTTCAACAACGAGATCGGCCTGCCGCTGACGCTGCTGAAACTCGACGCCAGCGACTCCTACGCGGTGGTGGAGCTCGGGCAGGGACGCCCGGGCGACATCGCGTACCTGGTCGACATCGCGCGGCCGGACATCGCGCTGGTGACCAACGTCACCGGTGCGCACCTCGCCGGGTTCGGCACGCTGGAAGCGATCGCCGCCGGCAAGGGCGAGGTCTACGCGAAGCTGGCGCCGGAAGGTGTTGCCATCATCAACCGCGACGATGCCTTCGCCGAGTACTGGTATGCGCGGCTGCCGAAATGCCGGGTGATCGGCTACTCGGTGCAGGAACACGTGATGCAGGGCATGCCGGTCGATGTGCGCGCCGAGGGCGCCGTACTCGGCAGCAACGGTTGCGCAAGTTTCACGCTGGTCGCCAACGGCACGCGCACGCCCGTGACTCTGGCGGTCCCGGGCCTGCACAACGTATCGAATGCGCTGGCGGCTGCTTGCGTCGGCATCGCCTGCGGCATCGCGCCGGCGACGATCGCGTCGGCGCTGGCAGAAGTACGGCCGGTAGCCGGTCGCCTGGCCGTGCGCACGCTGGCCAACGGCATCCGCCTGATCGACGACACATACAACGCCAACCCCGGCTCGGTGAAGGCGGCCGTGCGCACGCTGTGCAGTTATGCCGGGCGCCGGCTGCTGGTGCTGGGACACATGGCCGAGCTCGGTGCGACCGCCGCCTCGCTGCACCGCGAGGTCGGCGCGTTCGCCGCCGCCGCTGGCGTCGACGCGCTGTACGTGACCGGCGACTTCGCCGCCGACACCGCCGCCGGCTTCGGCAGCAACGCCCATACCTTTGCCGACGTCGACGCGCTGGTCGCGGCGCTGCGCGGCGAGATCGAAAACGACAATCGGCAGCGCGAGATCACGGTGCTGGTCAAAGGCTCGCGCAGCGCACGGATGGAACGTGTCGTCGCTGCCCTGACGGGAGAAAAAGATGCTGCTCTGGCTCACTGAATACCTCACGCAATTCCATTCCGGGTTCGCGGTATTCCAGTACCTGACCCTGCGGGCGATCCTCGGCGTGATGACGGCGCTGGTGATCGCGCTGCTGCTCGGGCCGTGGATGATCGAGCGCCTGCGGGTGATGAAGTTCGGCCAGGCAATCCGCACTGACGGCCCGCAGTCGCACCTGTCCAAGGCCGGCACGCCGACCATGGGCGGCGCGCTCATCCTGGTCGCGATCCTTGCCTCGACGCTGCTGTGGGCGGACCTCGAGAACCGGTACGTGTGGGTCGTGCTGGCGGTAACCGCGATCTTCGGCGCCGTCGGCTGGGTGGACGACTACCGCAAGGTGGTCGAGAAGAATTCGCGTGGCCTTCCCGGTCGCTGGAAGTATTTCTGGCAATCGATCGCCGGCATCGGCGCGGCGGTCTTCCTGTACCTGATGGTCAGGGGCACGCCGGCGGAAATCACCCAGACCACGCTGATCGTGCCGTTCTTCAAGAACCTGGCGTTCGATCTCGGCCCGTTCCTGTTCATCGCGCTGGCGTACTTCGTGATCGTCGGCACCAGCAATGCGGTGAACCTCACCGACGGCCTCGACGGCCTCGCCATCATGCCGACGGTGATGGTCGGCGCTGCGCTCGGCGTGTTCGCCTATGTCTCCGGCAACGTGAAATTCGCGCAGTACCTGCTGATGCCGCAGGTCGCCGGCGCCGGCGAGCTGACCATCATCATCGGTTCGCTGGTCGGTGCCGGCCTCGGCTTCCTCTGGTTCAACAGCTACCCGGCGCAGGTATTCATGGGCGACGTCGGCGCGCTCGCGCTGGGCGCGCTGCTCGGCACCATCGCCGTGATCGTCCGCCAGGAAATCGTGCTGTTCATCATGGGCGGAATCTTCGTGCTGGAAACCGTGTCCGTGATGATGCAGGTCGCGTCGTTCAAGCTGACCGGCAAACGGATATTCCGCATGGCGCCGATTCACCACCACTTCGAATTGAAAGGGTGGCCGGAGCCGAAAGTCATCGTGCGCTTCTGGATCATCACCTTCGTGCTGGTGATGATCGGTCTCGCGTCGCTGAAGATCCGCTGAGAAAAGAGAAAGGGCCGATAGCCATGTACGTGGTCGTGGGGTTGGGCAAGACGGGCGTTTCCTGCGTGCGCTGGCTGCGCGCGCGGGGCGAGTCCGTGCGCGCCATCGACACCCGCGACGCGCCGCCGGGCCTCGCCGCCGTGCAGGCGGAATTCCCGGACCTGGAAATCCACACCGGCGGCCTGCGCCGCGACTGGCTGGATTTCGCGCAGGCCATCGTCGCCAGCCCGGGCGTCGCCGTCGCCGAGCCGGAAATCGCCGCGGCGGCAGCGAAGGGCGTGCCGGTCATCGGCGATATCGAGTTGTTTGCGCGCGTGGTGAAGGCGCCGGTAGTCGGCATCACCGGCGCCAATGGCAAGAGCACGGTCACGGCGCTGGTCGGCGAGATGGGCGTGGCGGCCGGGCTTGAGGTGGCGGTCGGCGGCAACTACGGCACGCCGGCACTGGACCTGCTGGCCGACGATGTCGCGCTGTACGTGCTCGAACTGTCCAGTTTCCAGCTGGAAACGACGTACTCTCTGCCGCTGGCCGGCGGCACGATCCTGAACCTCACCGAGGACCACATGGATCGTTATGGCTCGTTCGCCGAGTACGGCATGGCCAAGCAGCGCATCTACGCGCACTGTGCCGTGGCGGTGGTGAACCGCGACGATCCGTGGTCGGCCCCGCGAGGCGAGTTTTCCGGCAGCACGATCAGTTTCGGCGCCGGCGCGAGCGCGCAGGGCTTCGGCATCGCCGCGCACGACGGTGCGCGCTGGATCACCCGCGACGGACAGCTGCTGGTGTGCTGCGACGACCTGCGCATCAAGGGCACGCACAACCAGCTCAACGCGATGGCGGCGCTCGGCCTTGGCCTCGCCGCCGGGTTGCCGATGGACGCCATGCTGCGCGCGCTGAAGGCATTCCGCGGGCTGCCGCATCGCTGCCGCTTTGTCGCCGAGCAGGGTGGTGTTGCCTGGTACAACGATTCCAAGGGCACCAATATCGGCGCCACGGCTGCCGCGCTCGCCGGCCTCGGCGAAAACATCCGCGGCAAGGTGGTGCTGATCGCCGGCGGCATCGGCAAGGACCAGGATTTCCGGCTGCTCGACCCGCACGTGCGCGCGCACGTGCGCAACGTCGTGCTGATCGGCCAGGATGCGCCGCTGATCCGCGCTGCGCTCGGCGAGCAGGCGAAGCTGGTGGATGCGCAGTCGATGGAAGAGGCGGTGCGCCTGTGCGCGCAGCTGGCACAGCCGGGCGACGCGGTGCTGCTGTCGCCGGCCTGTGCCAGCTTCGACATGTACACCGGCTACGACCAGCGCGGTAACCACTTCGAGCAACTGGTGCTGGCGCGCGCGCCGGCCGCGCAGGGGGAGGGCGCCTGATGCTGCCGATCTTCACTGCCCGCCAGCAACTCGTGCTCAGTGCCGCCCTGCTGCTGGTGACCGGGCTGTTGCTGGTGACCTCGGCCTCGGTCTACTACGCATCGAACAAGTTGAACGCACCGTTCTATTTCGGGTTGCGCCACGCGGTGTTCGTGTTGATTTCGCTGGTTGGCGCGGTAGCTGCGGCTCGCATCCCGCTGGAGACCTGGCAGCGCTTCACGCCGGTGTTGTTGCTGGGTGCGGTCGTTCTCCTGGCGGCTGTGCTGATTCCCGGCGTCGGCCGCGAGGTCAATGGCAGCCGGCGCTGGATTCCGCTGGTGGTTCTCAATGTGCAGCCCAGTGAGTTCGCCAAGCTCGCCATGCTGGTGTTCATGGCCGACTACCTGGCGCGGCGTCGCGAGGAACTGGCGTCGTTCGCCACGATCGCCAAGCCGTTGCTGGTGATGTCGCTGCTGCTGGTGCTGCTGTTGGCCGAGCCGGACCTCGGCACCTCGGTGGTGCTGGTGTCGATGGTGTTCGCGCTGCTGTTCCTGGCGGGCATGCCGTGGAAGTACGTCGCCGGCCTGGCGGTGGTCGGCGTGGGCGCCATCGTCGCGTTGATCCTCACCAACCCCTACCGGCTGGCGCGCCTGACCAGCTACATGGATCCGTGGCAGCACCAGTTCGATTCCGGTTACCAGCTCACCCAGAGCCTGATCGCGTTCGGTCGCGGCGAGTGGTTCGGCGTCGGCCTGGGCAACAGCGTGCAGAAGTTGTTCTACCTGCCGGAGGCGCATACCGATTTCGTGTTCGCCGTGGCGGCGGAGGAATTCGGGCTGCTGGGCGTGATCGTCATCGTCTCGCTGTTCGTGTTGCTGGTCGGCGCGACGCTGCGCATTGCCCGTGATCGCGCGCTCGCCGGCGACGCGTTTGGCGCCTACATCGCCTGGGGCGCAGCGGTGCTGTTCGGCGTGCAGGCGTTCATCAACATGGGCGTGAACATGGGCCTGATGCCGACCAAGGGGCTGACGCTGCCGCTGGTGAGCTACGGTGGTTCCAGCCTGCTGGCCAACTGCATGTTGCTGGGTGCGCTGTGGCAACTGTCGGCGCCGGCCACCGGCGCCACCCGCACGACGCGCCCGGGGCGACCGGCGCGCGAGGCGGTGACGGCATGAGCATGGAATTCAAGGGCATGAAAGCGCTGGTGATGGCCGGCGGCACCGGTGGCCACGTGTTCCCGGCGCTTGCGGTTGCGCAGCACATCGTCGCCGGCGGCGGCCAGGTTCACTGGCTGGGTTCGCAGGGCGGCATGGAAGTCGAACTGGTGACGAAGCACGGCTTCGCGATCAGCACGCTGCCGGTGGCCGGTGTGCGCGGTGGCGGCGTGGCCCGCAAGCTGTCGGCGCCGCTGAAGATTGCGCGCTCGGTGCTTGGTGCGCTGGCGGTGATCCGGCGCGAACAACCGACGGTGGTGATCGGCTTTGGCGGCTTCGCTTCCGGCCCCGGCGGCGTCGCCGCGCGGCTGGCCGGCGTGCCGCTGGTGGTGCACGAGCAGAACGCGATCGCCGGCCTCACCAACAAGTTGTTGTCGCGCATCGCCGCACGCGTGCTGGTGGCGTTCCCGCAGGCGAAGGAACAACTGCCGTCGGCGCTGGTGGTGGGCAACCCGGTGCGGGAGGTGATCCGCGCGCTGCCGGCGCCCGAACAGCGCTACGCCGGACGCAGCGGTGCGCTGCGCGTGCTGGTGGTGGGCGGCAGCCTCGGCGCGCAGGCGCTGAACACGCAGGTGCCGGACGCGCTGGCCCGCGTCGCAAGGGACATGCCGGTTGTCGTCCGGCACCAGGCCGGCCGCAAGGACGTCGAACTCACGCGCGGACATTACGCGCGCGTCGGTATCGCGGCGGAAGTTACCGCCTTCATCGACGACATGGCCGCTGCCTACGGCTGGGCGGACCTCGTGGTTTGCCGCGCCGGCGCGCTGACGGTGAGCGAACTGGCTGCTGCCGGCGTGCCGTCGATCCTGGTGCCGTTCCCGCACGCGGTGGACGACCACCAGACGCACAACGCCGGCCACCTGGTGCAGGCCGGCGCCGCGCGCCTGTTGCCGCAGTCGCAACTCGACGGCTCCCGGCTGGCAGCGGAGATCGGCGCGATCGCCGATCGCGAAAACCTGCTGCTGATGGCGAAGGCCGCCCGCAGCGCATCTTTCGGCGACGCCTCCGCGGCGATCGCCCGTACCTGTCTCGAGGTGAGCGCATGAAACGGTCCGGCCAGGACAACGCGTCGCGGTTCCCGGTGCCGGAAATGCGCCGCATCCGTCGCATCCATTTCGTCGGCATCGGCGGCTCGGGCATGTGCGGCATCGCCGAGGTGCTGCTCAACCAGGGCTACGAGATCGGTGGCTCGGACCTGAAGGAAAGCGCGGTCACCCGCCGGCTCAAGAGCATGGGCGCGCAGATCTTCATCGGCCATGCTGCCGGAAACATCGAGGGCGCCGACGTGATCGTGGTCAGTACCGCGGTCAACAACGCCAACCCGGAGGTGGTGGCGGCGCGCGAGGCGCGGGTGCCGGTGGTGCCGCGCGCGGAGATGCTCGCCGAGCTGATGCGTTACCGCCACGGCATCGCGGTGGCCGGTACGCACGGCAAGACCACCACCACCAGCCTGGTCGCGTCCATCCTCGGCGAGGCCGGCTTCGACCCGACCTTCGTGATCGGCGGCCGCCTGAACAGCGCCGGTTCCAACGCCCAGCTGGGCGGCAGCCGTTACTTCGTGGCCGAGGCCGACGAGAGCGATGCCTCGTTCCTGCACCTGCAGCCGATGGTGTCGATCGTCACCAACATCGACGCCGACCACATGTCGACCTACCACGGCGACTTCGCCGAGCTGGAAAACACCTTCGTCACCTTCCTGCACAACCTGCCGTTCTACGGCGTTGCCGTGCTGTGCGTCGACGATGCAGTGGTACGCCGGGTGTTGCCACGCGTCACCCGCACGCTGGTGACCTACGGCATCGAGCAGGAAGACGCCGATTACCGTGCCACTGACATCCGCTACGACGGCATGCGTACCCATTTCACCGCGCACCGGCCGGCGCCGCACAAGCCGCTGGCGGTGACGTTGTCGATTCCCGGTCGCCACAACGTGTTGAACGCGCTGGCGGCCATTGCCGTTGCCACCGACGAGCGGGTGCCGGACAAGGCAATCGTCGACGCGCTGGCGAAATTCCAGGGCGTCGGCCGTCGCTTCCAGGTTTACGGGACTTTTGACGTCGCTACCGATGGCGGCAAGGTGGCGCAGGGCGTGACGCTGGTCGACGACTACGGCCACCATCCGCGCGAAGTGCAGGCGACGGTCGCTGCGTTGCGCAAGGTCTGGCCGGAGCGTCGCGCGGTGATGCTGTACCAGCCGCATCGCTATACCCGGACCAAGGAGTTGTACGAGGACTTCGTCGGTGCGTTGTCGGAAGTCGACGTGCTGCTGCTGATGGACGTTTACGCCGCCGGCGAGCAGCCGATCGCCGGCGCCGATGGCCGCAGCCTGTGCGGCAGCATCCGCGCCCGCGGCCGCATCGACCCGGTGTTCGTCGAGAGTGCGGCCGATGTGGCGAAGGTACTGCGCAGCGTGCTGCGCGACGGCGATGTGTTGCTGACCCAGGGTGCCGGCGACATCGGTGCCATCTCGGCGAAGTTGGCCGACAGCGGCATGAAACTGGATTGAGCGGAAAAGTTGACGTAACGAGAAGAGTCGACGAGACGAGAAGAGTCAAAGAGATGAGCAAGAAGATCGCAGTCCTGTTCGGCGGCACCGCCGCCGAGCGCGAAGTCTCCCTCAAGAGCGGCAATGCCGTTCTCGAGGCGCTGCGCGCGCGCGGCGTCAATGCCACCGGCATCGACACCCGCGAACTCGACATCAACGGGCTCAAGCAGTTCGATGCGGCGTTCATCGCCGTGCATGGTCGCGGTGGCGAGGACGGCTCGCTGCAGGGCCTGCTGGAGCTGGTCGGCCTGCCGTATACCGGCAGCGGCGTGATGGCATCCGCCATCGGCATGGACAAGGTCCGCACCAAGTTGCTGTGGCAGGCCTGCGGCCTGTCGACTGCCGGGTTCCGCGCGTACCACCACGGCAATGCCTGGGTCGACCAGCTCGTCGCCGGCCGCTTCCCGCTGATGGTGAAGCCGGCGCGGGAAGGCTCGAGCATCGGTATGGGCAAGGCGAACGACGAGGCGCAACTGGAAGCGGCGCTGGCCAAGGCGCAGCAGTACGACCGCGACGTGATCGTCGAGGAATGGATCGACGGCCCGGAATACACCGTGGCGATCCTCGGCAACCGCGCGCTGCCGCCGATCCGTCTGCAGACCACCGCCGAGTTCTACGACTACGAGGCGAAGTACATCCGCAACGACACGAAATACCTGTGTCCCTGCGGGCTCGACGCCGCGCGCGAACAGGAACTCCAGCAGCTGGCGGTGGCCGCGTTCAATGCCGTCGGTTGCCGTGGCTGGGGCCGGGTCGACGTGATGATGGGCAGCGACGGCAAGTTCCGGTTGCTGGAAGTGAACACCGTGCCGGGCATGACCGACCACTCGCTGGTGCCGATGGCGGCGCGCGCGGCCGGTCTCGACTTCGGCGACCTCGTGCTGAACATCCTGAAGGAATCCGGGATCACGCCATGACTGCCGCGCTGCGCGACAACCTGGTACGCGAAGGCACGGCGCGCAAGCAGCGCGCCGCGGCCATGCTGCGTCGCGTGGTCGTGCCGGCCGCCGTGTTGTCGGTCGCCTCGTTCGTGGTGCTGGCAGCGGTGCTGGTTGCCGGCTGGGCGGCCGATGCCACTCGCATCGAAACGGTACGGGTCGAGGGCTCCTTCAGCGCGCGCACCCAGGGCGAGATCGAACAATCACTGGCGACGCTGGTGGCCGGCCAGTCGCTGCTCGACGTGCCGATGACCGAGATCGCGCGCGAGCTGGACAGCCTGTCCTGGGTCAGCGCGGTTGATGTCTACCGCGTCTGGCCGCACGGTTTGATCGTGCGCGTCACCGAGAAAGTACCGGTCGCGCACTGGAACGGCGATGGCTACATCAGCCACGTCGGCGAGGTATTCCAGCCGGAGAATGCCGGCGCGGTCGGCGCGCTGCCGGCGCTGTACGGCCCGGAAGACAAGGCGGTGCAGGTGATGGCGTTCTACAGCGCCGTCAACAGCATGCTGATGCCGCTGGGCCTGTCGGTGCAGGAGCTGCGGCTGAACCAGGAGTTGTCGTGGGAAATCGTCACCGGCAGCGGCATGCGGCTGCTGGTCGAGCAGGACGAGGCGCTGAGCCGCGTCCGCCGCTTCCTGCGTGTTTATGAGAAGCATCTGGTCGAGGTGGCGAGCCGCATCGACAGCGTGGACCTGCGTTACATCGGCGGTTTCGCCGTGCACTGGGCGCCGGCCATCACGGCGCTGGATGAATCCCTGTTGAACGAATTGGCGCGAGCGGAAGCTCCGGGCGGGAAAAATGGCACGTACACCCGGTAATGACATGATCGTCGGTCTCGACATCGGCACGTCGAAGGTCGTGGCGATCGTCGGCCAGGTGCTGGCGGACGGCGGCATCAAGGTCGTCGGCTTCGGCATCAACCACCCGACCCGCGGCATGAAGAAGGGCGTGGTGGTGGACATCGACTCCACCGTGCAGTCGATCCAGCGCGCGGTCGAGGAAGCCGAGCTGATGGCCGGGTGCCAGATCCACTCCGTGTACGCGAGCATCTCCGGCAGCCACCTGCGCAGCATGAACTCGCACGGCATCGTCGCCATCCGCGACACCGAGGTGACCCGCGCCGACGTCGAGCGGGTGATCGACGCCGCCGCCGCGGTGCCGATCCCGGCCGACCAGCGCGTGCTGCACGTGATCCCGCAGGAATACGTGATCGACGACCAGGACGGCGTGCGCGAGTCGCTCGGTATGTCCGGTGTCCGCCTCGAGGCCAAGGTGCACATGGTCACCTGCGCCGAGAACGCGGCGCAGAACGTCGAGAAGTGCATCCGCCGCTGCGGCCTGGAGGTCGACGAGCTGGTGCTGGAGCAGCTGGCCAGTGCCTACGCGGTACTCACCGACGACGAGAAGGAGCTGGGCGTTTGCCTGGTCGACGTCGGCGGCGGCACCACCGGTATGGCGATCTTCAACAACGGCGCCATCCGCCACACCGCGGTGACCCCCATCGCCGGCGACCAGGTGACCAATGACATCGCCATGGCGTTGCGCACGCCGACGCCGTCGGCCGAGGAAATCAAGATGAAGTACGCCTGCGCGCTGGCCCAGCTGGCCAAGCCGGGCGAGACGATCAAGGTGCCCAGCGTCGGTGACCGGGCGCCGAAGGACCTGTCGCGGCAGGCGCTGGCCGAAGTCATCGAGCCGCGCTACGACGAGCTGTTCACCCTGGTCCAGCAGGAACTGCGCCGCAGCGGCTACGAGGAAATGATCCCGTCCGGGATCGTGCTCACCGGCGGCTCCGTGAAGATGGAAGGCGCGATCGAGCTGGCGGAGGAGGTTTTCCACATGCCGGTGCGGCTGGGTTATCCGCAGGGCGTGGTCGGCGTGACCGACGAGATCGCAGGCAACCCGATCTTCGCCACCGCGGTGGGCCTGCTGCACTACGCGCGTCGCCTGCGCGAGGACGAGCGCCGCGACGGTACCAAAAAGGGCAAGTCGGGCGGCGATTCGCTGATCGACCGGATGGGCAAGTGGTTCAAGGGAAACTTCTGACGGTTTCCATCGTTGTCGTGCGGGAAGTTGTTTGAAAGAAAGTGCAAGACCAGTGTGCGGGAAAACAAAAATCGTGTTATCAGGATTGCGGGAGCTTGGGAGGAAGTCATGCCGAAATTTGAAATGATCGATAACGTGCCGCAGAACGCCGTCATCAAGGTGGTCGGGGTCGGCGGTGGTGGTGGCAACGCCGTCGAGCACATGGTCGCCAACCATGTCGAGGGCGTGGAGTTCATCTGCGCCAACACCGACGCGCAGGCGCTCAAGCGCCATTCCGCGCGCACGTTGCTGCAACTGGGCAGCCAGGTGACCAAGGGTCTCGGAGCGGGCGCCAACCCGGAGATCGGTCGCCAGGCTGCCATCGAGGACCGCGATCGCATCGCGGAAATGCTGCAGGGTGCCGACATGGTGTTCATCACCGCCGGCATGGGTGGCGGAACCGGCACCGGTGGCGCACCGGTCGTGGCCGAGGTGGCCCGCAGCATGGGCATCCTCACCGTGGCGGTGGTCACCAAGCCGTTCCCGTTCGAGGGGCCGCGCCGGATGAAGGCTGCCGACCACGGCATCGCCGCGCTCGCCGAGCACGTCGACTCGTTGATCACCATTCCCAATGAAAAGCTGCTGACGGTGCTCGGCCCGCGCACCTCGATGCTCGAGGCGTTCAAGGCCGCCAACGACGTGCTGCTGGGCGCGGTAAAGGGCATCGCCGACCTGATCCTCCACCCGGGCATGATCAACGTCGACTTCGCCGACGTCCGCACCGTCATGAGCGAGATGGGCATGGCGATGATGGGCACCGGCACCGGCCGTGGCGAAAACGGCGCCCGTGAGGCGGCTGAGCGCGCGCTGCACAGCCCGCTGCTCGATGACGTTCACCTGCAGGGTGCCAAGGGCATCCTGGTCAACGTCACCCATGGCCTGAACTTCTCGATGGGCGACTTCACCGATGTCGGCAACACGGTCAACGCCTTCGCCGCGCAGGAAGCGCAGATCATCGTCGGCACCACGCTCGACGAGTCGATGGGCGACGAGGTGCGAGTCACTGTCGTGGCGACCGGCATCGGCCGTGCCGCGCTGCGGCTGGTAGACCCGGCCCCGGCCATCCCGGCGCAGCCGGCGGCGGCTCGTGTCACCACGCAGCCGCAGGGCGCGACCCGCACCGTCGCCCAGCCGGCCGCCGATGCCGCTCGCCCCAACTACGCCGACTTCGATCGGCCGCCGGCGCTGCGCCAGCGTGCGCAGGGTGGCGCGGCCGCGGCTCCGGCCGCGAAGCCGGCCGGGGACATGGATTTCCTCGACATCCCGGCGTTCCTCCGTCGCCAGGCCGACTGATCGGTCACGGCGAATCCGCAATGCGGTAGGATGTCGGCCCGGTTCCCGCCCGGGCCCCAGCCTGCCGATCCGGCCGCGAGCAGCGGCCGGCCGGCCGACCCGGGAACCCTCCCCCCGGGCCGGCCTTTCCTTTTATCCCTCCCGGCAGGCCGCCAGGCGCCCGGCTTGGGAAATATGAAAAACTTTGTTACTATTTGCCCCGGCCCTTGGTTTTCGGGGTGAATTGCTTGAATAACAACGAGTTACGGCAGGCACGCAAGGCGATGATTCGACAGCGCACCATCAAGAATGTGATTCGCGCGACCGGCATTGGTCTGCACACCGGCGACAAGATCTACCTGACCGTGTGCCCGGCGCCGGTCGATTCCGGCATCGTTTTCCGGCGCACCGACCTGTCTTCCACCCCGGCGATCAAGGCCACCGCGGACGCGGTCGGCGAAACCACGATGTCCACCACGCTGGTGGCCGGCGACGTCAAGGTTTCCACCATTGAGCACCTGATGAGCGCATTTGCCGGCCTCGGCATCGACAACGCGATTGTCGAACTCTCCGGCCCGGAAGTACCGATCATGGACGGCAGCGCCGGCCCGTTCGTGTTCCTGTTGCAGTCGGCCGGCATCGCCGAGCAGGCGGCCGCCAAGAAATTCATCCGGGTGAAGCGCCCGGTCACGGTCGAGGAAGGCGACAAGTCCGCCACCTTCGTGCCGTACGACGGTTTCAAGGTGACCTTCACCATTCATTTCGACCACCCGGTGTTCCGCAACCGCAACCAGACTGCCAGCGTCGACTTCTCCACCACGTCGTTCGTGAAGGAAGTCAGCCGCGCGCGTACCTTCGGCTTCATGCGCGAGATCGAATACCTGCGCTCGAAGAACCTGGCGCTCGGCGGCAGCCTGGAAAACGCGATCGTGGTCGACGATTACCGCATCCTCAACGAGGACGGCCTGCGCTACGAAGACGAGTTCGTGAAGCACAAGATTCTCGACGCCATCGGTGACCTGTACCTGCTGGGCCACAACGTGATTGGCGAATACATAGGCCACAAGTCGGGCCACGCGCTCAACAACCGTTTGCTGCGCGCGCTGCTGGCGCAGCCGGACGCGTTCGACGTCGTGAGTTTCGACGACGCGGCCGCCGCGCCGGTTTCCTACGCGCTGCCGGCGGCCCGCGCCGCCGGCTGAGCCGGCTTCTCCCTCAGCTGTCCTTCCGGGCTTCTTCCGCCGCTGCGGCCAGCGCTTCCAGCGCGCGTCGCAGTTTTTCGTGCGGTTCGTCAGCGGCCATCGCCCGCAGCGCCTCGACCGGCGCCTGCAGCGCCCGCCGCGGGCGGGGGGGCGGGGCAGGGTCTGCGGCCCGTTCGCCGGCGGCCATTACCAGCCGGATCTCGCGCAGCCCCCGGAACTCCGGCCGCCGTGCCAGTTGTCGCAGTACCGACGGTTCCTGGAACCGCCAGCGGGTCGCCAGCGCGGGCTGGGCAAGCCGGATCCGCAGGACGCCGTCCGCCCAGCCGGTGACCTCGAGCTGGGCACCAAGCCGGGCATCGACCGATTTGCGAAGCAGGTCGGTCAGGACTGTGAACTCGGCCAAGGAACGGAAAATACGGGCAAGCGGCCCGGAAGCCCCGGTGCTAGCCTCGGGACCCGTGGGTATCCTTGCCGGCTCGTCACCGAAGGGGTTGGCAGGACACATATCTCGTCGGACCGCCCGGGGGCGTCCGCCATTGCGAAGAGAAGAGAAGGGTAGTTGAGATGAAGGTCATCATACTGGACCCCAAGCGGGGTATCAGTCGAACCATCCGCCTCCCGGAGCACTGGTACCTGTGGCTTGCGGCGGTGTTGCTGGTGCTGCCGACCCTCGGGGCCTGGGGTGGATACAACTGGTACGCGAGCCGGGCCGGGGACCCGGTGGTCAGCGGCGATGTCGGCCGCGATACGGCGATCGCCTGGCGCCACCGGATTGCCGTCCAGCGCGAGGCGATCGTCGCCGCGCGGGAACGCGCCGAGGAAAAGTTGAAGGCGATGACCGTCCGCGTGGCCGAGATGCAGGCCAAGTTGCTGCGGCTGGACGCGCTCGGGGAGCGGCTGGCCCGGGCTACCGCCGCCGGCAAGCAGGAGTTCGACTTCAGCCGGCCGCCGGCCATGGGTGGCCCCGATGAGGGCGGTGTCGGCATGCCCGCATTCCGCGAGCCGGATTTCATCACGGCGCTGGATGAACTCGCCGCGCGCATCGATGCCCGTGAGACCGAACTCAGGGTGTTCGAGAACCTGCTCGCCGGCGGTCGCCTGCGGGAGGAGAGTTTCCTGGCGGGCAACCCGGTGAACGTCGGCTACCTGTCGTCCAAATTCGGCTATCGCATCGATCCGTTCCACGGCAGCGTGGCTTTCCACCGGGGCGTGGACTTTGCCGGGCCTTCGGGTGCCGACATCGTCGCTACCGGCGATGGCATGGTGACCTTCGCCGGCACGCATGCCGGCTACGGCAACATGGTCGAGATCGCGCACGGCGACGGCATATCCACCGTCTACGCGCATGCGAGCCGGGTGCTGGTCCGCGTCGGCGACATCGTCCGCAAGGACCAGCCGGTCGCCAAGCTTGGCAATACCGGCCGCTCCACCGGGCCGCACGTCCACTACGAAGTCCGTCGTCACGGCGTTGCCGTCAACCCGGCGGCATTCGTCTCGGTGGCCCGGGCCGAGCAGCCCGGCGAGCCTGCCGCCACCACCCGCTGACGCGTCCTGCGTCGCGGTGCCCGCAGTTCCCCTCGTTACGGTAGAATTCCGGCGCCTTTGACGGCCCCTCCGGGGCCGTTCCACTTTCGGTGCGGTCCCGCGAGCAGTCGCGTCCGCGCCGCCTGCGCGAGTGTCCCTGCATGTTGGCCAACCTGTTCCGTTCGATTTTCGGCACCAAGAACGCGCGCGAGATGAAGCGCATCGGTCGCCACGTCGAGGCAATCAATGCCTGCGAACCGGCAATGCAGGCGCTCAGTGACGAGCAGTTGCGCGCAAAGACGGCGGAGTTCCGTGCCCGCCTCGCCGGCGGCGCCACCCTGGACAGCCTGATCCCGGAAGCGTTCGCGGCGGTGCGCGAGGCATCGCGTCGTACGCTGGGGCTGCGCCACCACGACGTGCAGCTGATCGGTGGCGTCGTCCTGCACGAGGGCCGCATTGCCGAGATGCGTACCGGCGAAGGCAAGACGCTGGTCGCCACGCTGCCGGCCTACCTCAACGCGCTGACCGGCAAGGGCGTGCACGTGGTGACGGTGAACGACTACCTTGCCCAGCGCGATGCCAACTGGATGCGGCCGGTCTACGAGTTCCTCGGCCTCGGCGTCGGCGTGGTGCTGTCGCAGCAGTCGCAGGAAGACAAGCGTGCGGCCTATGCCGCCGATATCACCTACGGCACGAACAACGAGTACGGCTTCGACTACCTGCGCGACAACATGGCGCTGTCGATGGACGAGCGCGTGCAGCGCGATCTCGCCTTCGCCATCGTCGACGAGGTCGACTCCATCCTGATCGACGAGGCGCGCACGCCGCTGATCATCTCCGGCCCCAGCACCGACAGCTCGGTGATGTACCGCAAGGTCAACGAGCTGATCCCGATGCTGCGCAAGCAGGAAGACAAGGACGCCGAGGTCAAGGGCGACTTCCTGATCGACGAAAAGGGCCGGCAGATCGAGTTGACCGAGGATGGCCATCGCCTGGTCGAGGACATGCTGGTCCGCAACGGCATGCTGAAAGAGGGCGACAGCCTGTACGCGGCGCACAACCTGCACCTGTTGCACCACGTGCACGTGGCGCTCAAGGCGCATCACCTGTTCCTGAAGGATGTCGAGTACATCGTGCAGGACAACCAGGTGATCATCGTCGACGAGCACACCGGGCGCACGATGCCCGGTCGTCGCTGGTCCGACGGTATCCACCAGGCAGTGGAAGCAAAGGAAGGCGTGACGGTTCGCAACGAGAACCAGACCCTGGCGTCCACCACTTTCCAGAACTACTTCCGCCTGTACGGCAAGTTGTCCGGCATGACCGGCACTGCCGACACCGAGGCGCCGGAATTCCGCCAGATCTACGGCCTCGACGTGGTGGTGATCCCCACCAACCGGCCGATGATCCGCGAGGACCTCAATGACCTCGTTTACCTCAGCGTGCAGGAAAAGTACGAGGCCATCGTCGGCGTCATCCGCGAGGTGAATGCCAAGGGCGCGCCGATCCTGGTCGGTACCGCGAGCATCGAAACCTCGGAACTGCTCTCCGCGTACCTGCGCAAGGAAAAGATCCAGCACGCGGTGCTTAACGCGAAATACCACGCGCAGGAAGCCGAGATCATCGCCCAGGCCGGCCGGCCGGGCGCCGTCACCATCGCCACCAACATGGCCGGTCGCGGTACCGACATCGTGCTCGGCGGCAGCTGGCAGGCCGAGGCCGCCAAGATCGCGGATCCGACGCCTGCGCAGGTCGAGAAGCTCAAGGCCGAGTGGCAGGCGCGCCACGACCAGGTGCTGGCGGCTGGCGGCCTGCACATCATCGGTTCCGAGCGCCACGAGTCGCGGCGCATCGACAACCAGCTGCGTGGCCGTTCCGGTCGCCAGGGCGACCCGGGCATGACCCGCTTCTACCTGTCGCTGGAAGACACGCTGATGCGCCGTTTTGCCGGCGACACCGTGCGCAACATGATGCAGCGGCTCGGCATGCAGCGTGGGGAGGCAATCGAGCATCGCTGGGTGACCCGCGCGATCGAGAACGCGCAGCGCAAGGTGGAGTCGCACAACTTCGACATCCGCAAGCAGTTGCTGGAGTACGACGACATCGCCAACGATCAGCGCCGGGTGGTTTACCTGCAGCGCCGGGAGCTGCTCGAAGCCGATGATGTCCGGGACAGCATCGTGGCGATGCGCGAGGACGTGCTGTCGGAAATCGTGGCGCAGTACATCCCGCCGGAGAGTGTTGCCGACATGTGGGACGTGCCCGGCCTGGAGCGTGCGCTGGAAGTCGAGTTGCACCTGAAGGCGCCGGTGCAACAGTGGCTGGATGCCGAGGATCACCTGGAGGAGACCGGCCTCAAGAAACGCCTGCTGGACAAGCTGGTCGAAATCTACAACGCCAAGGAAGCGCAGGTCGGCCCGGAGGCGATGCGGCAGATCGAGAAGCAGTTGATGCTGCAGGTGCTGGACAAGGCGTGGAAGGAGCACCTCGGTGCCATGGACTACCTGCGCCAGGGCATCCACCTGCGTGGCTATGCGCAGAAGAACCCGAAGCAGGAGTACAAGCGCGAAGCATTCGAGCTGTTCGAGCAGATGCTCGACCAGGTCAAGCACGAGTTGATCCGCATCCTGTCGACCATCCAGCTGCAGCGGAAGGAGGAGGCGGAGGAGCTCGAGCGTCTGCGTCGCGAGGAGGCCGAGCGCCAGAAGATGAACTTCCTGCATACCGACCCGGACTCCATCCCGCGTACTGCAGAGGAAGAAAAACCGCAGCCGCGCGAGCGCGAGTTCGCCAAGGTCGGCCGCAACGACCCGTGTCCCTGCGGCTCCGGCAAGAAATTCAAGCAATGCCACGGCAAGATCGACTGAGGCACCCGAGAGATGGCAGTTGGCCCTGACACCGTACCATCGGTCATTCATGCCGTAGCCGGCGTCCGCATCGGCGTCGTCGAGGCCGGTATCCGCAAGAAGAATCGCCGTGACGTGGTGGTGTTCGAGTTCGCCGCCGGCACGGCGCTGGCGGCTACGTTCACGAAGAACCAGTTCTGTGCCGCTCCGGTGCTGGTGGCGAAAGAGCACCTGGCTGCCGCGCTGCCGGCGGGAACTGCGCGCTACCTGCTGATCAATACCGGCTGCGCAAATGCCGGCACCGGCGCTCCCGGCCTCGATGATGCACGCCGCAGTTGCGCCGCGCTGGCGCAGGCGGCGCAGGCCGATGCCGCGGCGGTTTTGCCGTTTTCCACCGGCGTGATCGGCGAACGCCTGCCGGTCGATCGCCTGGTGGCGGCGCTGCCGGCGGCCATCGGCGCCCTGCGTGCCGACGCCTGGCTGGACGCGGCGCACGGCATCATGACCACCGACACGCGGCCGAAGGTCGCGTCGCTGCGCGTGGAGATCGGCGGCAAGCCGGTCACCATCACCGGGATATCCAAGGGCGCCGGCATGATCTGCCCGAACATGGCGACCATGCTGGCGTTCGTCGCCACCGATGCGTTGGTGGCACGCGAGGACCTGCAGCGCTGGCTGTCGGCATCCACCGACCAGTCGTTCAACCGGATCACGATCGACGGCGATACCTCCACCAACGATGCCTGCGTGCTCGCCGCGACCGGTGCGTCCGGCGTGAAGATTCCCGCAGCCGGCGCCGGGGCCGATGCCTTCCGTGCCGCGCTGGACGATGTCATGCGCCAGCTCGCCCAGGCGATCGTGCGTGACGGCGAGGGCGCCACCAAGTTCATCGCCGTCGAGGTCGAAGGTGGCCGCGACACCGCGGAGTGCCTTGCCGTGGCATACACCATCGCGCATTCGCCGCTGGTGAAGACTGCGCTGTTCGCTTCCGATCCCAACTGGGGCCGCATCCTCGCCTGCGTGGGGCGCGCTGGCCTTGCTGACCTCGACGTGTCGCGTGTCGATATCCACCTCGACGATGTCTGCATCGTGAAAGGTGGCGGCGTGGCGCCGGACTACACCGAGGCACGTGGCGCCGACGTGATGAAGCGCGAGGAGATCACCATCCGGGTGTCGCTGGCGCGCGGCAAGGCACGCGACTGCGTGTGGACGACCGACCTGTCGTTCGACTACGTCAAGATCAACGCCGAGTACCGTACCTGACCGGCGTGCGGCCGGCCGGGTGCCCGCCCGCCCCATGAGCGGAAAAGTCGTCCACGTTGCCGTTGCCGTCCTCCGCGACCGCGAAGGACGCGTGCTGTGCACGCAGCGCCTGCCGCACCAGCACCTGGCCGGCCTGTGGGAGTTTCCCGGCGGCAAGCTGGAGCCGGGAGAGTCGCTGGCCGATGGCCTGCGACGCGAAATTCACGAGGAGCTCGGCGTTGTTGTCGGTGGCATCGCGCCGCTGCTGCGGATCGAGCATCGCTACCCGGAAAAAACCGTGCTGCTCGATACCTGGCGGGTGCTGGACTGGCGGGGCGAGCCGCACGGCCGCGAGGGCCAGCCGCTGCGCTGGCAGCATCCGGACGACATGCAGGCCGAAGAGTTTCCCGCCGCCGACGTGCCGATCATCGCTGCGCTGCGGCTGCCGTCGCGCTACGTCATTTCCCCGGACCTGGTCAGTGCAACTGCAATCGATCCGTTCGTTGCCGGCGCGCGGGCCGGCAACGCGCGGCTGCTGCAGGTGCGGCTGAAAACCGCGCCGCAACTCGCACTGCCGTTGCTGGCGGCACTGCGTGCGGCACTCCCGCGCGCGCGCGTGCTGGTCAACAGCGACACGCTGGCTGTCCTGCCGTCGGGATCGGAGGCGCTGTTCGATGGCGTTCATCTCACGGCAGCGGCGCTGGCGGAATTGCCGGCGCGGCCCGCCGGTCTTTGTGCTGCGTCCTGCCATGATGCTCGCGAACTGGCGCGTGCATTTGCGCTGGGGCTCAATTTCGCGACGTTGTCGCCGGTGCGGGCGACCGTTTCGCACCCGGATGCGGCGGCACTCGGCTGGGATCTGTTCAGCGAACTGGCCGCCACTGCCGGCCTGCCGGTCTATGCGCTGGGCGGCATGCGCGGTGACGAGGATGTGGCGGTGGCGATCGCGCACGGCGCAAGCGGCATCGCCGGTATCAGCGGCGTGCTGGCCGGCTGAATTTCAGGGGTCGTCGCTGCCCGGCATGCCGTCCGGCGGGGTCTGCTCGGGGATGCGGTAACTCTCGCTGGCCCAGGCGCCGAGGTCGCGGGTCCGGCAACGTTCCGAGCAGAACGGCCGGAATGGCGAGCTGGCGTCGAACGGCACGTCGTGGCCGCAGGTCGGGCACTTCACCACCAGCTTCCGCTTCCGGCCGGCCGTTTCGCTCATTGGCCCGCGAGCTCCAGGTAGCGCGCATGCAGCGGTGCGAGCCGGCCGTGCAGGTCGGCAAGCGTGCCGTCGTTGACCACGATGTCGTCGGCACGTGCGCGGCGATCCTCGCGCGACATCTGGGCCGCCATGATCGCCTGCACCTGCGCCTGGTCGACGTTGTCACGCGCGGCGGTGCGGGTGAGCTGGTGTGTCTCGGGCGCATCGATCAGCAAGGTGCGTTTGACGAACGCTTTCTGGCCGGTCTCGAACAGCAGCGGCGAGACGAGGATCGCGTAGGGTGAGATGGCCGCCCCGAGCTGGCGCAGGATTTCCTGTGCGATCAGCGGATGCGTCAGTTGCTCCAGCCAGCGGCGCTCTTCCGGTTTTTCGAACACGATGCGGCGCAGCGCGGCGCGGTCCAGTGTGCCGTCTGACTGGATGACGCCCTTGCCGAAATGGGCCTCGATGGCCGTCAGCGCCGGCGTTCCCGGCTCCACGACCTGGCGCGACACCACGTCGGCGTCGACGATGACGATGCCCTGTGCCTTGAACCAGTCGGAGGCGGCGGTCTTGCCGCTGCCGATGCCGCCGGTAAGGCCGACGATGAAGCCGGACATTGCCGGTCAGCCCGTCAGCCGCAGCAACTGCAGCGGGCCATCGAGCAGCGCATCGCCCCAGAGATAGGCGATGAAGCCGGCAATGGCGAGGAAGGGACCGAACGGGATCGGCTTGGCGCGGTCGCGGCCGGCGACAACGATCATGGCGATGCCGAGGACCGCGCCGACACCGGACGACAGGACGATCACCAGTGGCAGGTCCTGCCAACCCAGCCAGGCGCCCAGCGCGGCGAGCAACTTGAAGTCGCCGTAGCCCATGCCTTCCTTGCCGGTGGCGATGCGGAACAACCAGTAGATGCTCCACAACGTGAGGTAGCCCGCCGCGGCGCCGATCAGCGCATCCTCCGTCGAGACGCCGCCGGCCGGAATCGCGACCAGCAGGCCCAGCCACAGCAGTGGCAGCGTGATGTCGTCCGGGAGCAACTGGGTGTCGTAGTCGATCATCGTCAGCGCGATCAGCGACCACGTCAGCAGCAACGCCGCCAGCGTCATCCACTGTACGCCGAGCAGGTGCACGACCAGCACGGTCAGCAAGCCGGTTGCCAGTTCGACCAGCGGGTAACGGACGCTGATGGGTGCGGCGCAGGCGCTGCAGCGGCCGCGCAGTGCCAGCCAGCTGGCGAGGGGGATGTTTTCGTACCAGCGGATGCGGTGGCCACAGTGCGGACAGGCCGAGCGGGGCACGGCCAGGTTGTAGGCGGGGCGTTCCGGCAGTAACTCGTCCGGGTGGTCGAGCAGGAACACGTCGTCACGCCACCGCTGCTCCAGCATTCGCGGGAAGCGGTGGATGACGACGTTCAGGAAGCTGCCGACGCACAGGCCGCCGAACAGCCCAAGGACCAGTACGGACACCTCGGAGGACAAGGCGGGATCAGCCGCTGACGACCTTGCCCATCTGGAAGATCGGCATGTACATCGCGACCATCAGGCCGCCGACCACGATGCCGAGGAAGGCCATGATCGCCGGCTCCATCATCGAGGTCAGGCCGTCCACCGCGTTGTCGACCTCCGCTTCGTAATAGGTGGCGACCTTGTCGAGCATCGCGTCGAGCGAGCCGGCCTCCTCGCCGATCGAGGTCATCTGGATCGCCATCGGCGGGAAGATCCCGGTCTGGCGCATCGAGTAGGTCAGGCCCTGGCCGGTAGATACGTCGTCGCGGATCTTCATGATGGCCATGTAGTAGACGTTGTTGCCGGCGGCGTCCGCGCAGGACTTGAGTGCCTCGATCAGCGGCACGCCGGCGGCGAAGGTGGTGGCCAGGGTGCGCGAGTAGCGGGCAACGGTCGACTTGAGCACGATATCGCCGACGATCGGCAACTTCAGGTACAACTGGTCGAGCCGGTCGCGCAATTTCTTCGAGCGTTTCTTCCATTCGCTGAACGTCCAGCCGGCCGCACCCATGATGATCAGTGCCAGCAGACCCCAGGACTGCACCCAGTTCGACATGTCGATGGCCACCTGGGTCGGTTTTGGCAACTCGGCGCCAAAACTGCCGAACAACTCGGCAAAAACCGGCACCACTTTCACCAGCAGAATGACCGTGACGATTGCGGCGATCGACAGTACCGTGATCGGGTACTTCATCGCCTTCTTGATCTTCATCTTCAGCGCTTCGGACTTTTCCTTGTAGGTCGCGACCCGGTCGAGCATCGTCTCGAGCGCGCCGGACTGCTCGCCGGCGTGCACCAGGCTGACAAACAGGTCGTCAAAAAGGTCCGGGTACCGGTGGAGTGCGTCGGCAAAGCTGTTGCCGCCTTCCACGTGCTGCTTCAGGCCCATCACGACCTCGCGCATCTTCGCGTTGTTCAGGCCGTCTGCAACGATGTCGAACGACTGCAGCAGCGGCACGCCGGCGCGCATCATGGTGGACATCTGCCGGGTAAAGATGGCGACGTCCATCGGGCTGACCTTGCCGCCCTTGGCGAAGATGCTGGCCCGCTTCTTGCGGATGGTCGGGTTGTTGATGCCCTGCTTGCGCAGCTGGGCCTTGATCGCCGCCTCGGACTTGCCGGTGGCCTCGCCCTTGACCTTGGCACCTTTCTTGTCGGTGCCCTCGTAGACGAAGGTGATGTTCTGTTCAGCAGCTGCCATGAGGTTGTCCCGGCTGTGGCGAGGTCACGATTCTTGTGATCAGGTTACGACGTAATGCGATCGACTTCGGCGAGGCTGGTCAGCCCCATCTTCACCTTGTTGAGCCCGGAGCGACGCAGGTCGTTGAAGCCTTCCTTGCGGCACTGGTCGCCAATCTGGATGGAATTGCCCTCTTCCATGATGATGCGGGCGATGGCGTCGGTGATCCTTACCACCTCGTAGACGCCCACCCGGCCCTTGTAGCCGCCCTTGCAACGCTCGCAGCCGACCGGGCCGTATACCGTAAAGGTGCCGATTTCGTCGTCGGCAAAACCGAACTTCTTCAACGCGTCCGGAGGAACGTCCTGCGGCGCCTTGCATTGTTCGCACAGTCGTCGACCCAGCCGCTGGGCGATGATGAGGTTGACCGATGTCGCGATGTTGAACGAAGGCACGCCCATGTTGCGCAAACGGGTCAGCGTTTCCGGTGCCGAGTTGGTGTGCAGCGTCGACAACACCATGTGGCCGGTCTGCGCTGCCTTCACCGCGATCGATGCGGTCTCGAGGTCACGGATCTCGCCGACCAGAATGACGTCCGGATCCTGCCGCAGGAACGCTTTCAGCGCGGCCGAGAAATCCATGCCCTGCTTCGGGTTGACGTTGACCTGGTTGACGCCCTCGAAGTTGATTTCGACCGGGTCTTCCGCGGTGGAGATGTTGCGGTGCACCTCGTTGAGGATGTTGACGCCGGTATACAGGGTCACCGTCTTGCCGGAACCGGTCGGGCCGGTTACCAGCAACATGCCCTGCGGACGCTCGAGCGCTGCCATGTACAGTTCTTTCTGGTGCGGCTCGAAGCCGAGCATCTCGATGCCGATCTTCGCGCTGTCCGGGTCAAGGATCCGCAACACGATTTTTTCACCCCACAGCGTGGGGCAGGTGTTGACGCGGAAGTCGATGGCCTTGGTCTTCGAGATCTTCATCTTGATGCGGCCGTCCTGCGGGACGCGGCGCTCGGAGATGTCGAGGTTGGCCATGACCTTCAGGCGGGCGGCGATTTTCGCGGCCTGCGAAACCGGCGGCCGCACGACCTCATGCAGCATGCCGTCGGTACGGAAGCGGACGCGATAGGACTTCTCGTACGGTTCGAAGTGCAGGTCCGAGGAGCCGCCCTTCACGGCGTCGAGCAGCAACTTGTTCACGAAGCGCACGATCGGCGCGTCGTCGGTGCCGCTGCTGCCGTCGTCGGCCGCGGCGGCAACCTCGTCGCCCCCCATGGTCTCGAGGTTGTCGAGATCGCTGTCGAGACCTTCGAAGGCTTTCGACTCGGCCTGGCTGAGGAATTTTTCCAGCGCCTGCGTCAGTTTGTCGGACTCGACGACGATGGCCTCGGTGTTGAGGCCGGTATTGAAACGGATCTCGTCGAGTGCCTGCAGGTTGGCGGGATCGGCAATGGCAACGAACAGGCGGCTGCCGCGCTTCATCAGCGGCAGCACCTGGTGCTTGGTGATCAGTTCCTCGCCGAGCAGGTCTTTCTGCAGGCCGGCGATGTCGATCGCCGCGAGGTCGAGCAGCGGATCGCCGAATTCCTCGGCAGCGGCAACGGCGACTTCGCGCGCCTTCGCCAGCTTGTTGTCGACGAGGTACTTGGCCAGCGGGATCTTCTGCTGCTGGGCCGTGCGGAGCGCCTCGCGGGCGGTGGTATCGGAAATCAGGCCGTCAGTGACCAGGCGGCGGGCAAGGCCGCTCAGCATCACGTTGGGTGGACTCGACATTTCAGGTGTACCCCTGCAGGCAAAATCCGTTCCGCGTGAACGGGTTGGGCAAGACAGTTAAGCAGCGTTCGCAGCCGGGGAAATTAACAGGAAATGACGCGCGGCGGCCAGCGCCTGTCAATCGCGATGTGACCGGGTACCGCGGATGGCGACCTGGACCGGGGTGGCGGGACGAAGTATCGGTGGGATGAAAGCGCTGGCCGGGCGCGGGCATCGGCAACGACGTGGCAGGTACTGACAATATTTGTCAGAAGCGGTCCGGGGAGGGGCGGCGGTCCCTTGTATGGCGCCCGGGTTGTCCTTGCCAGATCAGCCACTTAGCGCTAGGGTCCGCCTTGGCCTGATTCGTGCATCGTATGGGCCAGTCTGGGGCCGACGGGTCCACGACTCATAACAAAACCTTGGAGATATCCCATGAAACTGCAGAAAGGCTTCACGCTGATCGAACTGATGATCGTAGTAGCGATCATCGGCATCCTGGCCGCGGTCGCCATCCCGGCCTACCAGGACTACATCAAGACCTCGAACATGGCGAAGATCACCTCGCACTACGAGGAAGGCTGCCGCGCTGTCCGTAACGAACTGTCCAAGGTCTCCAGCCGTCTGGGCATGGGCGTGAGCGTTGATGCCGAGTTCAATAACTTCAAGACGGGCGGCGACCAGAGCCTGATCGACAATGTCCTGGACAAGGATGGCCGTAACGCCCCGGGTGGCGGCCGCGCGTACCAGACGGCCGTGGATGACGGCACCGGCGCCGTAGGTGTGCAGATCGTGACTCCTGCCGCGTCGACTACCGACTGGAGCGACACCTACGTTGTGCTGACCCTGCCGACCTACAAGGGCGCGTTCACGACCAAGACCTGCGGTATCGACTTCCGCAACCTGTAATCAGGTTTCCGGCAAGTCAGGGAAGGGGGCGGAAGCCCCCTTCTTTCGTTTGCGGGGCGGCGCTTTTGTTTCCCTGGAGCGGCAGTTTGCCGAAGGACACACTATCCTTCCTTCAGCGATTGGTTGGCAGCAGGGACATGGAGGGCAAGATGAAAATGAAAAAAGGGTCGGCATCGTTCCGCCGGCAGCGTGGTTTTACGCTGGTGGAAGTGATGGTTGCTGCCGTGGTCATGTTCCTGCTCGTTGCGGTCAGTATCCCGGTCTACCAGGGCTACATGGAGAACGCACGCCGGGAAGCGATCGTTCTCAAGACGAACAACTTCAAGATGTTCCTTGAGAACTACCACATCGATGAAGGCACTTATGTGGCGGGTGATTATGTTCCCGGTGGCGTCAACGACTTCGCGGTGATGGGCTACCGGGTGCCGAATGACGATGACGGGATTTCGTTCAGGGTGGAGGCGGGCAGCTGCGGCGATATCGCCGACTGCTACAAGGTGACTGCCTCCAACCAGCATGGGGAGCAGGGCACGCTGGAGAACCAGGTCTGGACCTGGGAGTAACCCGGTAACGGCCTCTTGCGTCGCCGGGGGACCTTCGGTAGCGTTGCGCCCCTCGCCGGAATAGCTCAGTCGGTAGAGCAGCGCATTCGTAATGCGAAGGTCGGAGGTTCGATTCCTCTTTCCGGCACCATCTTTCATTCTCCAGGGCTTCGCCCAGCACAAAACAAAGGCCGCCAATGGCGGCCTTTGCCGTTACTGCCCGGGTGTGTCACCAGCTGGCGGGCGCGCCCGGGTTGGCGATCTCCCACTCGATGCGCTCGCGGCGCTTCGGATCCAGTGCGTAGTCCCGGGCAAGCGCCTCGTATTCCCGCTGCGCTTCGTCGATGTGGCCGGCAAAGGCCAGGTTCTTGATCAACGATTCGCGCGCGTCCGGTTGCCCGGATGCGGCGGCCAGTCGTGCCAGCGCAATCCCCTTTTCCGGGGCGCCGTAAACCTTGGTGAAGAAGGTGCCGGCGGTGCGCCGCAACTTGTTGCGAAGGACCGTTGGCGTTTTCGGCTGGGCGAGCAGGATGTCCATGTAGCGCGCGAAGTTGTCGCGTGATACCGGGCACTGCGGCAGCAGCAGGCAACTGGCCATGACATTGGCCCAGTTGAGCGCGTCGTAGGTAGCCGGCTTCCGGGCGGCGACCGAGAACAGTTCCTGCCAGCGGGCCTCCCGTTCCTCGGCGGTAGGCGCCTTGAGTACGAGGAAACTCAGCGCCGCATACGGCTGGGTGGAGAGGGTCGCCGCATGCCGGAAGCCAACCAGCGATTTCTGGCGGAAAAGGCGCGCCATGGCCGGGCTATCGGTCAACTGGTCAGCCTGTTGATCGTAATAGGCCGCGTAACTCAGCGTGCCGTTATAGGACGCACTGAATTGCGGTTGCTGCAATTGGGAGGCGAACGCTGTCTCCGATGACCAGGTATCCACGCGGGCAATCAGTTGCAGGCTGCAGAACAGCAGCGCTGCGACGGTCACCATCGCGCGTGGCCAGGTTGTGCGAAGCACCGGGTAAAGCAGCGCGCAACCGGCCAGGATCAGCCCGATCGCGGCACCGTAATTGCGGTGTTCGTATGCCGGGACAAGGCCGATCAGGGTCGACTCGATCAGGTGGCTGACCAGGAAAAACAGGACGCCGAAGCCCCACAGTGACGGGCCGCGCAGCAGCGAGGCCAGCGCTGCGCCGCAAAGGACATACCAGCCGAGTACCGCCGGCAACGTCGTCCACGGATCGAGCAGCGAGCGCGAGAGAGGGATGAAGTCCAGGAAGAACGACATGCGGCTGGCATCTGGCCAGAGCACTTCGCTGGCGTAATACCAGAGGATGCGCGCTTCACCCAGCAGGCGTTCGACCGGCAGGAAGTCGCGCTGGAGATAACTGCGGGCGATGAACGTTGTCGGATACAGGGCCAGCCAGGCCAGGGCGGCGAACGCCAGTGCGGCTATGACCCAGCCTGTTATCCGCGGGTGCGCGAGGCGCTGTCTCTGCTGCGGCGACAAGAGCAACAGTTCGAGCAGACCTGCCAGCAACAGTGCCAGCGCCGCGTTTTCCTTGCTCCACAGCCCGAGCAGCAAGCTGCCGGCTGCGGCGACGTACCAGCCGGTACGCGTCGCGATGTTGCCGGACAGGAACCGGGCCTGCAGGTAGCAGGCAAGAAACAGCAGCGAGAAAAGAATCGACAACTGCGTCATTCGCTGCACGACGTACAGGGTGGTCGATACGTTGAGCGGATGCAGCAGCCATAGCGCGGTCACCACCAGTGGCAGCCACGCCGGGGTTTCGAACAGCCGACGCCGCCGCCCGGCCTTCGCCAGCACGGTGAGAAAGATGAACAGGGCCAGGCCGGTGGCGGCATGGATGAAGATGTTGGTGGACTTGTAGCAACTGGTCTCCAGCCCGCAACTGGCGTGGTTGAGGGCAAAACTCATCATCGGCAGCGGGCGCGATGGATAGTGCGAGGTGCTGCGGACGAGATTCTCGACCGTGATCTCGGTGATCAGGACATCGGGATTGGCGGTGATCTGCCCGGTGTCGTCGTGGATGAACGGGCCGGTAATGCCCGGCAGGTAGAGGACGATCGCGGCAACAACGGAAACCAGGAGCGAGTAATAGATCCAGCGTGGGGAACGCGGAGTTTCAGCAGTGGCCTGGTCTTGCATCGGGTGCCTCACGGCTTGGCGACAGCGGGGGATGACGCGACATCCAGCCGCATCGAAAGGTCGATCGCGCGAACATGCTTGGTGAGGGCGCCGATCGAGATGTAGTCGACGCCGGTCTCGGCCAGCGCGACCAGCGTCGCCTCGCTGACGCCACCCGATACCTCGAGTTTTGCGCGGCCGGCGTTGGTGGCGACGGCGGTGCGGATGTCGGCCGGGCGGAAGTCGTCGAGCATGACGATATCGGCGCCGGCGGTGAGCGCCTCCGCCAGTTCATCGAGGTTTTCCACCTCGACTTCCACCGGCTTGCCGGGCGCGGTGCGGCGCGCGGCGGCCACCGCGGCGGCGATCGAGCCGCTGGCGGCGATGTGGTTTTCCTTGATCAGGAACGCGTCCCACAGGCCGAGCCGGTGGTTGTGGCAGCCGCCGACGCTGACCGCGTATTTCTGGGCGATGCGCAGGCCGGGCAGCGTCTTGCGGGTGTCGAGCAGGCGCACGCCGGTGTGCGCGACCAGGTCGGCATGGCGCCGGGCAGCGGTGGCGGTGCCGGACAGCGTCTGCAGGAAATTGAGTGCCGCGCGCTCGCCGGACAGGATGCCGCGCGACGGGCCGGCGATGCGGAACAGCGTGCTGCCGGCCGGCACCCGGTCACCGTCGCCGACCTGCCAGTCCACCGTGATCTGCGGGTCGAGCTGGCGGAACACCTCGTCCACCCATGCCGCGCCGGCGACCACGCAATCCTCGCGGGTGATGACCCGGCCGGCGGACTGTTGTCCGGCCGGGACCAGTTGCGCGGTGATGTCGCCGCTGCCGATGTCCTCGGCCAGCGCGGCGCGGACATTGTCGATGATGGTCGCGTGGAAGGGCTGCAGGTCGAGCGGCACGGTATACCCCGGGACAAGCCGCCGGCGGCGGCGATGTGGCTGGCAAGGGGCCCACTTTATCGGCAGCCTCCGGGGATCGCCAATGTGCGGATCGTGCAGCCCGCGTGGCGGCCTGCCGGCATGCATCTTGCGGTAGGCTGTGCCGGTTCCCCGCCGCCGTTCCGAGGCACACGATCCAGGGTATGCCAGCGCAATCCCGCAACACGAGCCTGCTGACTGCCGGTGGCTGGGTCCGCCATGCGCAGCGCGTGCCGTCTCCCAACCACAACGCCCGCCCGGCCGGCACCGAGGTGTCGCTGCTGGTGATCCACAACATCAGCCTGCCGCCGGGGAAATTCGGCGGTTCGTGGATCGCCGACCTGTTCTGCAACCGGCTGGACCACGACGCGCACCCGTTCTTCGCGACGTTGCGCGGGCTGGAGGTCTCGGCGCATTTCCTGGTCCGGCGCGACGGCAGCCTGGTGCAGTTCGTGTCGATCGACGAGCGTGCCTGGCACGCCGGCAAGTCGTCGTTCGACGGTCGCGAAAACTGCAACGATTTCTCGATCGGCATCGAGCTCGAGGGCACCGATGATCGCCCGTTCACGCAGCGGCAGTATCGGCGGCTGGTGGCGCTCTCCGTGCTACTGTTGCGCGCTTGCCCGGGCATCACGCCGGAACGCGTGGTGGGCCACAGCGACATCGCGCCGGGTCGCAAGACCGATCCGGGTCCGTGCTTCGACTGGCCGCGTTACCGCGCGGCGCTGGCGGCCCGGCTGGCCGACAAGCCCGCCGCCGCACGCTGCGACAGGTCACCGCACGCCGCCAGGCCCGGTCGCCAGAACAAGCCCGTCCGTCTCAAGAAAACCGACCGCCGATGAAACTGCTCGCCCTGCTTTTCCTGCTGGTCCTGCGCCGCATCGAGTGGCGCCGCGATCCGGAGCGGTGGCGCGACGCGCTCGATCGCGTGCTGCTGGCGCCGTGGTCGCTGGCGGCGCTGCTGGCGGGCACCGCGGCCGGTCGCCTGCTGGTGCTGGTGCTGCTGTGGGCGTCGGTCGGGTTCGTGATCCGCTTCGGGCTGGCCGACGTGCTGCTGTCGCTGCCGTTGCTGGCGTTGTACGTGGCGCTGCTGTGGGCGCTGGTGGGGCGTGATCGCCTCGGCGCCGATCTCAACGAGTACCTCCGCCTGTGGTTCCTGCGCGACGAATCGGCGTTGCGGCGTTTCGTGGCGTCGCGCTTCGCGCCGGCGCTGCGGCCTGATGCCGGCGCCGGCGCGATGCACCGCGTCGTGTTGCGCGCGCTGTTCGTGCGCGCGTTCCGCGAATCGTTCAGCTGGATCATCGTGTTCGCCTTCACCGGCCTGCCGGGCTTGCTGGCACTGGCGACGATCGATGCCGCGCGCCGGGGCCCGGGCCGCGACGCGCTGCTGCCGCAGGTGGCGTCCGAGGCCCGCGAGCGCGTCGACTGGCTGACCGTCCGCCTGCTGGGCATGACCCTGCTGCTGACCGGGAATTCGGCGCGCGCCTGGCCGATCCTCGACAACCGTCTGCTCGACGACGAGGACCCGCCGGCCGAACTGGCGGCCGACATCTGCGTGGCCGCCGCCGGCGTGCCGCCGCAACTGGCCGCCGAGCCCGACGTCGGGCTGGACATCACCGACGCCCGCGGCCTGCTGCTGCGCACCCAGGTGGTCTGGATCCTGCTGATGGCCGTGTCGGTCATCATCGGGTTCTGAGGTCTTGCCGCAGCATCCTGTTGCGAATCGCCCCCGACCGGCCGGTCATGGGGTTTGTTATAGTCGCCGGCGCACGGTCACGGCGCCAAAAGCGCCTTCCCCGCTACGGCACTGAACAGTAAGGACGCCTCACCATGGCAGACAGTACGCGCAATCCCGACGATATCGATCCGCAGGAAACCCGCGAATGGCTTGATGCCTTCGCCTCCACCCTCCGCCAGGAGGGACCCGAGCGGGCCCGCTTCCTGCTCGAACGCATCAGCGAGTACGGCCGCCGCAAGGGCGTGCAGCTCGCGAACCTGAACACCCCCTACATCAACACCATCCCCGTCCGCGACGAGCCCGCCTATCCCGGCGACAACTTCGTCGAGCGCCGGCTGCGCGCGGTCATCCGCTGGAACGCGATGGCGATGGTGCAGCGCGCCAACATGAACGATGACGAGCTCGGTGGCCATATCTCCACCTTCGCGTCGGCGGCGACGCTCTACGACGTCGGCTTCAACCATTTCTTCCGCGCCCCGAACGAGAACTTCGGCGGCGACCTGATCTACTACCAGGGCCACTCGGCGCCGGGTATCTACGCGCGCGCCTTCCTCGAGGGCCGGCTGGACGAGAAGGACCTGGACAGTTTCCGCCGCGAGGTCGACGGCCACGGGCTGTCGTCGTATCCGCATCCCTGGCTGATGCCGGAGTTCTGGCAGTTCCCGACGGTGTCGATGGGCCTTGCCTCGATGCAGTCGATCTACCAGGCGCACTTCATGAAGTACCTGATCAATCGCGGGATGATTCCCGACGAGGATCGCAAGGTCTGGTGCTTCCTCGGCGACGGCGAGATGGACGAGCCGGAATCGACCGGCGCCATCGCGCTGGCCGGCCGCGAAAAACTCGACAACCTGATCTTCGTGATGAACTGCAACCTGCAGCGACTCGACGGCCCGGTGCGCGGCAACGGCAAGATCATCCAGGAGCTGGAAGGGCTGTTCCGCGGCGCCGGCTGGAACGTGGTCAAGGTGATCTGGGGCCGCCAGTGGGACCCGCTGCTGGCGCGCGACGACCACGGCCTGCTGCAGAAGCGCATGGACGAGTGCGTCGACGGCGAATACCAGGCGTTCAAGATGCACGGCGGCCAGTTCACCCGCGAGCAGTTCTTCGGCAAGTACCCGGAGACGGCGGCGATGGTGGCCGGCATGACCGACGACCAGGTCTATGAGCTGAATCGTGGCGGCCACGATCCGTTCAAGGTGTACGCGGCCTATCACAAGGCGGTGAACCACAAGGGCCAGCCGACGGTGATCCTCGCCAAGACCGTCAAGGGCTATGGCACCGGCGCCGGCGAGGCGCAGAACAAGACCCACCAGATCAAGAAGCTCGACCTCGAAAGCCTGCGCGAATTCCGCGACCGCTTCGACCTGCCGATCCCGGACGCCGACCTGGAAAAGGTCCCGTACTACAAGCCGGCGGCCGACAGCGCCGAGATGAAATACCTGCGCGAGCGGCGTGCGGCACTGAACGGCCACCTGCCGCAGCGGCGCGCGGTGACCACCGACAAGGTCGAGGTGCCGGCGCGTGACGCTTTTGCGCCGATGCTGGAGGGCTCGGAGCGGCCGCTGTCGACGACGATGGCGTTCGTGCGCATCCTCACCACGCTGATGAAGATCCCCGGCATCGGCGAGCGCTGCGTGCCGATCGTGCCGGACGAGGCGCGTACCTTCGGCATGGAGGCGATGTTCCGCCAGTACGGCATCTACTCGTCGGTCGGCCAGTTGTACAAGCCGGAAGACGCCGGGCAGGTGATGTATTACCGCGAGGACAAGCAGGGCCGGATGCTGGAGGAAGGCATCAACGAAGCCGGCGCGTTCTCGGCGTGGATGGCAGCGGCGACGTCGTACTCGATCAACGACAAGCCGATGATCCCGTTCTACGTCTACTACTCGATGTTCGGCTTCCAGCGGATCGGCGATTTCGCCTGGGCCGCGGGCGACATGCAGGCGCGCGGATTCCTGGTCGGCGCCACCGCCGGCCGCACCACGCTCAACGGCGAGGGCCTGCAACACCAGGACGGTCACAGCCACCTGCTGGCATCGACCATCCCGAACTGCGTGTCCTACGACCCGACCTATGGCTACGAGGTGGCGGTCATCGTGCAGGACGGCCTGCGCCGCATGTACCAGGAGCAGGAGAACGTCTTCTACTACCTCACCACGATGAACGAGAACTACCCGCACCCGGCGATGCCTGCCGGTGCCGAGGAAGGCATCATCCGTGGCATGTACAAGCTCAAGGCGGCGCCGACCTTGCCGGCAAAAACCACCGAGAAGGCGCGTGGCATGATCGTGCAGCTGCTCGGCAGCGGCACCATCCTGCGCGAGGTCGAGGCGGCGGCGGAAATGCTGGCGGCCGATTACGAGGTACGCGCCGACGTCTGGAGCGTCACCAGTTTCAACGAGTTGCGGCGCGATGGCCT
>JBKHWA010000002.1:0-3603 GCA_046566765.1 Gammaproteobacteria bacterium
CACTGCCGGCAGATCAGGAACAGGCTGCGGTGGCTTTCGCCGGGATGCGTGCAGCCGGCGAAGGCATTCAGGCTGTCGATGCGGTGTATCAGTCCCTGGGCCAACAGGAACTCCAGTGCCCGATAGACCGTTGGCGGCGCCGGCCGGCGGCCATCCGCCGCCAATTGCTCCAGCAGCGCGTAAGCCCCCAGTGGACGGTGGCTGTTCCAGATCAGTTCCAGCACGCGGCGGCGCGTACTGGTCAGCCTGGCCCCGGCACGTGCACATGCCTCTTCCGCAGCCGCCAGCGCATCGTCCCGGCAATGCCGGTGTTCGCGGTTGCTGCAGGCAAACGGATCGCGTTCGGCAAGTCTGCTCATGGTATCGGGGGCTGATTTCCGGTGCGGCACACTATAACCTCGCCCTCCCGGTTGGTTGCGAGTGCGTCATGACCCGGTTGGCCTGCATCTTGTTCTTTTCAACACTGTCCGTGCTGTCCCTGCCGTCGGCAGCGGCCGTGCACGTGGTTGCAAGTACCACCCCGCTGGCGATGATTGCGTCGGCGGCAACGCCGGGCGACACCGATCTGCAGGTGTTGATGACGCCTGCGCTGGCGTCACCGGAATTCCGTCTGGGTGAACGCGAGTTGAAGTTGCTGGAGGAAGCCGAGCTGGTCGTCTGGACCGGCCCGGATGCCGAGCCGTGGCTGGCGGACGCTCCGGCCGCTCCGCGGGAAGGCCGGCAGTTGATCACCCTGTCGAAACTCCCGGGCGTGACCTGGCGTGATTATCGCCTGGACGCGAAGGATGCCGGCAAACATGGCGCCAACCCGCACCTGTGGCTATCAACGCAAAATGCTGCCGTGCTGGCGCGTGCCGTGGGTGCGCACTTGGGCAATGCGCCGGCTGCGGAACATTTCGCCGCAGAGATGCAGCGCTTCCGCAATCGCCAGCAGGCACGCTTCCAGCCGGTGGCGGCGCTCGGCGTCATCGCGGCGGATGATGCATTCGGTTACCTGTTTGCGGAAATGGGCGTCATCAATGTGACGGCACTGACGGCGGTTGCCGGGGTGAATGTTTCGGCGCAGCGGGTGGAAGATCTGGCAGAGCGCGTCCGTCGCGAAGATATCGCCTGCGTGATCGGTCCCCCGGGCTTCGAGCAGGGGCCCGCGGCGCAACTGCTGCCGGGTGGCCACGGCCATCTGGTGACCCTGGATCCGATGCTTGGCGGCATCCCGCTGGCCAGGGACAGTTACACGCTGGCGCTGATCCAGCTTGCCGACACCCTCTACGGTTGCATCGTCACGCGTTGAGTCGCGCGCTGATTTTTTGTGCGCCGCCTGTTTGTGGTCGCCGGATCAAAGCAGGGCCCATAGCGCACGCATGGCGTCCGGATCCTTCCGGGAGACCATGCCGCCGTTATCGCCGCGTTCGTGTGCCTGCTCTGCAGCAACCAGCCGGGATAGCCAGAACCTCGCTGCCGCAGCGCGCCGGAGCGCCGGAAGCAAGTTGTGTTCACCGGTCGTGAGTTGTCGCACGGATTCATATCCGGCGAGCACTGCATCGGCACGCTCCTTATCCGGCGTGCCATCGACCACCGCCCAGTCGTTGAGCGCAATGGCAATGTCCCATGCCAGCACATCGCGTGTGGCGTGGAAAAAATCGAGCACGCCGGTCACCTCGTCGCCGGTTGCCAGCACGTTGTCGCGGAACAGGTCGCCGTGGATGATGCCGTGCGGCAACGCATGGGCCTGTGCAAAGCAGCGGGTGGCGTCGAGCAGTGCGCCGGCCAGCGCGTCGTGCACATCCGCCGGCAGTGACGGCGCGAGCCAGGCAAAGGCCGTCGGCCACCAGCGGTGGTCGGGCCGGTCGCGTTCCATCACGCAGCGGGTGCCGGCCTCGTGCAGTCGGGCCAACATGATGCCGATATGGCAACAGAGTGCCGGCGCGGCGACATTGACGTGCGCTCCCGGCAAACGCGGAACCAGCAGCGCCGGCCGACCCTGCAGCAGGAGCTGGTGCGCGCCGTTGGTGAGCCGCAGCGGCATGGGCACCGGCAGGTCAGCCTCGGCCAGCGCGCCGGCCAGCGCGATGAAGAACGGCAATTCGTCCTCCGGGATCGCCTCGACCAGCGTCAGCACGCAGGCAAAGCGGGCGTCGCCGTGGTGCAGCGTGACAAACCAGTTGGAGTTCTCGATGCCGCTGGCGATGGCGGCGACGCCAGAAACAGCATCGGCGCCGGCAAGGCGGCGCAGTGTCTCGATATCGGTCGGGCCAAGGCTGCGAAAGGTGGACATGGGGCAGTCTACGCCGGAAGCGGATGCCTATAATCGCTGCGCCTTCGGAGGGAGCCGCATCCATGCGAGAGAAGATCGAGCGATTGGCCTTGCAGCATGTGCTTTCGCGCCTGCCCGCACCGGTGCTGAATGCCATTGCGCGCGGCCCCGTCGTTCGCCACGGGCGCACGCTGGATCCGCTGCTGGCGGCGATGATGGCGCTCAATGCAGGCCCCTCGCTGGAGCAGTTGCCGCCGCCGGCGGCGCGCCGCGCCTACGGGCGCATCATTGCCACGACGGCACCCGACCGGCTGGCGATGGCGACGGTGGCCGATGCCTGGGTCGGGGTCGATGGCGGCAGCATCCGCATCCGTCGCTACGTACCGGCTCAGGTACGTGTACCCGGCCCGGCAGTCATGTTCTTCCACGGCGGCGGCATGGTGGTCGGAGACATCGACCAGTACGACAGCACCGTGCGCTACGTTGCCGAACACACGGGCTGTGCAGTGTTCAGCGTCGACTACCGGAACGGGCCGGAGCATCGCTTCCCGAGCGGCGTCGAGGATGCGGTCGCGGCGTGGCGCTGGCTGCACGCCGGGGCGGATCGGCTAGGCATCGACGGCAAACGCGTGGCGGTGATGGGCGACAGTGCCGGCGGTTACCTGTCGGCAGCCGTTGCCCAGGCGGCGCGCGATCGCGACCTGCCGGCGCCTGCCCTGCAGTGCCTGGTCTATCCGGTGGTCGACATGCGCCTGCTCAGCCCCTCGGTGCGCACGCTCGGGCAGGGCTTCGGCCTGACCGAGGCCATGGTTCGCTGGTTCTGCGACAACTATGTGCGCAACGACGCCGATCGCAGTGACCCGCTCTGCTCGCCGTTGCTGGCCGACACCCTGGCCGGCCTGCCGCCGGCCATTGTCACCGTCGCCGGTTTCGACCCGCTGCACGACGAAGGCGTTGCCTATGCGGAACGGATGCGCTCGGCCGGTGTGCCGGTGACGCTGCTGGAACACGACCACCTCACGCACGCCTGGTTCACCATGGCCGGCCTCGTGCCGCCGGCGCGTGCGGCCATGGATGAAACCTGCCACCGTGTCCGGGAGGTGCTTTGTTCATGACGGATGATCGCAAGCCGCTGGTGCTGGTCGACGGCTCCTCCTATCTCTACCGCGCGGTCCACGCGCTGCCGCCGCTGACCAATTCGAAGGGTCTGCCGACCGGCGCGGTGAAGGGCGTTCTCAACATGCTGCGCAGCCTGGTGAAGGACGTGCAGCCCACGCACATGGCCGTGGTCCTCGACGCGCCGGGCCGCACGTTCCGTGATGACCTGTTCGCCGAATACAAATCACACC
>JBKHWA010000003.1:0-14382 GCA_046566765.1 Gammaproteobacteria bacterium
CGGCATTGGCCAGCGTGCGGCGCAGGTCCTCGCGCGCCACCTCGTCCAGGCTCACCAGCAACTTGTCCACCTGCCGGCGCGTCTCGCGCAACTCGGCGGTCAGCATTTTCATCTCGGCGATGGCGCCACGGAAATCGCCCTTCGGATCGTTCATGTAGTTGAGCATGCTGGTGGTGCCGTCGATCACCGGCAGGATCCGGTTGCGCACGTCCTGGGCGATGTCGGCAAGCGCCGGCGTCGGCGCGTAGGTCATCGATTCGCCGGCGCGCAACGGGTCGAGGTCGGGGCTGCCGGCGGTCACCGTCAGGTAGGGATCGCCGATCAGGCCCTCGCGCGCGTTCGACACCACCGAGTCGGCCTTGATCCACCACATGTACTGGTCCTCGATGCGGATCAGCAGGTCGACACGGGCGTGATCGTTGAGGCGCACGCTCTTCACGTCGCCGATCTTGAAGCCGGACAGTTTCACCGCCATGCCCGGACGCAGGTCGGCACCGGAAGGCACTTCAACCCGCAGCTCGGTGTAAGACGCGAACAGGCCCTGCTTCACCGCCAGCATCGCCAGCAACGCGATGCCGGCAATGACGGCCAGCACCGCGAAGATCACGACCTTGAGGTTGAGTCCCCGGAAACGCGGATCGGTATCGCGGAACAGGCTCACGGAACACTCGCCTCGTGCGCAACGATGGACAGTGGGATGAAGCCGGCCGGCGCCTCGTCGTCGATGACCAGCAGCGCTGCGCTTGCCAGTTCTTCGTCGACCAGCGCCAGCACCCGCTGGCCCAGCACGCCGGCAGGCAGCGCGTGCCCGGCGAGCAGGACGAGTTTGGGGCGCACCAGCAACAGGCGCAACCAGCCGACCAGCAACCGGTCTTCCTCGGCAAGGCGGGAAGGTTGCTGCGACAACAACAGGCGCGTGCCCTCGGCGTCGTAGCCAAGGGCAGCCATCCAGGCCGTCAACCTCGACTCGAGCGCCGACAGCGCCGCCGGCGCGTGCCATTGCGTCGACAACAGCAGGTTCTCCCAGGCCGGCAGGTTGCCCAGCAGGCCGCCGCCCTCCGGCATCCAGCCCACGCCGGCCGGGCCGAGCACGGCGCGCGCCGCATCCAGCAACTCATCGATGGCGGTGTCGTGGATCGGCGGCACCAGCGCGTAGCGGCCACCGCCCGGGATCGACAACCGGCGGCGCGACATCGGGATCTCCAGCGGCCAGGTCACAGCGGCACCAGCGCGAGATCGAGCAGGAACACCGCTGCCAGCCCGCGCACCACGGCACGCGAGGCGGCGATCGGCACCTCGGTGTAGGAGCCGCGGGTCGACAGGCCGGTGTGGCAGGCGATCAACGAGATGGCGGCGCCGAACAGCAGGCTCTTGAGCATGCACAACGCCACCACCATCGGGCTCAGCGACTCGGACACCAGCCACAGCGCGTTGAACATGTGCGCGCCGGCGGCAAACATGCTGCCGGCGATCGCCGCGGTGAAGCCGAAATAGATGGCGAGCAACAGGCTGCCGGTGGCCATGCCGAACACGCGCGGCACCACCAGGTATTCCAGTGGCGGTATGCCGAGGCGCGCCAGCAGCCGGATCTCGCCGTTGGCCTGCATGGTCGCCAGTTCGCTGGCCATCGCCGGCGCACTGCGCGCCGCCACCAGGAATGCCGTCAGCAGCGGTGCCAGCTCGTCGAGCGTGATGGTCAGCAGGACGTCGATGGACTCGCGCGGGCTCTGCCCGAAGTTGCGCAGCTGGCCGATGATGATGCCGGACACCGCCGCGCCCACCAGCAGGATCAGCGGCAGCGACTGCAGCCCGGAAAAATACACCTGCTTGAAGTAGACGCGCCGGGTCGGCACCCGCGCCCACAGGTCGCCGACATGCGCCAGCGACCACAACAATTCACGTGCGCGGAATACCGGTGAGCGTTCCATGCCGGCGCACTCCGCGGCTCAGTGAATCAGTGGAAGGGGTGCCGCAGGATGATGGTTTCCACGCGGTCGGGACCGGTGGAGATGATGTCGATCGGCGCACCGACCGCTTCCTGCAGGCGCGCGATGTACTTGCGCGCGTTCGCCGGCAGGTCTTCCATCCGCCGGGCCCCGACGGTGGACTCCTGCCAGCCGGGCAAGTCCTCGTAGATCGGCTCCAGTCCCTCGTAGCTCTCGGCGTCGGTCAGCGCGTTGGTGACCAGCTTGCCGCCACTGCGGTAACCGGTGCAGATGCGCACCACGTCGAGGCCATCGAGCACGTCGAGCTTGGTGAGGCACAGACCGGACACCGAGTTGATCTCGATCGCGCGACGCAACGCGACGGCATCGAACCAGCCGCAACGGCGGGCGCGGCCGGTGGTGGAACCGAACTCGTGGCCCCTGGTGGCCAGGTGCTTGCCGGTGTCGTCGAACAGCTCGGTGGGGAACGGGCCACCGCCCACGCGGGTGGTGTAGGCCTTGGTGATGCCGAGCACGTAGTCGAGGTACAGCGGGCCGAAGCCGGAACCGGTGGAGGTGCCGCCGGCGGTGGTGTTCGAACTGGTGACGTACGGGTAGGTGCCGTGGTCGATGTCGAGCAGCGAACCCTGCGCGCCCTCGAACATGATGTTGTCGCCGCGCAGGCGGTGCTCGTGCAGGATGCCGGTGACGTCGGCGATCATCGGCTTGATCTGCTCGGCAATGGCCAGCGTCTCGTCCAGTGTCTTCTGGAAATCGACGGTCTCGGCCTTGTAGTAGTTCTTCAGCACGAAGTTGTGGAAGTCCATCACGCCGGCGAGCTTCTCGGCGAAACGCTCGCGGTGCATGACATCGCCGAGGCGCACGCCGCGACGTGCGGCCTTGTCCTCGTATGCCGGGCCGATACCGCGGCCGGTGGTGCCGATCGCCGCCTTGCCGCGCGCCAGCTCACGCGCCTTGTCCAGCGCCGCGTGGTACGGAAGGATCAGCGTGCAGGCCGGCGACAGCCGCAGGCGCTCGCGCACCGGTACGCCGTTCGCCTCGAGGCCGGTGATTTCCTTCATCAGCGCATCCGGCGCCAGCACCACGCCGTTGCCGATCAGGCAGGTAACGTCGCCGCGCAGGATGCCCGACGGGATCAGGTGCAGGACGGTCTTCTTGCCGTCGATCACCAGCGTGTGGCCGGCATTGTGGCCGCCCTGGAAACGGGCGACGCATTTCGCCTCGTCGGTCAGCAGGTCGACGATCTTGCCCTTCCCCTCGTCACCCCATTGCGTGCCGAGCACGACTACGTTCTTGCCCATCGTCAGCTACCTGTTGCGGATTCGCGGAATTAATGAAGAAAGGCGCGCCGGTCAGCGCGGCTTGACGTCCCAGTCCCGGCCAGCGCGCACCAGCACCCGGTCGCACTGCAATTCGTCCAGATTCGGTTCGGCGCCCGGCAGCGCACGCACGACGCGTTCACCGGCGGCACGCAGCCGGGCGATCTTCGCCAGCAAGTCCGCGTCGTTGCCTGCCGGCGCACAGATACCGGCACGCACCGGCAGGCTGCCGTCGGCGGCGATATCGAGCAGGGTCTTCACGTCGACGCTGAAACCGGTCGCCGGACGCGCGCGGCCGAAGGCCTCGCCGATGGAATCGTAGCGGCCGCCCTTGGCGACTTCCTGGCTGCGGCCGGCGACGTAGGCGGCGAATACGCAACCGCCGTGGTAGCGATAGCCGCGCAGTTCGCACAGGTCGACGCAGACTTCCACGTGCGGGTACGCGGTGCGCACCTGCCCGGCGATGGCGATGACATCGTCCAGCGCACGCTGCACATCGGCGCCGGCACCGGCCAGCGCAGCCTTCGCCTGCCGGCTGACTGCCTGCAGATCGCCGGCGAGGTCGACCAGCGCGCGCAGGCGCTTGCGCGTCGCCGCGTCGGTCACGTGCGCGGCCAGGAACGCATCCAGTTCCGGGATCGCCTTGCGCTGGAAAATATCGAACAACTGCGCCTCGGCGTCGCCGGCGAGCTTCGCCTCGGCCACCAGGCCGCGGTGAATGCCGACGTGGCCGATATCGAGATGCACGTCGCGACGGCCGACCGCCGCCAGCGTTTCGAGCATCAGGCTGATTACCTCGATGTCGGCATCGATGCCGGCGTGGCCGAACAACTCGGCACCCGCCTGCAGCGGCACCCGCGACGCCGCCATGCCGGCCGGCCGCGCGTGCAACACGGTACCGGCATAGCACAGGCGTTGCGGGCCCTGCGCGCGCAGCGAGTGCGCGTCGATGCGCGCCACCTGCGGCGTGATGTCGGCACGCACGCCGAGCGCGCGGCCGGACAACTGGTCGGTGAGCCGGAATGTCTGCAGCGAAACATCCGGGCCGGCAGCACACAGCAGCGAATCGAGGAACTCGATCAGCGGCGGCATCACCAGCTCGTAGCCCCAGCCGGCGTAAAGGTCGAGCAGGCGGCGGCGCAGCGCTTCCAGCGCGCGCGCACGCGCCGGCAGCGCCTCCTCGACGCCGTCAGGCAACAGCCAGCGATCTGCGCTCACGTGGTCAGCGCCCGTGCATCTGCTTGAAGAAGGCGTTGTCGGGCTGGATCACCATCACGTTTTCCGGCCCGCTGAACGTCTCTCGATAGGCTTCCATCGACCGCCAGAACTGGTAGAAGTCGGCGTCCTTGTTGTAGGCCGCCGCCGACACTGCGGCCGCCTTCGCGTCGCCCTCACCGCGGATGCGCTGCGCCTGGCGGAACGCGTCGGCCAGCAGCACCGTACGCTCCTTCTCGGCCTCGGCGCGGATCTTCTCCGCCTCTTCCTTGCCCTCGGCGCGATGCTCGCGCGCTTCGCGCTGGCGCTCGGTGCGCATCCGCTCGAAGACGGCGCCAACCGCGCTTTCCGGGTAGTCGACCTTTTTCACCCGGATATCCAGGATCTCGACACCGAACTCCGGCCGCGCCTGCTTGCCGACCTCGGCGGTCAGCTCGGCCATCATCTCGTCGCGGGCGCCGGAAACCACGTCGAGCAGGGTGCGTTGCGACACCTTGTTCTTGAGGCCGTTGATCGCGCGCTCGCCCAGCAGCATCTGCGCACGGTTGAGGTCGCCGCCACTGGTAGCGGTGAAGAACTGCTGGTTGTCGGCGATCCGGTACACGACATAGGCGTCCACCACCAGGATCTTCGACTCCTTGGTGAGGTACTCGGTCGGCCGCGTGTCCATCACCTGCACGCGCGCATCGAAGCGCACGACCTTCTGCCAGGGCGCCATCACGTGGATGCCGGGCTTGAGGTCCGGGTCCACGATTTCGCCGAACTCCATCAACAGCGCACGCTCGGTTTCACGGATCGTGTAGACCGAGAGCAGGGCCAGCACCAGCAACGCGACCAGCGCCGCGAGAATCGTCGTCTTGCGGTCCATCAGCGCACCTCCTCACGACGGGTCCGCAGGCGATCGGCCGCGCGCGGCGCCGACGACGACGTTGCCGCGGGCGCGGCCTCGGCGGCAGCGGCGGCGATTTCCGGGCGCATGGCTTCCGCCTTGGCGCCCAGCACCTGCTCCAGCGGCACGTAGATCATGTTCTTCGCATCGGTATCGAGCACCACCTTGCTGCTCTTGCTGTACACGTGCTGCATCGTGTCGAGATAAATCCGGTCACGAGTCACCTTCGGCGCCTTGCGGTACTCGGCGTAGAGGTTGTTGAAGCGGGCGGCATTACCTTCGGCGCGCGCGATCTGGTCCTGCTTGTAGCCCTCGGCTTCCTGCAGCATGCGCTGCGCCTGGCCGCGCGCTTCCGGCACGATGCCGTTGGCGTAGGTCTTCGCCTCGTTGACGGTGCGATCCTTGTCTTCCTTCGCGCGCACGACGTCGACGAAGGCGTCGCTGACGCTCTTCGGCGGCTGCGCCTCGATGACGTTCACTTCCGACACCACCAGGCCGGTCTGGTACTTGTCGAGATAGCCCTGCAGGCGCGGCTTCATGCCGATTGCCAGGTTGGCGCGACCTTCGTTGATCACCTGGTTCAGCGTCGAGTTGCCCACCACGTGGCGCAGCGCGCTCTCGGTGGAGTGGCGCAGGATGTCCTCGGCGTTGCCGACCCGCAGCAGGTAGGCGCGGGCGTCGCCGACGCGGTATTGCACCGTCAGCTGGATGCCCACCAGGTTCTGGTCGGCGGTGATCATCTCCGCCTGCAGCGGCTGCTTGAGCACCTCGCCGGTGTTGGCACGGCGGACTTCGTCCACCAGCCGCGGATACCAGTGCAGGCCGGGGCCGACGGTTTCATGGAACTTGCCGAAGCGCAGGACGACGCCCTGCTCGCCCGGCTCGAACTGGTAGGTGCCCATCAACGCCCAGATCACCACCACCACGGCGGCAATCGGCTGCCACGGCAGGCCCTGGCTGCTGTTACCGCCACCGCCGCCGAACAGGCCGCCGATGCGGTCGCCGAGCCGGCGCAGGACATCCTCGAAATCACCGCCGCCACCGGTCTTGCGGTTGCGGTTCCCCCAGGGATCCTGCGGCTTGCGACCGCCCCCCGGTTCATTCCAGGCCATGGCCTTCTCCGTCATCTGTATGGCGCCGGGAGGCGGGCGCCTCCCCGTCAAGAACACGCGATTGTAGGTCGGCCGATGCAGGCAAACCACCGGCTTCCACGAGGACATCGCCGGCCCGGATGCCCTCCTGCCGGAGCAGCGCGTCGAGGTCGCTGCGCGGCATCACGACCACCAGCTCGGCACTGCCGTCGTCGGCGGTGTTTTCCGACTCGACGGCGTTGCGGGCATAGAGCCTGGCGCGCAGGCGACCGGCGGAAGGCGGCAGCCGCAACGACAACCGGGTGCGGTCGGCAAACAGCCGCTCGGCGATCGCCTCGCGCAGCAGGTCGATGCCTTCGCCGGTGACCGCCGAGACCCAGACCCGCCGTGGCCGGCCGCGCTCGTCGCGCTCGACGTGCGGGCCGCTCTCGGCGAACAGGTCGACCTTGTTGAATACCTGCAGCACCGGCACCTCGCCGGCACCGATTTCCTCGAGCACCGCCTCGACCGCGGCGATATTGGTGTCGCGCTCCGGCGCGGCGGCATCGATCACGTGCAGCAACAGGTCGGCGTCGGCGGTTTCCTCCAGCGTCGAGCGGAACGCCTCGACCAGCCGGGTGGGCAGGCGACGGATGAAGCCGACGGTATCGGCCATGATCGTTTCGCCGACGCCGGGCAACTGCACGCGGCGCAACGTCGGGTCGAGCGTCGCGAACAACTGGTCGGCGACCAGCACGTTGGCGCTGGTCAGCCGGTTGAACAGCGTCGACTTGCCGGCGTTGGTATAGCCGACCAGCGAGATCACCGGGATCTCGTTGCGCTTGCGCGCGCGCTGGCCCTGCAGGCGCGTCGAGCGGGTTTTTTCCAGCCGGCGGTTGATGGTGTTGACCCGCTCCTGGATCAGGCGGCGGTCGATTTCCAGCTGGGTATCGCCGGGGCTGCCGCGAACGCCGACGCCGGCGCTCTGCCGGTCCAGGTGCGACCAGCCGCGGATCAACCGCGTCGCGGTGTGCTTGAGTTGCGCCAGCTCGACCTGCAACCGGCCCTCGAGCGTGCGCGCACGCTGGCCGAAGATGTTGAGGATGAGGCCGGTGCGGTCCATCACCGCGCAGTTCAGCGACTTCTCGAGGTTGCGTTCCTGCGAGCTGCTGAGGAAGTGGTTGAACAGGACGATGTTCGCGCCCATGTCCTTCACCAGGTGCTGCAGCTCCTCGAGCTTGCCGCTGCCGACGAAGTAACGGTTGTCGGGGAAATGACGGGCAGACGTCACCGTGGCGATGACCTCCATCCCCGCGGAAACGACCAGTTGCTCGAACTCGGCGAGATCGTCGCTGCCGTTCTCGCCTTCGATGTCGACATGAACGAGGACGGCACGGGTGCCGCCCTCGGGGCGTTCAAAGAGTTGCAAGAGTGTTGTGCGTCAGATGCCCGGCGGCTGCATGTCGCCGTTGCCGCCTTCGCGACCGGCACCAGGGCCAACCTTCGGATTGCGGGCGGGAACCACGGTGGAGATGGCGTGCTTGTAGACCATCTGGCTGACAGTGTTCTTCAGCAGCACGACGTACTGGTCGAACGACTCGACCTGGCCCTGCAACTTGATGCCGTTGACCAGGAAGATCGAGACGGGAATGCGCTCCTTGCGCAGCGCGTTGAGGAACGGATCCTGCAGGCTGTGACCCTTGGACATGACAGATGTCTCCGTGAAAAAAATATCGCCCAGCAATTCGGGCAAATCTCCGGACAGGTGCCCGGAATCCAGTCAACCGGGCCCGGGGCCCGGAGGTATTGCGGCAAGAAAGCCCGCACTCACGAAACGCAGATGGCGTCCTGTTCCAGCGACTTCAAGGTGTTGTCGACCAGGTCAGGCGCATCGGCATCCAGCCATTGCAGTGCATCCCAGCCACGTAACCACGTCATCTGGCGCTTGGCCAGCTGACGGGTGGCGATGATACCCCGCTCCACCATCTCCTGATAGGACGCTTGTCCAGCAAGGTATTGCCAGACCTGGCGGTACCCGACAGCCCGCAGGGCCGGCAGGTCCGGGTGCAGGTCACCGCGGGCCATCAGCCCACGGACCTCTTCGACCAGGCCGGCGGCCAGCATGGCGTGGAAGCGGGCGGCAATCCGTTCGGCCAGCACCACCCGGTCGGCCGGGGCGATGGCGAACTGGGTCAGCCGGAAGGGGAACGCGTCCTTCGCCGGGGCGGCCTCGGCCTGAAGGTCGGTCAGCGCGCGGCCGGTCAGTTCCCACACCTCCAGTGCCCGCAGCAGCCGCTGGGGGTTCTCGCCGTGCTTCGCGGCGGCCGCCGGGTCGACCGCCGCCAGCCGGGCCGCGAGCGACGGCAGGCCTTCGGCCTGCAACTCGGCCGCCAGCCGGGCCCGGACTTCCGGGTCGGCTGCCGGCAGCGCTGACAGCCCGTCCTTCAGCGCCTTGAAATAGAGCATGGTGCCGCCGACCAGCAGCGGGATGCGGCCGGCAGCGTGGATCTCGTCGATCGCCGCCAGCGCATCGCGCCGGAAATCGGCGGCGGAGTACGGCTCCGACGGATCGCGGATGTCGATCAAGCGGTGCGGCGCGATGGCAAGGGTGGCGGCATCCGGCTTGGCGGTGCCGATGTCGAGGCCGCGATACACCATCGCCGAGTCGACGCTGACGATCTCGAACGGCGCGCGGCGCACCAGTTCGACCGCCAGCGCAGTCTTGCCGGACGCGGTGGGGCCCATCAGGAACACGACCGGCTTCTTTGCGTTGCCCACGCGCAACCTCAGCGACCGCGCAGGAACAGGCGATCGAGATCCTGCATCGACAGTTGCGTCCAGGTCGGACGACCGTGGTTGCACTGGCCGCTGCGCTCGGTGGCTTCCATGTCGCGCAGCAGCGCGTTCATTTCCGGCACCGTCAGCAGGCGATTGGCGCGCACCGAGCCATGGCAGGCCATGGTGGCCAGCAACTCGTCGCGGGTCTGCGCCATGCGCGAACTGCTGCCGTGCTCGCGCAGGTCGGCCAGCACGTCGCGCACCAGTTGCGGCACCGACTGCGCCGACGCCGCCGACGCCAGCAGCGCCGGGATCTCGCGCACCAGCAGCGTTTCCGGGCCGGCGCGCTCGATGCCGAAGCCGAGCCGCGCGAACAGCTCCGCGTGCTCGTCGGCCACATCCGCCTCGCGATCGCCGACCGCCACGCTGACCGGCACCAGCAGCGGCTGCGACGCCACCGCCTGCTCGTCGTAGGCACATTTCAGGCGCTCGTAGGTGATGCGCTCGTGCGCGGCATGCATGTCGACCAGCACCAGGCCCTGCGCGTTCTGCGCCAGGATGTAGACGCCGTGCAGTTGCGCCAGCGCATAACCCAGCGGTGGCGTCTCGCCCTGCGCGGTACTGCCGGAGGGCAGCGACGCCGGCTCTGCCAGGCTGCGCTCGCCGACGCCGGGCGACGCGAACGTATTGCGCATGGCGACACCGGTGGCAACCGCCGCTGCCGGCTGGTACGGCGACAGCGATTCGACACGTGCCTCGGGCAAGCCGAACGACGATTGCACCGGTGCCGATCCCGGTACGGCTGCAACCGTATCGACACGTGCCGGCGACTGCTGGGTATCCGGGCGCAAGTCGGCGATCACCCGGTGCAGCGTACGGAACAGGAAGTCGTGCACCAGCCGCTGGTCGCGGAACCGCACCTCGTGCTTGGTCGGGTGCACGTTGACGTCGACCGTCGCCGGATCGAGTTCCAGGTACAGCACGTAGGCCGGATGACGGCCGCCGAACAGCACGTCGGCGAATGCCTGGCGCACCGCGTGCGTCAGCACGCGATCGCGCACCATGCGACCGTTCACGTAGAAATACTGCAGGTCCGGCTGCGCGCGCGAGAACGTCGGCAGCCCCAGCCAGCCCCACAACCGGAGACCGGCGTGCGAGACGTCCATCGGCACCGCGTTCTCCACGAACGGCGTGCCGCAGATCTGGGCGACACGGCGCTGCATCTCCTGCGGCGTATCCGCCGGCTTCAGGGTGAGCACGGCGCGGTCATTGAGGCTCAGCGAAAAGCCGACGCGGAAGTGCGACAGCGCCAGCTTGCGCACCGTGTCCTCGATATGACCGGCCTCGGTCTTCTCGGCGCGCAGGAACTTGCGACGGGCCGGCGTGTTGAAAAACAGGTCACGCATCTCGACGGTAGTGCCGCGCGCGTGCGCCGCCGCCGACACGCTCGCGGTCATGTCGCGACCTTCCGCCGTCACCTGCCAGCCAGCGCCGGTCTCGTCGTTGCTGGAGGTGAGCGTGAGACGCGAAACGGACGCGATCGACGCCAACGCCTCGCCGCGGAACCCGAGCGTGGCGATCGCCTCGAGGTCGTCGAGCTCGCCGATCTTGCTGGTGGCGTGCCGGGCCAGCGCCAGCGGCAGGTCGTCGCGGCCGATGCCAAGGCCGTTGTCACGCACGCGGACCAGCCGTACGCCGCCCTCCTCGATCGCGATGTCGACGCGGGTGGCGCCGGCGTCGATCGCGTTCTCCAGCAATTCCTTCACCACCGACGCCGGACGTTCGACCACTTCGCCGGCGGCAATCTGGTTGGCAAGGCGCGGATGCAGGACCTGGATGCGACTCATGACGTGGCGATGCTCAGGTCTTCGGTATCTTCAGCGTTTCGCCAATGAACAGGTCGTCGCGCTTCAGGTTGTTGGCTTCCTTGATCGCGCGCTGGCTGACACCGTATTTCTGCGCGAGCCAGCCCAGGCTCTGTCCGCGGCCGACCTTGTGCATGATGTAGGCCTGCTTCTTCCCGGCTTCCGGCTTCCTGGCTGCCGGCTTTGGCGCGGCGATCATCGGCGGGGCCGCTCTTGCCGGTGCCGGCTTCTTCAGGTCCGGGCGCGGCGTGCCGACGGTCACCGGCTCGATGGTCACCGGCGATTCCGGCGTGGCGGTCGTCGCCAGGGCAACCGCCGGCACGGCGGCTGCCGGCTTGCCGGCCAGGTCCTGCAGCGCTTTCGCCACTGCCGGATCGGCTGCCGGCATTGCCTTCGCTTCCGCTTTCACATCCGGGCTCGCTTCCGTTCGGGCATCCGCCTTCGCTTCCGGCTTCCTCTCGGCGGCAACGGTCGCCGCCACCGTTTTCGCCGGCAAGGTGCCGTCGCGATTGGCCGCAAACCAGGTTCCCGGCGGCGGGTAGCGATCGAAGTACTTGCGCACGCCGGTAACCACGGCCTTGGCCAGCCGTTGCTGGTAGGCGGACGAGCGCAGCAACTGCTCCTCCTCCGGATTCGAGATGAAACCCGTCTCGATCAGGATCGACGGCATGTTCGGCTCCTTGAGCACCATGAACCCCGCCTGCTCGACGTGCGGCTTGTGCAGGCGCGCGAAACTGCCCATCTCGTCCAGCACGCTGCGGCCGACGTGCAGGCTGTGGCTCATGGTGCCTTCCATGATGAGATCGGAAATCACGCTCACCACATCGTCGGCGCCCTTCGGGTCGATGCCTCCGAGCTGGTCGGCGCGGTTTTCCGCCTCGGCCAGGTATGCCGCGGTGTTGCTGGTGGCACCACGACGCGACACCGCGAACACGCTGGCGCCGCGCGCCGAGCGCTTGGTGAAGGCGTCGGCATGGATCGACACGAATATGTCGGCGTTGTACTTCTTGCGGGCGATGGTGCGCCGCTCCTTCAGGCCGATGTAATAGTCGCCGTCGCGAATGAGCACCGGATGCATGCCGGGCTCGTTGCGCATCTGGTCGCGCACCGCGCGGGCAATCGCCAGCACGACATCCTTTTCGCGGGTTCCTCTCGGGCCGCGCGCACCCGGGTCTTCACCACCGTGACCGGCATCGATGGCAACGACGATCTTGCGCGGGCCGGGGCCTCGATCGACAAAGTCCTCCGCCGTCTTCGCCTTCTGCTCGACGGCAAGGTCGTGGAGGTCGACGACCAGGCGGTGACCGTACTGCTCGTTCGGCTGCAACGCGAAGCTGTTGACGCGGACCGCCACCGCGAGATCCAGCACCACGCGCAGGCTGCCGTCGGCCTGCTGGCCGCTGCGCACGCGCCGTACCGGGCTGTCCTGCAGGTCCACGGTTTCCAGGCTGGCCTTGATGTCGGCGTCGCGGAAATCGATCACCACCCGGCCGGGCGCGATGTCCGGCAGCACCTGGTAGGCCGGCGGCGCCGACACGTCGAACACGAAGCGGGTGTATTCCGGCGCGCGATAGACGCGCACGCCGTCGATCGACACCTTCGCCTCGGCGATGGCCGCGATCGAGAGCAGCAAGCCGGCCAGCAGCGCCCGACCGGAAATTCGATTCAGCAACAGCGAAAACATCAGGCAGCGTTTTCCAGGAAAGCCAGCAGGTCGTTGCCGCGCGCGCTGCGCGCTTCCAGTCGCGCCACGCGGCCATCGCCCTGCGGCAGCAGGCCGATGCACAGGTCCGGCGGTGGCAGGAAGCCGCGCCCGCGCGCCGGCCACTCCACCACGACCGTCGCACCCTCGGCGAGTTCCCTGCCGAGCTCGCGCACGCCGAGGAATTCCAGCTCCTCGGGATCGGCCAATCGATACAGGTCGAGATGGTACAGCCTGCCGGTCGGCACGTCGTACGGCTCGACCAGCGTGTAGGTCGGGCTTTTCACGCTGCCGGCGTGGCCGAGCGCGCGCAGCAGGCCGCGCACCAGCGTGGTCTTGCCGGCGCCGAGATCACCTTCCAGCCAGAGCGACGCTCCGCCGCGAGCTGCCAGTGCGCGTGCCAGCGCGGCGCCGAGCGCCTCGGTGGCCGCGGTATCCGCCAGCGTGCGGGAAAGGTTGCGCACAACGGATGCCGTCATCCGGCACCGTTCGCCGCATGTCGCTCGGGCTGGCCGCCGGCACGCCCGTTGAGGATTTCCCGCAGCGGCAGCAACAGGTCCGACGCCAGCATGCCGCGCTCGCCGCTGCGCGCCGCGCAGCGATCGGCCGCCGCACCGTGGACCACGGCGCCAAGGCGCGCCGCGTCCGGCAGGGCGAGCCCCTGTGCGGCCAGTGCGCCGATGACGCCGGAAAGCACGTCACCCATGCCGCCGGAAGCCATGCCGGGATTGCCCGCTGCCACCACCGCCACCGGCCGCGCATCGCCGTTGTCGACCAGCGTGCCGGCACCCTTCAGCAGGACGGTGCCGCCGAAGCGCGACTGCAGGTCGCGCACGGCGCGAAACCGGTCCGCCTGCACGGCAGCACTGTCAGTGCCAAGCAACCGTCCCGCCTCGCCGGGGTGCGGCGTCAGCACCCAGCGCGGATCGCGCCCGCGCAGGGCGGCCGCATCGGTCACGCCGGCCGCGATCATGTTCAGCGCGTCGGCGTCGACCACCAGCGGCAGCGGCGAGCGCAACGCGCGATCGATCAAGCCACGCCCCCAGGCCTTGTTGCCCAGGCCCGGACCGATCACCACCACGGTGGCGCGCGCCAGCAACGGCCCGACATCCGCCGGCTGCGTCACGCCATGCACCATCAATTCCGGGCAACGCGCCAGCAACGCCGGCAGGTGTTCCGGCCGCGTCGCCACCGACACCAGGCCGGCACCGCAACGCGCCGCCGCTTCCGCCGCCAGCAGCGCGGCACCGGCAAAGCCGTGGTCGCCGCCGATCACCAGCACATGACCGAAGCGACCCTTGTGGGCATCGCGATCACGCGGTTGCAGCAACTCGCCGACCAGCCCGGCATCGAGCCGCTCCGCGCGGGCCGGCACCCGCGCCAGCGCGGCCGCCGGCACCCGCAGGTCGTCGAAACAAACGTCGCCGCACAACGCCGGGCCACGGCCGGTGAACAGGCCGCGCTTGAGCCCGATGAAGCTGATCGTGGCGTCGGCGCGCACCGCCGGCCCGAGCTGGGTGCCGGTGTCGGCACACAGCCCGGACGGGATGTCGATCGCCAGTACCGGCGCGCCGATCGCGTTCACCGCCTCGATGGCG
>JBKHWA010000004.1:0-8146 GCA_046566765.1 Gammaproteobacteria bacterium
CGGACCGGCACCCCGCCGCATGAAGGACGGACTGCGCTCTCGCAGGAAAATCAAAAGCGAAATCGGTGCCGCTTTCACGGCCGTGCCATGCGCGTAGTCCGCGATGGGGTGACATGCTCCGCGGGCATAAGCGACAGATATGGAGCGCTGAGCGCTTACACCAGTTGGCACCGGCCGTGGACGCTCCATATCCGAGCTTCCCGCCCGCGGAGTGTGTCACCCCGGAGCGGACGGGAGCGCAGCAGTACCAGGCCAGTCAGTTGGCACCAAACCCGCTCTTAACAACGTCGTGCCAAGCCGCCGATGTTTCGGCCTGCGGCCGATCACGGTGAAAAGCGCTGCCGGACCTACTTCAGCATCGCCGCCACACACGCCACCACCACCATCACGAACAGGATCCAGCGCATCACCTTCGCATCGACCTTCAGCGAATAACGCACCCCCGCATGTGCGCCGACGATCGTTGCCAGCGCCAGCACGATCGCCGGGATCCATACCACCAGCCCCGCCCACCAGAACACCGCCAGCGACACCGCGCCGAACACGCCGGTGGCCACCATCTTCAGCGCATTGGTGCGCACGATGTCGTAGCGCAGCACGCCGGCCAGCGCGGCGATCAGCAGGAAGCCGACGCCACCCTGCACCATGCCGCCGTAGATGCCGCAACCGAACAGCGCCGCGGTTCCCCACGGCGATTCGCGCAAAGCCAGCGCCTGCGTACCCACCGGCGGCGCCACGATCGTCGGTGCCAGCAGCGTCAGCAACGCCATGCCGAGCATGGCCGTCAGCAACACGTACTTGAGCACCGACGCCGGGATCCAGATCGCCAGCAGCGAGCCGACCAGCGCGCCGGTCACCGTCGGCACCAGCAACGGCAGGATCGCACCGCGCTCCAGCCGGCCGTGGCGGTCGAAACTGCGTACCGCTTCCACCGATTGCGCCAGTACCGACACCCGCATGGTGCCGTTGGCGACGTCCGCCGGCATGCCCAGCAGCATCAGCGCCGGCAGCGTCAGCAGGCCACCGCCGCCGGCGAGGATGTTGATGAAGCCGGCGGCAAAACCGGCCAGCAACACCAGCGCCAGCGTGAGGGCGGTGAACTCGTACTCCACGCCGCGCCGTCAGCCGGTGGCGTCGTCGCGACGCGCCGCGGCCTTCTCGCTGCGCGCCTGCTCGAGGTTGCGCCGGCGCCGCGTATTGAGCATCTCCACCGCCACCGAGAAGCCCATCGCGAAGTAGATGTAGGCCTTGGGAATGTGCATGTCCAGGCCCTCGCCGATCAGCGCCACGCCGATCAGGATCAGGAAGGACAGCGCCAGCATCTTCAGCGTCGGGTTGCGGCTGATGAATTCGCTGATGGTGCGCGCGGCCAGCATCATCACCAGCACGGCGATGACGATGGCGATCACCATGACCGGGATGTCGTTGGCCATGCCGACCGCGGTGATCACCGAGTCGAGCGAGAACACGATGTCGATGATCGCGATCTGGATGATGGTGAACATGAAGGTGCGGCCGGCTTTCTGCGCCACCGTCGCCTCGTCGTCGTCGCCCTCGACGTTGGCCTGGATCTCCATCGTCGCCTTCACCAGCAGGAACAGGCCGCCGCCGATCAGCACCGCGTCGCGGCCGGATATGTCGTAGCCCATGAAGGTGAACCAGGGCGCGGTCAGCGACGCCAGCCAGGCCAGCGACAGCAGCAGGCCGATCCGGGTAACCATCGCCAGCGCCAGGCCGAACAGCCGCGCCCGCTCGCGCTGCTCGGGCGGCAGGCGGTCGACGAGGATGGCAATGAAGATGATGTTGTCGATGCCGAGGACGATCTCCAGGGCAGTCAGGGTGACCAGCGCAACCCAGGCCTCTGGCGAATAAATCCACTCGAACACGGGGGGACTCCGGAATCAGGACGGGACGCGCATTCTAGGGGCTTTGCCGCAAGCCGGGGGAACTTGCCCGCAATCGTCGATTCTCACAGTCACATCAAGCACTTATCCTTGCAGCCGACCACCAGGGACCGTGACCCATGCCTGCCCGCATCGCCCACGCCAGCATCCGCCCGCAAAGCAGCCTGAACCTGTTGTCCGCCCGCGAGATCCGCGGCCTGCTGGATTCCGCCAACCGCGACGTCTACGGGCTGTTCCGCCAGTGCGCGCTGGCGGTGCTCAACACCGGCGGCGAGCTGGACGATGCACGGGAAATCCTCGAGGCCTACCGCGACTTCGACGTGCGGGTGATCCAGCAGCCGCGCGGCCTGAAGATCGAGCTGGACAACGCGCCGGGCTCGGCGTTCGTCGACGGCGTGATGATCCGCGGCATCCAGGAACATCTTTTCGCCGCGCTGCGCGACGTGGTCTACACCCAGCACAAGACGCTGGAGGCCGGCCGCTTCGACCTCGGCAGTTCGGCCGGCATCACCGACGCCGTGTTCCGCATCCTGCGCAACGCCAACATCGTGCGGCCGAACGTCGCGCCGGACCTCGTCATTTGCTGGGGCGGCCACTCGATCCCGCGCGAGGAATACGAGTTCACCAAGGAAGTCGGCCACCAGCTCGGGCTGCGCGGCTTCAACATCGGCACCGGCTGCGGCATCGGCGCGATGAAGGGGCCGATGAAAGGCGCGGCGATCGCCCACGCCAAGCAGCAGATCCGCACCGGCCGCTACATCGGCATCTCCGAGCCGGGGATCATCGCCAGCGAACCTCCGAACCCGATCGTCAATGAACTGGTGATCCTGCCGGACATCGAGAAGCGGCTGGAGGCCTTCGTGCGCCTGGCACACGCGATCGTGGTGTTCCCCGGCGGCGTCGGCACCGCCGAGGAAATCCTCTACCTGCTCGGCATCCTGCTGCACCCGGCGAACGCCGGCATGCCGTTCCCGGTGGTGTTCGCGGCGCCGGAATCGAGCGCCGGATATTTCCGGCAGATCGACGCCTTCCTGGTCGACACGCTGGGCGAGCAGGTGCGCGAGCGCTACCAGGTGGTGATCGGCGACCCGGCGGAAGTCGGTCGCAAGGTGCGCGAGGGCATTGCCGAGGTGCAGCGGTTCCGTCGCCGCACCCAGGAATCCTACGGCTTCAACTGGCTGCTGACCGTCGACCACGACTTCCAGAAGCCGTTCGCGCCGACGCACGCCAACATGGCATCGCTGGAGTTGTCGCGCGAATTGCCACCGCACCTGCTGGCGGCGCAATTGCGGCGCGCGTTCTCCGGCATCGTCGCCGGCAACGTCAAGGACGCCGGCGTCCGCGCCATCGAACAGCACGGGCCCTACGAGATCCGCGGCGACGATTCGCTGATGGCCGGCCTCGACGTCCTGCTCGAGAGCTTCGTGCAGCAACGCCGGATGAAAATCGGCGCCTACAAGCCCTGTTACCGGCTGGTACGGTGATACGCGCCACCCTCGCCTGCCTGCTTTGCTGCTGCCTGCTCGCCCCCGGCGCACAGGCGGCGAAGTTGCGCCTCATGGGCATCGACGGCGAGTTGCGGGACAACGTCGAGGCCTATATCGGGCCAAAGGAGGAAACCGGCCGCATGTCGTTCCGCGCGCTGGCGCGGCACGTCGACACCCAGGCGCGCGACGCGCTGCGTGCACTCGGCTACTACCATCCGCAGATCACCATCGAGCGTCGCGGCAGCGATGAGAAACCGATCCTCAGGGCCACCATCGACCCTGGTGAACCGGTGCGACTGCGCCGGGTGGACGTGCAGTTCAGCGCCGCTGTCGATCCGCAGGAGCTGGTGGAATTCGTCCGCGAGAACGCGCCGAAACGCGACGACATCCTGCACCACGGCAAGTACGAGTCGTTCAAGACCCAGTTGCTGCAGCAGGCGGTGACACTCGGCTATTTCCAGGCGGCGTGGACCGCACAGCAGGTGCGGGTCGATGATCACGAAAACGTGGCCGATGTCCTGCTGGCGATGTCGCTGGGCCCGCGCCACCAACTCGGCGAAACCACCGTCGTCGGCAGCGGCATCGCCCCGGAACTGGTGGCGCGTTTCCCCCGCTTCCGCGCCGGCGACTGGTACGACGGTGGCAAGCTCGCCGAACTGCACCGCGACCTGGTGCGCACCGGCTGGTTCGAGAAAGTGCGCATCCGCGCCGATCCCGAGGACGCGCAGGATCTGTCGGTGCCGGTGAATGTCGAGTACTCGCCACGCAAGAAGAACCGGGTCGGCATCGGCGCCGGTTTCAGCACCGACATCGGCCCGCGCGTGCAGTTGCAGTGGGAAAAACCCTGGCTCAATTCGCGCGGCCACTCGCTGCAGACCTACCTCGAACTGTCGGAGATCCGCACCCAGTTCGAGGCAGCGTACCTCGTGCCGCTGGCCGACCCGGTCACTTCGCAACTGGCCTACACCTACGGCATCCAGTTCGAGGACCTGAACGACCACGATTACTGGCTCACCACCGCCGGCATCGAGCATCGCAAGCGGCTGAAGAGCAAGTGGCGACTGATCCGCGGCATCGATCTCGAGCGCGAGACCGACGACTTCGGCCTGTACGAAACCAGCTCGACGCTGCTGATGCCCGGCATCGGCCTGACCCGCGTCGAATCCGACGGCGTGCCGCTGGTCTCCCGCGGCTGGCGTGCCACCGGCAAGTACCAGCTCGCCTCGGACGCATTGCTTTCCGACACCACGCTGCACCGCGTCACCGTCGACGCCAAGGGCATCCACGACCTCGGCAGCAACACCCGGATCATCGCCCGCACCGGCGGCGGCGCACTGGCTACCGACGAAATCCTCGACATCCCGGTTTCGCTGCGTTTCTTCGCCGGCGGCGACCAGAGCGTGCGCGGTTACGACTACGAGTCGCTCGGCCCGCGCGACGCGCTCGGCAACCTGGTCGGCGGCATCTACCAGGCCGAGGCGAGCATCGAGTTCGACTACCGCTTCGCGCAGCGCTGGCTGGTAGCCGCCTTCGCCGATCGCGGTGCCGCCTTCAACGGCAGCAGCGACGCCGACTTCGTCACCGGCGTCGGCGCCGGCATCCGCTGGCTGAGCCCGATCGGCCCGCTGCGGCTCGACTTCGCCTGGGGCGTGTCGGCCGACGACGTGCCGTTCAACGTCCACTTCTACATGGGGCCGGAACTGTGATCCGGCGCATCGGCTCCCACCTGCGCCGGCACGCGCGCCGGGTCTTCACCTGGCAGACGGCGCTGCGCATGACGCTGCTGGTGCTGACGCTGTCGGTCGCCTTCGCCAGCTGGCTGGTGGCCACCGAATCCGGCGCCCGCTGGACCATCGGCTGGGTCAGCGGGCTGGTGCCGGATTTCCGCGTGCGCTACCGCGCCGGCACGCTGCTCGGGCCGCTGGAATTGCGCGAGGTCGTGTTCAAGGGCAAGACACGCATCGACATCGACGACGTGCTCGTCGACTGGTCGCCCGGCGCGCTGCTGGTGGGCGAACTGCACATCACCCAGCTGCACGTCGGCACGTTGCGCGTCGCCCAGCCGGCGCCACCGGCCAACCGGCCGAAAGTGGCGCCGAAGCTGCCGGACATCGACCTGCCGATCGACCTGCGCGTCGACCGCATGACCGTGGCCAGCATCGTGCACCTGCGCGGCGAGAAAGAAGCGCGTTACAGCAACATCGCCCTCGGCTTCGACTGGCAGGACGCCAACCTCGCCGTCGACCACCTCGTGCTCGGCGGCCTGCGCTGGGAAACCGCGTTCGCCGGCACGCTGGTCACCGCCGGCGACTGGCCGCTCGACAGCAAGCTGAGCCTGTCGTACCCGCGCGGCAGCGAGCCCTCGTTCAGCTTCGCCGGCAGCGCGCGCGGCCCGCTGGCGGAAGTCGCCGTGGTGGTCGATACGCAGGGCCTGCTCGACAGCCGCATCGACGGCACGATGTCGCCGCTGGTGCCGGGCATCCCGTTCACCGCGAAGCTGTTTGCCGCGCACGCGCAGATCCCGCCGCGCGCGCCCGCCGATCGCGCCGCCAGCATCGACGCGCTGGCGCTCAGCGGCAGCGGCGATCTCGCCGGCCAGTTCCGGCTCGACGGCAAGGCGAGCATCGACACGCCGTGGAGCGAGCCGGTCGCCGCGCAGGTCCGCGCCGCCGGCACCTGGCGCGGCATGGACGAGATCGCCATCGCCGTCGACGATCCGCGCCTGCGGGCAACGCTCGCCATCGACTACGGCTGGCTGGACGGCCAACGCTTCGGCGGCCGGCTCGACGTGCGTCATCTCGACCTCGTGCTCACCAACCCGAAACTCCGCTCGCGCCTCGCCGGCAGCATGCAGGTCACCGGCACCATCCCGCCGGCGCCGCCGCCGGGCGAGCGCGATCCCGGCCCGCGCTTCGACATCCGCATCGACGCGCTCGCCGGCGAACTGCAGGGCCGCGAGAAAGTGGTGATTCGCGGCCCGCTGCGCTGGCAGGACAGCCACTGGACGTTCGACGACCTCGACCTGCGCCAGGGCGTGAACGTCGCCGTGCTGCGCGGCACGCTGGGCGACAACTGGAATGCCAACGCGACGCTGAACCTGCCGGACCTGCACGGGCTGCTGCCGGAATTCGCCGGCCGCGCCACCGGCAGCGCGCAGCTCAGCGGCGAGCCGGCGGAGCCCCGGTTCGCGGTGCGGCTCGACGCGCAGGATGTCGTGCTGCCGGTGATTGACCTGCCGGCGCCGCTGTCGCGACCGATGCACATCCCGGTCGCCGACTGGTCGCTGGTCGGCAACGCAACGCTCGCCGACATCGACATCCTCGAGACCCACACCGTCAACGCGCCGTTCTCGATCCTCGCCCGCGGCAAGGTCGACTGGGCCGACGACCTCGAGTGGGACATCGACAGCCAGTTCGCCGGACTGGCGCTGGCGCAACTGGTCGACGGCATCTTCCATCCCGCCGGCGACGACGACGGCCAGATCGCCGGCAGCCTTGCCAGCACCGGCCGCATGGGCGCGGAACTCGACGCCTTCACCGTCGATACCGACCTCAGCGGCCAACTCGCGGCGCAGCCGCTGGCGATGCGCGCCACGCTCGACTGGCGTCCGGACGACATGCAACTGCAGAAACTGGAACTGGCACACGGCCGCAACCGCCTCGACGCGAGCGGCCTGCTCGATCCACGCCGGGTCTCGCTGGCGCTCGATGCCGATGCCCCGGCCTTGCAGGAGAGCCTGCGCGATGTCACCGGCAGCGTGCGCGCCAGCGTGGCCATCGACGGCGCGCGGGAGAAACCGGATGCCCGCGTGCAGTTCACCGCCGCCGGCCTGCAGTGGCAGGACTGGGCGATCGCCAGCCTCGACGGCCGGCTGCAGCTGGCCGGCGGCGGCGACCGCGCCTCGACGCTGGAATTGAACGCCGGCGAGATCACCCGCGCCACGCCGGATGCGGCGCCGGTCGCCATCGAGTCGCTGCGCGTTGCCGCCAGCGGCACCCGCGACTCCCACCGCATCGAGCTCGGCGGCGCGTCCGGCCCGCTGGCGCTCGCCCTCGCCGCCGACGGCGGCCTGGCCGACGGTCACTGGTACGGCAACCTCGCGCGCGGCGGCATCGACGTCAATCGCTGGCACTGGGAGGCGTTCGGCGAACCGGCGCTGCACCTGCAATACGCGCCCGCCGGCGACGACGACACCGCGCCACTCGCCGACCGCGTCCGCCTGCAGGTCGACCCGCACTGCTGGAGCGACACCGCGGCCCGCTTCTGCTTCACCGAACCGGCAGCGCTCGGCAGCAGCGGCAAGGTGGCGGTCGAGAGTTTCCACCTGCCGCTGGAGGCGCTGCTCGCCGGGCTGCTGCCGCTGGACACCGTGGTGCAGGGCCGCGTCGGCGGTACGCTCGCCGCGCAGTGGCAGGACGGGCTGCTGCAGTCGCTGGATGGCGAGTTGCGCAATGGCGATCCGCTGCGCATCGCCGTCGCCGGCGACCAGTTCGAGCCGGAGCGACACGTCGCGCGGATCGACGAACTCACGGCCCGGGGCACGCTGGCAAACGGCGCCTGGCAGGCGCAAGCGATCCTCGCCGGCAGCGACGCCGGCCGCATCTCCGCCAGCGTCGCCATCGATCGCGAGGACTCGCTTGCCGGCCAGCTGGACATCGCCGGCCTGCGTGTGGACCTGCTGGAAGCATTCAGCTACCAGGTGCACCGGCTCGGCGGCACGCTCGACGCCACACTCGCGCTCGGCGGTCGCCGCGA
>JBKHWA010000005.1:0-3094 GCA_046566765.1 Gammaproteobacteria bacterium
CCATCCGGTCCACCACTTCCTTCTGCAGCATGAAATGCATGTCGCGGATATGCGCCGCCGCATCGAGCAGGTGAAAGATCAGCGGCGTCGAGATGTTGTACGGCAGGTTGCCGATGACCCGCAGCGGCGCACCGCGTTCGGCAGCGAGTGCCGCGAAGTCATAGCGCAGGGCATCGGCCACGTGCACTCGGACACGTTCGCCGAACCGATCGGCGATGCGCGGTGCCAGATCGCGGTCGATCTCGATGACATCCAGAAAGCCACCGGCCTGCACGAGCGGCGCGGTAAGCGCACCGAGGCCGGGGCCGATTTCCACCAGCGGCTCGCCGGGCTGCGGATGGATGGCACGCACGATATGCGCGATGACACTGGCATCCTGCAGGAAGTTCTGTCCGAAACGCTTGCGTGCACGATGGCCGTCGAGCGGGCGCGAACTCATGTTGCCTCCCTGCGCCGGCGTGCCAGTTCCGCGGCCAGCGCCAGTGCCGCCTGCAGGCTGCCGCCCTCGGCGCGGCCGGTGCCGGCCAGATCCAGCGCCGTGCCGTGGTCGACGGAGGTGCGGATCACCGGCAGGCCGAGCGTGACATTCACCGCATGGCCGAAACCGGCATGCTTGAGCACCGGCAGGCCCTGGTCGTGGTAGAGCGCAAGTACTGCGTCACCGTTCGCGAGCTGGCGCGGCGTGAACAGCGTGTCGGCCGGCAGCGGTCCGGCGATGTCGATGCCGCGCGCACGGGCGCGTTGCAGCGCCGGCGTGATCACCTCGATTTCCTCGCGTCCGAGATGCCCGCCTTCGCCGGCATGCGGGTTGAGCCCGCAACACAGGATGCGCGGGCTGGCGATGCCGAACTTCGTTTGCAGGTCGGCGGCGAGGATACCGATGACTTCGTCGAGCAGCACGCCGTTGACCGCATCCGGCACGGCGCGCAGCGGCAGGTGCGTGGTGGCCAGTGCAACGCGCAATTCACCCGCCACCAGCATCATCACCACGCGTGCGGTGCCGGTTCGTTCCGCGAAATACTCGGTGTGGCCACTGAAGGCGATGCCGCCATCGTTGATCACGCCCTTGTGCACCGGCGCGGTCACCATCGCGGCAAAGTCACCACGCGTGCAGCCATCGCAGGCGGCATCCAGCGTCGCCAGCACATAATGGGCGTTACGCGGGTCGAGCACGCCGGCGGTACAGGGCACCGTCAGCGGCACGTGCATGACAGACAGTTCACCGGCGGCCCGTGCCACCGGCATGCCCGGCTTCGCGTCCTGCACCTGGATCGACAGGCCGAGCACGGCCGCGCGCTGCCGCAGCAGCTCCCGGTCGGCGATACACACCAGGTCGACGTCACGTGCCCGCTGCGCGAGCGCGAGGACAAGGTCCGGGCCGATACCGGCCGGCTCGCCGGCGGTCAACGCGATGGGTGCCTGCATGTCAGGGATTCTTGATCTCGACGTAGGCTTCACTGCGCAACTCGCGCAGCCAGTTTTCCAGCTCGGCGTCGAACTTGCGCTTCCAGAGCGCGTTGCGCGCCTGCAGCCGGCGGTACTCCTCGCTGGCATCCTGGTCACGACGCTCCTGCACCTGCAGGAAGTGCCAACCGAAAGGCGTCTCGAAAATCCCGGACAGAGTGCCGGTTTCCGTGGTGTTCATCACCGCCTCGAATTCATCGACCATCTGCCCGGCGCTGACCCAACCCAGGTCGCCACCGGCGAGCGCACTGCCGGGATCCTCGGAATGGCGGCGCGCGATGGCGGCAAAGTCTTCGCCTTGTACAACCCGCTCACGCAGCGTGCGCACGAACTCGCGCGCTTCCTCCGGGCTACGGATCGCCGACGGCTTCACCAGCACGTGCCGCACGCGTGCCTGCTGCACGATCTTCTGGCCGTCACCCTTGCGCTCAACAAGTTTCACGACATGGAAACCGCTGGCGGAGCGCAGCGGCCCGGCAATATCCCCGGGGTTCATGTCGGCAACAGCGGACGAGAACAATGACGGCAGTTGCGCCGTGCTGCGCCAGCCCAGGTCGCCGCCTTCCAGGGCATTGGTTGCATCCGAGTTGCGCACCGCGAGCTCGGCGAAATCCGCGCCGCCACGCGCCTCGGCCAGCAAGCGCTCCGCCTTCTTCTGCGCCTCGGCAACCTCGTCAGCGGTCGCTACTTCCGGCAATCCCACCAGGATGTGCGCCAACCGGTAGCTCGTCGCGAACAGGTCCCGCGCCGCGGCCGAGCGGAGGAATTCTTCGACGTCGGCATCGGTGATCCGGACCCGCTCACCGACCCGCCGCTGCCGGACACGGTTGTTGACGATGTCCGTGCGGACCTGCTCTCGGAACACGGCATAGTCCACGCCTTCGCTGCGCAATTTTTCGACGAACTCGCGCAGGCCCAGGCCGTTCTGCCGGGCGATGCCGGCCAGCGCGCTGTTCAGGGTCTCGTCATCGACCCGCACGCCCATGCGCCCACCCAGTTGTGACTGGACGCTTTCCAGGATCAGCCGCTCGACAACCTGGCGGCGCAGATCGTCGACGGGCGGCGCGGCGACCCCTCGGGCGGCGATCTGCGCCTGCACTTCCTGCAGGCGGGCCCGCACGTCGCTTTCCATGATCACCTCGTTGTCGACGATGACGGCAATGCGGTCGAGCAACACGAGTTCCGCGCGCGCCGGCACCGCCAGCAGCAAGGCCGACGACAAGAGCAGCCACAGGAAGGCGGCTTCAGCGCAACGTGCGCTGGCGTGTTTCATATCCGGGAATGTCATTGGCAAGTTCCGTGCTGATTTTGTCGCCGAGGCTGCCCAGGCCCTTGAGTTCTATCTCGAACACCACGCTGTCATCCGACTCGAGCATGCCGGTGGTGGCGTCCAGGTCGACCGTCCTGCGGGCGAACACACGGGCCCGCCAGCAGCAACTCTCGTACTCGACGCCACCCAGCGTTTCCAGCGAACGCCGGTTGTGCACGTCGCGCAGCCAGCGTCCGACCAGGTTCCAGCTGTCGCTGACCGGCAACAGCCCGGAGAGTTCCAGCTGGTCGATGGCCGGATCCTCATAGCGCCATGCCAGGTTCAGCGTGCGCAGGCGGGGATCCTGCCAGTTGACGCGCA
>JBKHWA010000006.1:0-5379 GCA_046566765.1 Gammaproteobacteria bacterium
CGCGACAAGCCGCTGTTCCTCAACCGCACCTTCTTCAACCGCGCGCGCAACCGCCGCACCGAGGCCGAGGTGCGCTTCCACGTACTCGAAGGCGCGCCGGTACCGGTGGGCGCGGTCGAGGCGTCGCCGGCGGCAACGAGCGAATCGGCAGCGGAAGGCGGCGCGGATACCGGCACGACGGCGCCGAAGATCGTCACCGGCATCGCCCACCGCATCGACGTCGACGGCAGCGCGCCGGTGCAGAACCTGCGGGTGATGGCGATGTTGCCGGAAGGCTACCTGGTCGAGCCGGGCACCACCCGGATCGATGACAAGTCTGCCGCCGACCCGGAACAGGACGGCACGCTGGTGACGTTCGCCGCCGGCGACGTCGATATCGACGCCCGCAGCGGCCGCTGGCAGCGCGCGATTACCTTCCGCGTGCGGCTGGCGCCAGGCGCGCCGGCGGCGAGCGCGACCGCCGCCGTGCCGGTAACGCCGGTCGGCGAAGTGGAGAAGTACACGCTGAATGCCGAGTTCGACAGTTGCCGCACCGAGCTGAAGCCGGAGGCGGAGGCGGTGGTCAACGACCTGATCGCGCAACTGAAAGGCGCCGACATCGCCCGCATCGAGCTCACCGGCAACACCGACGACCAGCAACTGTCGGCCAACTGCCGCAAGCGCTTTGCCGACAACGACGACCTGTCACGCGCCCGCGCCAGGGTGATCGGCGAGCGGCTGGCGACGGCGCTGCAACTGCAGCCGTCACAGATCGTGTCGCGCGGTGAAGGCTCGCGCCGGCCGCTGCTGAGCAACCTGACGCTGCTGGGCAAGGCGCGCAACCGCCGCACCGAGGTGCGCGTGTTCCTGCGCGCCGGCGACGCGACCGCCGTGCCGGTTGCCGGCAACGCAGCAGCCGCGACCAGCGCCGCCGCTGCCTGCAACACCGTCTACGAAGTGAAGGCGCTCGCCGCCTTCGCCGCCGGCAGCAAGCCGGTCACCCGCACGCCGGCGGCATCGAGCGCGGTGCAGTGCCCGGCGGCCGCGGCGCCGGTTGCCGGCAGCGATGCGGCGGCACCGGCGGCAGTTGCCACGGATGACAAAGCCGCCGGCGAAAATGCCGCCGAAGAACACCCCATCGAAGAACACACGGGCGAGCGCCAGTCGATCGTGATCGAGGGCGCCAGCGTGAAGGCGCCGGATGCCGACCTGCTGGCACGCCGCAAGGCACGCGACAGCATCGTCGACGACGTTGCCGCGTCGCGCGCCGGCTTCAACTGGCTCGCCGGCCAGCAACCGGGCGTCGCCTGGTTGTTCCCGACCGCCGATTACAACCCGCGTTCGCCGTCGACCCGCATCATCATCAAGCACGCGCCGGGGCAGGACGTGGTGCTGCAGCGCGCCGACGGCAGTGCCGTCAGCGGGCTGGCGTTCGACGGCACGCAGGTCAGCGCCGACAAGACCGTCGCCGTGTCGGCCTGGCGCGCGGTGTCGCTGCACGAGGGTCGCAACGAGTTCCGCGCGATCGTGAAGAATGCCGACGGCACGGTGGCCGGTACCGTCGAGGGCGCCGTCGCCTACGCCAACACGCCGGCGCGCGCCGAGCTGGTGCCGGAGCAGTCGATCCTGCGCGCCGACGGCATGACGCGGCCGGTGATCGCCGTGCGCATCCGCGATCGCGACGGCACCCCCGTGCGCCACGGCGTCGGCGGCTCGCTGCGGATCAACAAGCCGTACACCGCCTGGGAAGAAGTCGAGCGCCAGCAGAACCGCGCACTCGCCGGCCTCGATCGCTTCGAGGCGCGCTACCTGGTCGAGGGCGACGACGGCATCGCCTACATCGAGCTGGCACCCACCACCGAGACCGGCAACGTCGAGCTCACGCTCGGCGTCGACAGCGGCAGCGCAGTCGCCGGCAGCGAAGTCATCCGCGCCTGGATCGAGCCGACGCCGCGCGACTGGGTGGTGGTCGGTTTCGCCGAGGGCACCGTCGGCTACCAGACGCTGCACGACAACATCCAGCCGCTGCTGGCGCAGGGCGAGGAAGAGGGCAGCTGGACCGACGGCCAGGTCAGCCTGTACGCGAAGGGCCGCGTGCTCGGCAGCTGGCTGCTGACCATGGCATACGACAGCGATCGCACCGACGAGCGCGGCCGGCAGAAAGCGCTGCTGTCGCAGATCGATCCCGACGAGTACTACACGTTGTACGGCGACGGCACCGAACAGCGCGACGACGCGCCCAGCCAGGACAACCTCTACCTGAAACTGGAGCGCCGCCAGTTCTACGCGCTGTTCGGCGACTACGACACCGGCCTCAACCAGACGAAGCTGTCGCGCTACAACCGCACGCTCAACGGCGTGAAGGCGGAGAACGGCGGCGGCCCGGTCACCTTCATCGTCTTCGCCGCCGAGACGGCGCAGAACACCGCGCGCGACGAGATCCAGGGCAACGGCACCTCCGGCCTGTACCGGCTGTCGCAGGGCAACATCATGCTCAACGGCGAGCGCATCGCCATCGAGGTGCGCGATCGCCTGCACGGCGACCGCGTGCTGGAAACGCGCCTGCTCAGCCGCCACCTCGATTACGAGATCGACTACGCCGCCGGCACCCTCTACTTCAAGCAGCCGGTCAACAGCCGCGACGGTTCGTTCAACCCGGTGTTCATCGTCGCCGAGTACGAAACGTTCGGCGTTGCCGACCGCACGCTCAACGCCGGTGGCCGCATCGCGGTGGCGGTCGGCGACAACGAGCGGATCAAGGTGGGCGTCAGCGCGATCCGCGACGAGGACACCAACGGCGCCACCGGCCTGATCGGCACCGATGTCGAGGTGAAACTCGGCGAGAACACCGAGGTCCGGCTGGAAGCGGCGACCACCGACGGCAACCAGGCGATCGCGCCGCGCGACGGCGATGCCTTCCTGGTCGAGGTCGAGCACCACGCCGGCCGCGTCGACGCGCTGGCCTACGTGCGTCGCCAGGGTGTGGAGTTCGGCGTCGACCAGCAGAACGCCAGCGACAGCGGCCAGCAGACGGCGGGCGTCGAGGGCCGGGTCAAGCTCGACGAGAACTGGTCGGTGCGCGGCGACATTTCGCAGCGCGAGAACCTGGCGACGACGGCGACCCGCGATGCCCTCGCCGGCACCCTGCGCTACGACACGAAACGCGGCGGCGTCGGCGTCGGCGCCCGCGTGGTCGAGGACGAGATGGCCTCCGGTGCGCTCGCCGGCCAGCCGGTGCGCTCCGAGCAGATGACGCTGGAGGCCAACCGCTTCTACTTCGATCGCAAGCTCGAACTGCTGACCCAGGCCGAGTCGTCGCTCGGTACCAGCAATGCCAGCATCGATTACCCGGATCGCGTGATGGTCGGCGCCAATTACCAGCTGGCCGAGCACGCGCGCCTGCTTGCCGGCCAGGAATTCGCCGAGAGCGATTTCCTGCGCACCAGTACCACCCGCGTCGGCGTGCAGGTGCTGCCGTGGAAAGGCGCGCGGCTGGAGAGCACGCTCAACCAGTCGTACATCAGCGAGTACGGCCCGCGCACCTTCGGCCAGTACGGCCTGACGCAGGCGGTGATGCTGGGCGATCGCTGGGGCCTGGATTTCAGCGCCGATGCCAGCCAGACGCTGAACGAATCGGCGCGGCCGGCGATCGACGTCGACCCGGCGCACCCGGTTTCCGCCGGCGGCATGATCGGCAGCGCCGGCCTGACCGAGGACTTCTGGGCGCTGAGCGCCGGCGCCACCTGGCGCGCGCCGGTGTGGAGCTGGAACGGCCGCATGGAAACGCGCGACGGCGAGACGACCGACAAGGACGGCCTCACCAGCCGCTTCCTGCGCCAGGCCACCGCCGGCATCGCGTTCGCCACCTCGGCAAAAGTGTTCCGCGCCGAACAGGAGTCCGGCACCGAGGGCTGGCTGGCGAGCGTTGACCTGTCGTGGGCCTGGCGCCCGCTCGGCGTGCACTGGTCGATCCTCGATCGCCTCGAGTTCCGCTACGAGGACATCGACGGCGGCACCGGCATCGCCGGCAACGGCCTGTTCGGCAACACCAGCCTGGTCGCCGGCGACGCCACCACCCGGCGCATCATCAACAACTTTGCGCTCAACCGCGTGTCGAAGGAATGGACCGGCCGCGATCGCAAGGGCGACCTGTTCAACCGCTACGAGCGCAACCAGTTCTCCCTCTATTACGGCGCCAAGTACGCGCTGGACACCTTCGATGGCACCGGTTATTCCGGCTACACCGACATCATCGGCGTCGAAGTTCGCCACGACATCACGAAGTACGTCGACATCGGCGTGCAGGCCAGCTCGCTCAATTCCTGGAGCGCCGGCACCCACGAATACTCGGTCGGCCCGATGATCGGGTTCTCGCCGGTGGAGAACGGCTGGATCACCCTCGGCTACAACCACCGCGGCTTTTACGATTCCGACTTCGATGCCGCGCGCTACACCATGCAGGGTTTCTACCTGCAACTGCGCCTGAAGTTCGACCAGAATACGAAGTTGCGCTGGAAGACCAGCAGCAGGGAGGAGGGTTCGCATGCGGGCCGCTAGGAACATCGCCGCGTACGGCGTACGGCTGCTGCTGGCATTGCTGCTGGCCGCCGCCGTGGCGCCCGCGGAGGCGTTGACGTTGACCTCGGCGGTCAAGGACCTCACCTGCGCCGGCGACCGCTACACCGGCGGCGGCAACATGAACTGCAACGCCAAGGAATTCACCGTCAGCCCGGTATTCAGCGCCGCCGACGGTACCGCGCCGTTCTGTACCGTCGGCACCGAGTTCAACTTCCTGGTCGACCTGGAGCTGACCGGCACCAACACCGACCGCTATGACATCGGCTTCTTCGTCGGCCAGACGTTCAACAACCCGATCGTCGCCGGCAGCGGCCAGTGTTCGGTGGCGACGTTCCCGACCACGCCGGCGCCCTGGGAAGACAACGACGGCAACACCTGCGGCGATTTCAACGGCAACGGTACCGACTCGGTGCGGATCAACGAGATCAAGGTGGTCTGCCAGCCCGACACCACCGGCGTGCTGGCGATCCCGTATGCGCTGACCTACCGGCAGAACACCGGCGGCACCTGTACCGGTGCCACCGACGTCATCGGCACCTCGGCGTCCAAGTGCAACGCCGGCCAGGCCTCGGTGGCGGGCGTCGTTTCGGTGGGCGCCGGCGCCTACCTCGATATCACCAAGCAGACGTTGCCGGACGGTCACGCCCAGTCGTTCAGTTTCACCGCCACCGGCCCGGCCGGCTCGAAGGTGATTGCGCTGAGCGGTGCCACGCTGTCGGTGAATGGCGCCTCCGGCGGCACCTATTCGTCGACCTACGCCGCCGCCACCAACTCGGTCACGTTCAATCTCACCGACGGGCAGACGGTGCGCGTGTACATCAA
>JBKHWA010000007.1:0-4680 GCA_046566765.1 Gammaproteobacteria bacterium
GCCCCGGGCCGGAGCGGGCGGTGGTGTTCCAGAACCATTCGCTGCTGCCGTGGCTGACCTGTCACGGCAACGTGCACCTGGCGGTCGAGCGTGTGTTCGGCGGTCGTGAGGGCAAGGCGCAACTGAACGCGCGCACGGAGGCGGCGCTGGAACTGGTCGGACTGACGCACGCGATGCACAAGCGGCCGACCGAGATTTCCGGCGGCATGAAACAGCGTGTCGGCATTGCCCGCGCGCTGGCGATGGAACCGCAGGTGCTGCTGATGGGCGAGCCGTTCGGCGCGCTGGATGCACTGACCCGCGCCCACCTGCAGGACGAACTGATGCGCATCGTGGCGCGCACCGGCAGCACTGTGATCATGGTGACGCACGACGTCGATGAAGCGGTGCTGCTGGCCGACCGCATCGTGATGATGACCAACGGCCCGGCGGCCACCATCGGCGAGATCGTCGAGGTCGGCATCGATCGGCCGCGCGACCGGCTGGCACTGGCCAACGATCCGCACTACCACGCGGTGCGCGCGCAGGTGCTGGAGTTCCTCTACAAGCGGCACCAGCGGCCGGCGGCCTGAGGCCCTCTCCCGGCGCGTTGCGCCACCCTCTCCCGCCAGCGGGAGAGGGGATCAAGCAAGCGCCTGTCCACGAAAGCGGGAGATGTAGAAAAGCGAGCCCCTCTCCCCGCGTGCGGGAAATGGAGAAAAACGAGCCCCTCTCCCCGCGCGCGGGGAGAGGGGTTGGGGAGAGGGGCTGCAGGACAAAGCGAACAAAATTTCCCCGGAACGGCCGGGACGGAGGTGGTGAATGAGTAGGCGTCGCGTAGTAGTGATCGGCAACGGCATGGTCGGCCAGAAATTCCTGGAGGCTGTCGCCGCCACCGGACAGGATCTTTCCATCACCGTGCTCGGCGAGGAGCCGCGCGCGGCCTATGACCGCGTGCATCTCTCCGAATACTTCACTGGCCGCGCGGCGGATGACCTGCTGCTCGCACCTGCCGGCTTCTACGCACAGCACGGTATCGACCTTCGGCTGGGCGTGCGGGCGACCGCGATCGACCGCGCGGCGAAGACCGTCAGCGCGAGCGACGGCAGCGTCCTGCCTTACGACGAACTGGTGCTGGCCACCGGGTCGTACCCGTTCGTGCCGCCGGTGCCCGGCCACGACCGCGCACATGTGCATGTCTACCGCACCATCGAGGATCTCGATGCGATTCGCACATCAGCGGCGCAGGCACGCAACGGGGTGGTGATCGGCGGCGGCCTGCTCGGCCTCGAAGCCGCGAAGGCGCTGCGCGACCTGGGCCTGGAAACCCATGTCGTTGAATTCGCCCCGCGGCTGATGGCGGTGCAGATCGACGACGGCGGCGGCACGATGCTGCGCCGCAAGATCGAGGCGCTGGGCGTGCTGGTGCACACCGGTCGCAACACGCAGGCGATCGTCGACGGCGAAGGGGCGCGCCACCGGCTGCAGTTCGCCGACGGCACCGTGCTCGACTGCGACATGCTGGTGTTTTCCGCCGGCATCCGGCCGCAGGACGCGCTGGCCCGCAGCGCAGGACTGGAGATCGGTCCGCGTGGCGGCATCGTCGTCGACGACGCCTGCCGCACCAGCGATCCGTCGGTTTACGCGATCGGTGAATGCGCGCTGTGGAGCGGCCGGATCTACGGCCTGGTCGCGCCGGGCTACGAAATGGCGAAGGTCGCCGCGCAGCAACTGCTGGCACTGCCGGATGCCGCCCTGTTCCAGGGTGCGGACATGTCGACCAAGCTGAAGCTGATGGGCGTGGACGTGGCCAGCATCGGCGATGCCCATGCGCAGGCGAAGGGCGCGAAGTCCTATGCCTGGATCGACGAGCCGAACGGCATCTACAAGAAGATCGTGGTCAGCGAGGACAACAAGCGCCTGCTCGGTGCGGTGCTGGTCGGCGAAGCGTCCGACTACGGATCGCTGCTGCAGATCATGCTCAACGGCGTGACGCTGCCGGCCCAGCCGGAGTCGATGATCCTGCCGGCCACCGACGGCAAGTCCTCGGCCGGCATCGGCGTCGAAGCGCTGCCGGATACCGCGCAGATCTGCTCCTGCAACGCGGTGAGCAAGCGCGAGCTGTGCAAGGCGGTGCGCGACGGTGCCCATACGGTGTCCTCGCTCAAGGATTGCACCAAGGCTGGAACGACCTGCGGCGGCTGCGTGCCGCTGGTGACGCAGGTGATGAACAGCGAACTGAAAAAGCTCGGCGTCGAGGTGAAGAAGGACATCTGTGAGCACTTCGCGCACACCCGCCAGGAGCTCTACCACCTGGTCCGCGTCAACAGGTACCGGACCTTCGACGAGGTGCGCAACCGGCACGGCCGCGGCCTCGGCTGCGACATCTGCAAGCCGGCGATCGGCGCGATCCTCGCGTCCTGCTGGAACGAGTACGTGCTGAAGGACGAGCATGCCCACCTGCAGGATTCCAACGACCACGTGCTGGCCAACATCCAGAAGGACGGCACCTACTCGGTGGTGCCGCGCATCCCCGGCGGCGAGATCACGCCGGACGCTCTGCTGGCCATCGGCACGGTGGCGAAGAAGTACGACCTGTACACCAAGATCACCGGCGGCCAGCGCATCGACCTGTTCGGCGCCCGGCTGGAGCAGTTGCCGTCGATCTGGGAAGAACTGATCGCCGCCGGTTTCGAGTCCGGCCATGCCTACGGCAAGGCACTGCGCACGGTGAAGAGCTGCGTCGGTTCCAGCTGGTGCCGTTACGGCGTGCAGGATTCGGTCGGCATGGCCATCCTCATCGAGAACCGCTACAAGGGCCTGCGCGCGCCGCACAAGGTCAAGATGGCGGTCTCCGGCTGCACGCGCGAATGCGCCGAGGCACAGTCCAAGGACGTCGGCGTCATCGCCACCGAAAAAGGCTGGAACCTGTACGTCTGCGGCAACGGCGGCATGAAGCCGCGCCACGCCGAATTGCTGGCCAGCGATCTCGACGACGTGACGCTGCTGCGCTACATCGACCGCTTCCTGATGTTCTACATCCGCACGGCCGATCGCCTGCAGCGCACCAGCACCTGGCGCGACAACCTCGAAGGCGGGCTCGACTACCTGAAGCAGGTCGTCTGCGAGGATTCGCTGGGCATTGGTGCCGAACTGGAGGCCGAGATGGCGCTGGTCATCGGCAGCTACCAGGACGAGTGGAGGAGCACGGTGGAAGACCCGGCAAAACGCGCCCGCTTCCGCGCCTTCGTCAACAGCGACGCGGTGGACGACAACGTGGTGTTCGTGCGCGAGCGCGGGCAGATCCGCCCGGCTGCCGCGGACGAAAAGACCGCCGGCGCAACACAGGAAGCCTGAGGAGGCGAACATGAGTCCCAGACGTATCGGAGTCGAATACATCCCGGTGTGCGCCGTCGACGACCTGGTGCCCGGCCGCGGCGCCTGCGCGCTGGTCAATGGCGCGCAGGTGGCGATCTTCCGGCTGCCGCAAGGATCGGTGTATGCCATCGGCAACCTGGACCCGTTCAGCGGCGCCAACGTGCTGTCGCGCGGCATCGTCGGTGATCTGAAAGGCGAACTGGTGGTGGCCTCGCCGATCTACAAGCAGCACTTCAGCCTGGTCAGCGGCCGCTGCCAGGAAAAGTCCGACGTTCGGGTGCCGGTCTATCCAGTGCGCACGCTGCGCGGACGCATTGAGGTTGGCAGCGAGCCGATCGCCGACGGCAAGCGGGTGGCCTGAGATGGACGGCGGCGGCGCGCGGACGGCGGTGCGGAGCACCTGCGCCTACTGTGGCGTCGGTTGCGGCCTGTCGGCGACGGTGCGCGATGCCGGTGCGCGGCTGGTGGCCATCGCCGGCGATCCGGCGCATCCCGCCAACGGCGGACGACTGTGCAGCAAGGGCACGGCGCTCAACGAAACGCTGGGCACCGCCGGCCGCCTGCTGCACCCGCAGATCGGCGGCCGCGACGTGTTCTGGGGCGAAGCACTGGACGCGGTGGCGGCGAAGATCGCCCAGGTGCGGCGCGACCACGGGCCGGACGCCATCGCCTTCTACGTCAGCGGCCAGTTGCTCACCGAGGATTACTACGTCGCCAACAAGCTGGTGAAGGGTTTCCTCGGCACCGCCAACATCGACACCAATTCGCGGCTGTGCATGGCCTCGACCGTGGTCGCGCAGCAGCGTGCCTTCGGCGAGGACGCGGTGCCCGGCTGCTATGAGGATCTGGAGCTGGCGGATCTCGTCGTGCTGGTCGGCAGCAACACCGCCTGGTGCCATCCGGTGCTGTTCCAGCGCATCCAGGCCGCGAAGGCGAAACGCGGCACCAGGGTGGTGGTGATCGATCCGCGGCGCACCGCCACCTGTTCCATCGCCGACCTGCACCTGGCCATCCGTCCGGGTACCGACGCCGCGCTGTTCAACGGCCTGCTCGTTCACCTTGCGGCGCAGGGCGCGCTGGATGCGGCGTTCATTGCGCAGCACACCGCCGGCTACCACGGCGCGTTCAATGCGGCCGCTGCCGCCGAAGCGGTGAATCCGAATGAGCTCGCGGCCTGTTGCGACGTGCCGGTCGATGACCTGCGCCGCTTCTTCGACTGGTTCGCGCGCACGCCGAAAACCGTCACCAGCTGGTCGCAGGGCGTGAACCAGTCCAGCGGCGGCACCGACAAGGTCAGCGCCATCCTCAACTGTCATCTCGCGA
>JBKHWA010000008.1:0-6828 GCA_046566765.1 Gammaproteobacteria bacterium
CCAAGTACCTGCCCAGCGGCAGTGCCGTCACCAACGTGACGATCGCGACCAGCGAGAGCTGGAAGGACAAGAACTCGGGCCAGATGCAGGAGCGCACCGAGTGGCACAAGGTGGTGTTCTTCAACAAGCTGGCCGAGATCGCCGGCCAGTACCTGAAGAAGGGCTCGAAGGTTTACATCGAGGGCGCGCTGCGTACCCGCTCGTACGACAAGGACGGCCAGAAGCACTACACCACCGAGATTGTCGCCGACCAGATGCAGATGCTGGATTCGCGTGGCGGCGGCGGTGGCGGCATGGCTGACGACGATCATGGCTTCGACCAGGGCTTTGATCGCCCGGCGGCAGCGCCCGCCGCAGCGGCGGCCCCGCGCGCCAAGCCGGCATCGCAGCCGGCGGCCGCCGACTTCGACGACGACATCCCGTTCTGATCCCCGGCCCCGGCCGGCCGCGCCCGCCGGGGCCCACCCTCCACATGTACCCACGTCGCTTGCTGGTTGCTGCCGGGGTCCTTGCCTTCGCGGTGAGCCTCGTGGTGCTGGCGCCGGTTGGCTGGCTGCTCAGGCTGGCGCCGGATGGCATCGCCGAGCGGGTTTCCGACCCGGGCGGTACCTTGTGGCGAGGCTCCGCCAGTCTGGCCACGCAGTCCGGGCTCCTGCAGGTAAGTTGGGACTCACGCCCCGCGCGGCTGCTGTTGCTGACGATATCCGCGGACTGGACGGCGACCGGCAACGGTCTCGCTGCATCGGGCTCTGTTGCGGCGGCGCCCTGGGGCTACCGGCTGCAGGTTGAGCGGGGCGAACTCGGTCCGGGCTGGCTCGGTCGCATCGTTACCGGTACCCGGGTGGTGAGCGATCAGCCGCTGTCGATCCAGGGCCTGGACCTCGAGCTTGCCCCGGGCGGGCGGGTCGACGGCGCCAGCGGGCGCCTCGGCTGGGGGCCCGGCACGGTGCAGGTGGCGGGCCGGGCCGAGCCGCTGGCCGTGCCGGCATTGCGCGGGCTGGTCCGCGCCGTCGACGGGCGCCTGCGGGTACTGGTCGATGGCGAGTCGGAGCCGGGCGGCATGCTGGCGACGCTGGATGTCGATCCCGAGGCGCGGGGCGTGCACCTGCTGATCAGCCAGCGAGCAGCCAGGCTTGTCGGTGCCGCGCCCAGCTCCCCCCGGCCGCCCGACGAAGCCTTCTTCGAACTGCGGCAACCGCTGCGCTGACCCTTGGTCCCGGGCCGCCTGCCGGTTTTCTTTGCCGTCCCGCTGAACTCTTTCCGTTGCCCCGGGGTCTAGCCCTCCGGCGGGGTGCGTGTTGTTGATTTATCCCAGCCCTGCCGATAAGTTGCATCGTTTTCTTTAGGGATCACTCAAGGATCGTATGAGTCTTGCTGCGCGGCTGCAGGCGCTGGCTACCGGTGACGGGCGCAAGGTCCTGGTGACCGCGGCGGCGCTCGTCCTGGTGTTGCTGATCGGCTACACGCTGGCGGCATTTGCCTGGCTGGTGGCCGACGGGGTGCCGGTCGCGGCGGTGCCACCGGCCCCGGTGGCGAGCGTGGCGCCACGCCGCGAGTTCACCCCGGACATGGCCCGCAACTGGACCCTGTTCGGCGATGCCTCGGCACAGCCGGCGGCGGGCGACCAGCCGGCGCCGCAAACGAACCTCGCGTTGCAATTGCTCGGCATTTTCAGCACCGGCAACGATCGCCTCGCCGGCGCGGTGATCGCCGAGCGCGGCAAGGATGGCGAATTGTTCCGCGTGGGCGCTGCGCTGCCCGGCGGTGCCACGCTGGAAAAAGTGGAGAAGGACCAGGTGCTGCTGCGCCGCCGCGGGCAGCTGGAAACGCTGCGCTTCGACGTGACGGCTTCCGGCACTGGCAGCGCCCCGGATCGTCCCGTTGCCGCCGCGCGAAACACTGCCGGCGGCGGTTTTGTCGGGTTGAAGGATCGGCTGGCGCAGCCAGTGACGGGCGACGCGACGGAAGGCGGGCCGCGTTCGCGCTTCACGCAGTACGCGGAGGATTTCAAGTCGAACCCGGACATCGTGCTGAACGATCTCGGCCTGAAACCCGGCGGCGGCGGTTACACCGTTGGCGAGGGGGCGAGTGCCGAGTTGATCCGCAACCTGGGCCTGCGCCCGGGCGATATCGTGGTGTCGGTCAACGGCAAGCCTCTGGGCGACATCCAGCACGACGCCGCGATGGTCGATGAAGTGAAGGCCAGCGGCGAGGCGCGCGTCGAAGTGAAGCGCGGCAGCCAGACCTTCACCGTCAATTACCCGCTGTAGTGCCGGCCCGGCACCGGCGTTGCAGCAGCGGACAAGACATGCAGAACGAACAGGCAAAGAACAAAGGGAATGATGTGAATATCCAGCGAATCCTTGGCCGTGCCCTTGCAGCCCTGCTGCTGGCGATGGCCTGCCTGGCGCCGGCCACCGCCGCCGACGGCGAGTGGAGCATCAACCTGCGTGATGCCGATATCCGCGCATTCATCGACCAGGTGTCGGCGATGACCGGCAAGACCTTCGTGGTCGACCAGCGGGTGAAGGGCAAGATCACGGTGATTGCGCCGCAACCGATGAGTTCGGCGACGGTGTACCAGGTGTTCCTTTCGGTGCTGAGCGTGAACGGTTTTGCCGCGGTGCCTACCGGCCGGGTGGTGAAGATCGTGCCGGACGGCAACGCCAAGCAGGACTCGATCCCGCTTGATACCAGCGAGAAGCCCAGCGGCGACGCGATGATCACCCGCGTCATCGCCATCAACAATTCCTCTGCTGCCGAGCTGGTGCCGGTGTTGCGGCCGATGGTGCCGCAGTCGGGCCACCTGGCGGCGGTGCCGGGTGCCAACGTGCTGGTGGTGACCGACCACGGCGAGAACATCGCGCGGCTGGAACAGGTGCTGGCCCGCATCGACGGCGCCGATGCCGAGGAACTCGAGGTCGTGCAACTGCAGCACGCCTGGGTCGGCGACGTGCTCGACATGCTGGGCACCTTCGTTTCCGGCGACGGTGCCAAGGGTGCGGCGGCGTCGGCGCGCCAGGGCGGAAACTCGCTTTCCGCGGGCCGTGTCCGCATCGTTGCCGACGAACGCACCAACCGGTTGATCCTGCGCGGCGACGCGGCGGCGCGCGAGCGTATCCGCACGCTGGTGAAGACGCTGGACGTGCAGGCCGAGGCCAATACCGGCTCGGTGCAGGTGATCCGCCTGCGGCACGCCGAGGCGAAGAAAACCGCCGAACTGCTCAAGGGGATGATCGATGGCGGTGGCAGCACGGCATCGTCGGCGGGCAAGGATGCGGGGGGCGCCGCGGCGCTGCTCAACGCGGTCGGCGGCAAGGTCGCCATCCAGGCCGACGAATCGCTGAACGCGCTGGTGATCCGCGCCGAGCCGTCGATCATGCAGCAGATCAAGGCGGTGGTATCGCAACTCGACGTCCGCCGCGCGCAGATCCTGATCGAGGCGGCGATCGTCGAGGTGGGTGGCAGCACCGGCAAGGATCTCGGCGTGCAATGGGCCTCGGGCGATCCGGATTCCGGCCTCGTCGGCACCAATTTCTCCACTGCCGGCCGCAGCCTCAACGACATTGCCGCCACCATCATCAGCCCGGCCACCTCCAGCGGACTCGCCGAGGGCGTGACGGTTGCCGGTGGCAAGCGCGCGTCGAACGGCGACATCCAGTTTGCCGGCGTGCTGCAGGCGCTGGCGTCGAACGCCAACGTCAACCTGCTGTCGACGCCGAGCGTGCTCACCCTCGACAACCAGGAAGCGTCGATCGTGGTCGGCGAAAACGTGCCGTTCATTACCGGCAGTTCGACCGCAACCGGCAGCGGCGTCGCCAACCCGTTCACCACCATCAAGCGCGAGGACGTCGGCATCCAGTTGAAGGTCACGCCGACGATGATCGACGACGAGAACGTGAAGCTGGTGATCAACCAGGAAGTCTCGAGCGTGAAGCCCAGCGAGAAGGGCGTGCAGTCCTCCGACATCATCACCAGCAAGCGCTCGATCGCCACCACCGTGCTGGCCGGCAACCGCCAGACGGTGGTGCTCGGCGGCCTGATCGAGGACCGCGTCAGCGAGACGGTGAAGAAAGTGCCGCTGCTGGGCGATATCCCGGTGATCGGCATCCTGTTCCGCGCCAAGAGCGTCAGTCGCGGCAAGCAGAACCTGATGGTATTCCTGCGGCCGAGCATCGTTCGCGACAGCCAGTCGGCCGGTGAACTGAGCGCCGCCAAGTACAACGGCGTGCGCGCGCTCGCGTTCGAGATCGACTCGCGCGGCGACATCGCGCGCCTGCAGGAAGGCGAGGCGCTGCCCGAGCGCATGGACGGCCTGTTCTCCGGCCGCCGTGCCGGCGTGCCGGAGAAACCGGCTGCTGCCGAGGGCGGCGACGACAAGCCCGCCGCCAGCAAAAAGAAAAAGGATCGCAAGAAGAAAAAGGCCGAGGCCGATGCCGCCGCGCAGGCGGAACAAGCTGCCGCTGCCGATCCCGGCGCGTTGTTCGACCCGGCACCGGCAGCGGCGACGGCGACGGCGACGACGCCCGCAGTGCAGGGAGAGCCCGCGGCCGCCACGACCCCGGTTACCGCCCCGCAAACGACGGAAGCCCCGGTTCAGGGCACGAACGAGGGTGGTCCGGCCCCGGCGCAATCGGTACAGTAGGCGCGAGTTTTCGCAAGGTGCCCGGGACCGGTTTCCCGGGTGGCGGACGGGTTACCGGCCGCGGATTCAGGGACAGGGGTCATCATGCTCAAGCTGCAGTTCAAGGATCAGCGCAAGCCGGCCATCTGGCTGGTCGAAACCCGATACGCCATTGGCAGGGACCCGCAGAACAACATCGTGCTGCCGGACGAGGGCGTCAGCCCCTTCCACGCCGAGTTGCGCATCGAAGGCGACCAGGTCTTCATCTCCGATACCGGCAGCAGTAACGGCACCTTCGTCAACGGCAAGCGCATCGCGCGACGCACCGAGTTGCGCGCTGCCGATTCCATCGCCATCAACACCATCGAGTTCCTGCTGGTCGATCCCAAGGCGGAAGCGGCCCCGACTCCGGAAGGCGCCACGCTGCTGACCCCGGCGCTGGCGAATATTCCCGTCGCGCCCTCGGCCACGGCCAGCAAGCAGGGCAGTGGCTGGGTACTGAAGGCCAAGACCGGCTCCATCGTCGGCAAGACCTTCCCGATCCCGGTGACCGGCAAGGTGATCATCGGCCGCGCCAACAACTGCGACATCCAGCTGCCGGCCAACCACGTTTCGCGCCAGCACGCCGAGGTGCAGCTGGTGGGCGGCAAGTTGCTGGTGAAGGACCTCAACTCGTCCAACGGCACGTTCATCAACCGCAAGAAAATCGCCGACGGCGAATTGAAGAACGGCGATGAAGTCCGCTTCGACACCTTCAGCTTCGAAGTCGCCGGCCCGGGCGGCAACACCACCACCCAGAAGGCGGTGAGTGGCGACGAAGGCGATACCCAGTTCCGCAGCGCTGCTGCACCGGCCCCGGCGGCAGCACCGGCGGCGGCCAAGCCGGCCGCCAAGGCCAGCACTTCTGCGCCGACCAAGGTGCAGCCGAAGGCCGCCGAGCCTGCGCCCGCGCCAGCGGCGCCGGAGAAGTCCGGTAGCAGTAACGTCGTGCTGATCGTGCTGGTCGTCGCGGTGATTGCCGGCGCCGCGTGGTTCTTCCTCAAGTAATCGAGCGCCTGCGTGCGGCGTCGCGCGGCTTGCCGCCGGCGCCCGCGGATCTCGCCGCCTGGCGAGCGAATTTCCGCCCACAGGCCGACACCTTTCTCTCTGCGCTCGAAGCCGGCCTCGCTGCCGGCCAGCTCGCGTTCTGTTTCGCCGGCGGTTACCAGTCGGCGTTGCGTGTGCTGTTGCCGTCGCTGCCGGCTGACGCGTTCGGCGCGCTGCTGGTGACCGAGGGCAAGCGCCAGCGCCCCGATGACATCCTCACCGCGCTGACGCCGCTGGGCGACGGCCGCTTCCGCCTCGATGGCGAGAAATCCTGGGTCGCCGGCGGCAGCGCCGCCACGCACCTGCTGGTGCTGGCGCGGCAGGACGTCGACGCCACGGGCCGGCGTCGCTCGTCGCTGGTGTTGTTGCCGCCGGATGCGCGCGGCGTGACGCTGGAAGACCGGCCGCCGGCCGGATTCCTCGATGCGGTACCGCATGCGCGCGCGCGTTTCGACGGCGTGGAAGTCGATGCGTCGATGTTGCTGCCGGGCGATGGCTGGCGCGATCACGCGCGGCCGTTCCGCACCGTCGAGGACATCCACGTATCGACGGCAATCGCGGCACATCTCGCCGTGAACGGTTTGCGGCGCGACTGGCCGCACACCTTGCTGGCGACGCTGCTGGCAGCACTGGACCGGCTGGGCCAGTGCGCGGCGCGTGATGCCTCCGATCCGCACACCCACCTGCTGCTGGCCGGCGCCGAGCAGGAACTGGCGCTGGCCGCGGCGCAGGTGACGACGTTGCTGGCGAGTGCCGACGACGACGTCGCCCGCGACTGGCGCGCCAACGGCATGGTGATGGCGCTGGCGGCGCCGGCGCGCGCGAAGCGGCTGGAAAAGGCGATCGCGCTGCTGCGCGGCTGAAACGCATCGCGTGGCGCAGAGGCACACCGTTGCTGGCGGGAATGGCGTGGCTCGCAGAGCCGGCGCCAGAAAATGGCGATATGCGTCTCAGTAATAGCGGTCGGACCGGCCCGACGGCGGTGAGCTGCTGGTCGGCAATTCCTTCGGCGGGATCATCGGCGGCGACAGGCAGGCACGCAGGAATGCCAGCATCAGCAGCAGGATGCCGATGCCGACCAGCAGCCGGAACAGCGCAACCATTTCTTCGCGTTTCAT
>JBKHWA010000009.1:0-48721 GCA_046566765.1 Gammaproteobacteria bacterium
TCGTCGATCGCGAGCGTTACCAGACCGTCTACGCGAAAAATCCCGGCGCTGTTGCCGCTCCCACTGCCGGCCTGCACTTCGACCAGGCACTGCTGGCCCGGCTCGCCGCGAAAGGCGTGCGCAGCACCACGGTAACGCTCCACGTGGGTGCCGGTACTTTCCAGCCGGTGCGGGCGGAAACGGTGAGCGCGCACCGCATGCACAGCGAACGGGTGGATGTGGGCGCCGATGCGGTGCGTGCCGTGCTGGAAACGAAAGCGGCCGGTGGCAGGGTTGTGGCGGTGGGGACGACTGCCGTGCGCAGCCTGGAATCGGCGGCGCTGTTTGCTGAAAGGCAGGCCGGCGTGGCGCCGGCTTCCGGCCAGCAGGGCGCGTTGCTGCCGTATCGCGGCGAGACCGACATCTTCATCTACCCCGGCTACCGCTTCCGGGTGGTCGACGCGCTGGTGACCAACTTCCACCTGCCGCGCTCGACGCTGCTGATGCTGGTCAGCGCGTTTGCCGGCACCGACCACGTGCTGCACGCGTACCGCGAGGCGGTGCGCGCGCGCTACCGGTTCTTCAGTTACGGAGATGCCATGTTCATCCCGTACCCGAAGCCCGCCGACTGATCTGCTGCGAGGACCCTGACCGGTGAAATTCGACCTGCTCCAAACCGACGGCGCCGCCCGCCGCGGCCGGCTGTCCTTCGCCCGAGGGGTAGTTGAAACGCCGGCGTTCATGCCGGTAGGCACCTACGGCACGGTGAAGGCAATCCTGCCGCGCGACATCGCCGACATCGGCGCGCAGATCGTGCTCGGCAACACCTTCCACCTGATGCTGCGCCCGGGCACGGAGATCGTCCGCAAGCATGGCGACCTGCACGACTTCATGCAGTGGCAGGGCCCGATACTCACCGACTCCGGCGGCTTCCAGGTATTCAGTCTCGGCGACCTGCGCAAGATCACCGAGGCGGGCGTCAAGTTCCGCTCGCCGATCGACGGCTCCGAGGTGTTCATCGATCCCGAGATCTCGATGCGCGTGCAGCACGAGCTGGGTTCGGACATCGTGATGATCTTCGACGAGTGCACGCCGTACCCGGCCACCGTGGAGCAGGCGCGCAAGTCGATGCAGATGTCGTTGCGCTGGGCGCAGCGTTCGCGGGCGGCGCACGATGCACTGGGCGCGGAGACCGGCCGGGCCACGGGCGCGCTGTTCGGGATCGTCCAGGGCGGGATGTACGAGGACCTGCGCGAGGAGTCGCTGGCCGGCCTCACCGCCATCGGTTTCGACGGCTACGCCATCGGCGGCCTGTCGGTGGGCGAGCCCAAGGAGGACATGATCCGCATCCTCGACCACCTGCCGCCGCGGATGCCGGCCGACAAGCCCCGCTACCTGATGGGCGTCGGCAAGCCGCTGGACATCGCCGAGGCGGTGCTGCGCGGGGTCGACATGTTCGACTGCGTGCTGCCGACCCGGAACGCCCGCAACGGCCATTACTTCACCAGCGAGGGCGTGGTCCGCATCCGCAACGCCCGGTACCGCGACGATACCGGCCCGCTGGACCCGGCCTGCGACTGCCATGCCTGCCGCCACTTCAGCCGGGCCTACCTGTACCACCTGGACAAGTGCGGGGAGATGCTGGGCGCCATGCTGGGGACCATCCACAACCTGCGCTACTACCAGCGGCTGATGGCCGATTTGCGGGGGGCTATCGAAGCGGGTAGATTGGCCGACTTTGTCGCAGACCTGAGGGTAAAAACATGAGTTTCTTCATCTCCGAAGCCTGGGCCGAAGGCGCGCCGGCTGCACAACCGCAGGGCGGCGGCTGGGTCACCCTGGCCATGTTCGGCGTCCTGATCGCCATGATGTATTTCATGATCTGGCGCCCGCAGTCCAAGCGGATGAAGGAGCACCGCGAACTGGTCGGCAGCCTGTCGAAGGGCGACGAGGTCGTCATCAACGGCGCCATCCTCGGCCGCATCACCAAGGTCACCGACGAGTACCTGGCGCTGGAAATCGCCGATGGCGTCGAGATCAAGGTGTCGAAACTGTCGGTCACTGCCTCGCTGCCGAAGGGCACGCTGAAGCAGATCAAGGAAGCGGCCTGAAACCGGCCTGCGCGGCCATGGCCGCGCAGGTTTGCCGCTGTTGATTCCTGAATTGCCCGCAAGGGCTACGTGCCGGGAAATTGCATGAACCAGAACTCGTGGTGGACGGTCCTGCTGGTGGTCGCCGTGGTGACGATCAGCGCGATCTACTCGCTCCCCAACCTGTACCCGGACGAGCCGGCGATCCAGGTATCCGGCGGCAGCGCGTCGATGCAGATCAGCGACGATGTCGCGCATCGCGCCGAGGAGGCGCTGAAGGCTGCCAACCTGCCCTACAAGCCGTTCGAGCGGCTCGAGAACTCGATCCTGATCCGCATCGGCGACAGCGAGGCGCAGGTCAAGGCCAAGGAAATCGTGCAGGCCGCGCTGGGCGACGGTGTCGTCATCGCCTTCAACCTGGCGCCGACCACTCCCGCCTGGATGCTGGCGCTCGGCGCCGACCCGATGAAACTGGGCCTCGACCTGCGCGGCGGCGTGCACTTCATGCTCGAGGTCGACATGGAGAAGGCGGTCGCCCGTCGCGAGGAAGGCTGGCTGGAGCAGATCCGCACCTCGTTGCGCGAAAAACTGTCCGACGGCCAGCGCTACAAGAGCGTGCGTCGTGGCGCCGAGGGCATCGAGGTCCGTTTCGAGAGCGCAGAAGTCCGTGATCGTGCAGCCGGCATCATCAAGGGCATGACCAACGACTTCTTCGTGTCCGAGGTCGATGCCGCCAACGAGTTCATCCTGCTGCTGAAAATGACGCCGGCGGCGCTGAAGGCGATTGCCGACGAGGCCATCGACCAGAACCGCACCACCATCTCCAACCGGGTGAACGAGCTGGGCGTGGCCGAGCCGCTGGTGCAGCGCCAGGGCATGAACCGCATCGTCGTCGAGCTGCCGGGCGTGCAGGACACGGCTACCGCCAAGCGCGTGCTCGGCCGCACCGCCAGCCTCGAATTCCGACTGGTCGAACTCGAGGGCGGCGGCGAGGTGTTCCCGTTCAAGGACAACCGCGAGCCGCCGGTCACGCTCAAGCGCGAGAAGATCGTCACCGGCGACTCGGTGACCAGCGCCCAGCAGGGCTTCGACCAGCAGAGCAACCAGCCGAACGTCAGCATCACGCTGGATACCAAGGGCGGCCGTGCCATGCAGCGTGCCACGGTCGACAACGTCGGCAAGCCGATGGCAGTGCTGTTCGTCGAAACGAAGTCGGCGGCACGCACAGTGACCAACCCGGACGGCAGCAAGAGCGTCGTCATCGACAAGAAGGAAGAAAAGTACGTCATCAACCAGGCGACCATCCGCGACGTGCTGGGCGTGCAGTTCCAGATCACCGGTCTCGACTCGCCGGCGGAAGCCGCCGAACTCGCGCTGCTGCTGCGCTCCGGCGCGCTGGCCGCGCCGATGTACTTCGTCGAGGAGCGGACCATCGGCCCGAGCCTCGGCAAGGAAAATATCCAGGCCGGCCTGCAGGCAGCGGTCTACGGCTTCCTGCTGGTAGTGGTGTTCATGGTGGTGAACTACCGGCTGTCCGGCGTGTTCGCTTGCATCGCGCTGGTGGGCAACCTGCTGCTGTTGCTGGCGCTGCTGGGCGCGATCAACACTACGCTGACCATGCCCGGCATCGCCGGTATCGTGCTGACCATGGGCATCGCCGTCGACGCCAACGTGCTGATCAACGAACGTATCCGCGAGGAGCTGCGCAAGGGGTTGCCGGTACAGCAGGCGATGGATCGCGGCTACAGTCGCGCGTGGGCCACCATCTTCGACTCGCACATCACGACGATGATCGTCGGCATCATCCTGTTCGCCTTCGGCGCCGGCTCGGTCAAGGGCTTCGCCATCACGCTGACGCTCGGTATCGCCACCTCGCTGTACACCGCGATCGTCTTCTCGCGGGTGCTGATGAACTGGAAGTACGGCGGTAAACCGGTGCAGTCCCTCAGTATCCAGCCGCTGTGGGTGCGCGCATGACTACCAATACGAAAAACGGCAATGGCCAGGCAGTGAAGCAGGCCGTGGATGTGGAAGAACTGTCGGTCGCCCACATCGAGCACACCCGCGCCATCAACTTCATGAGGCTGGCGCCGTACATGACCGGCCTGTCGATCATCATGACGGTTGGCGCGATCCTGCTGCTGGTGTTCAAGGGCCTGAACCTTGGCCTCGACTTCACCGGCGGCACGCTGCTGGAGGTCCGCTACGCGCAGGAGGCGAACCTCGAGCAGGTTCGCTCGCAACTGGCGGCAGCCGGCCACAAGGAAGCGGTGGTGCAGCACTTCGGAACCCCGCGCGACGTGCTGATCCGCATCCCGCCGGAAGAGGGCACCGACCAGGCCCGGCTCGGCACCGCGGTGGCCGAGGCGCTGCAGGCAGCCAGCCCGGACATGATCGTCTCCCGCACCGAGTTCGTCGGCCCCGCGGTCGGCAAGGAGTTGCGCGACGATTCCGGTACGGCGCTGCTGATGTCGCTGCTGTTGATGATGCTGTTCGTGTCATTCCGATTCGTCTGGCGGCTCTCGCTGGGCTCGGTGCTGGCGCTGGGTCATGACGCGATCATCGTCATCGGCTGCTTTGCGCTGTTCCAGTGGACCTTCGATCTCACCGTGCTGGCGGCGGTGCTGGCGATCATCGGCTACTCGATCAACGAGAGCATCGTCGTCGGCGACCGGGTGCGCGAGAACTTCCGTATCCTGCGCAAGGGCACCACGCCGGAAATCATCAACGGCGCGGTGACGCAGACGCTGTCGCGGACGGTGATGACGGCATCCACCACGTTCCTGTCCGCCTGCGCGCTGTTCATCTGGGGTGGTGACGCCATCCACAACTTCGCGCTGGCGATGATGATCGGCGTGAGCTTCGGCACCTACTCGTCGGTGTTCGTCGCCTCGTCGCTGATGATGTACCTGGGCGTCAGCCGTGACGACTTCGTCGTGCAAAAAGTCGAGGAAATCGACGACCGGCCCTGATCCGGGCCGGGGCCGCGCATGCCGCATGACATCGACCTGATCACCACCATCGCCGCCGGCCTCGGGCTGGCGCTGGTGTTCGGGTTCCTGGTGACGAAACTGCGGCTGCCGGCGCTGGTCGGCTACCTGCTGGCCGGCATCCTGATCGGCCCGTTCACCCCGGGATTCACCGCCGACGTCGGTCTCGCCCAGCAGTTGGCCGAGATCGGCGTGATCCTGCTGATGTTCGGCGTTGGCCTGCATTTTTCCCTCGACGACCTGCTCTCCGTCCGGCGCATCGCCTTGCCCGGCGCCATCGCGCAGATCCTGGTCGCCACACTGCTCGGCATTGGCCTCGCCGCGTTCTGGGGTTGGTCGTTCGGCGCCGGCCTGGTGTTCGGGCTGGCGCTGTCGGTGGCCAGCACGGTGGTGCTGCTGCGCGCGCTGGAGGACCGGCGGCTGCTGGGCTCGCTGAATGGCCGCATCGCGGTCGGCTGGCTGGTGGTCGAGGACCTCGCCATGGTGCTGGTGCTCGTGCTGCTGCCGCCGCTGGCCGGCTGGCTGCAGGGTGGATCGGCGGGTAGTGCCGGTGGCGCCGGCGCGCTGGCCTGGTCGCTGGCATCGACCATCGGCAAGGTGGCGCTGTTCGCGGCGCTGATGTTGCTGGTGGGTCGCCGGCTTTTTCCCTGGTTGCTGTTGCAGGTATCGCGCACCGGTTCGCGCGAACTTTTCACGCTGGCGGTGATTGCCGCCGCGCTGGGTGTTGCCTACGTTGCCGCTGCGCTGTTCGGCGTGTCGTTCGCGCTCGGCGCGTTTTTCGCCGGCATGGTGCTGCGCGAGTCGGACCTCAGTTCGCGCGCAGCGCACGAATCGTTGCCGCTGCGCGATGCCTTCGCGGTGCTGTTCTTCGTCGCCGTCGGCATGCTGTTCGACCCGGTGGTGCTGTTCGAGCATCCTCTGCGGGTGGTGGCGGTGGTCGCCGTCATCCTGTTCGGCAAGTCGCTGGCCGCGTTCGTCATCGTGCTGCTGTTCCGTTATCCGCTGAACACCGCGCTGACGGTTTCCGCGAGCCTGGCGCAGATCGGCGAGTTCTCGTTCATCCTCGCGGCGCTGGGGGTGTCGCTGGGTTTGCTGTCCACCGAGGCCCAGAGCCTGGTGCTGGCCGGTGCGCTCATATCCATCGCGCTGAACCCGCTGGTGTTCCATGCCATCGAGCCGGTGCAGGCGTGGATCCGGCGCCGCTCTCGGCTGGCCCGGCTGGTCGAGCGCAGCGACGACCCGCTGGCGGAGCTGCCGATGAGCACCGACCTGCGACACCTGACCGGCCACGTGGTGCTGGTCGGCTATGGCCACATCGGGCGACGTATTGCCGAGGCGTTGCAGGCGCAGGGTGTTTCCTGCGTGGTCGCCGAGCAGAACCGCGAGATCGTGCAGTCGTTGCGGGCACGGGGGCTGCCGGCAGTGTCGGGCGACGCGGTCGAGCCGGCGGTGCTGATCCAGGCGCACGTGACGCGGGCGGCGATGCTGGTGATCACCGCGCCGGAGGCGATCCCCGCGCTGCGGATGATCGAGATTGCGCGGACGCTGAATCCGGGCATCGAGGTCATGGTGCGCACGCACAGCGATGACGAGTACGAGTTGCTGTCGCGCCAGCATGCCGGCCAGTTGTTCCATGGCGAGCACGAGCTGGCCGCGAGCATGGCGCGGCAGGCGCTGGCGCACATGGCGGCGCGCCGCGACGCCACGCCGGTTGCCGGTGGCCAATAAAAAAGCCCGCATCGCTGCGGGCTTTTTGTTGCCGACGAGCTTCAGCGCCGCCAGCTTTCCGGCACGTTCGGCGCGATCGTTTTCAGCAGTGCCTTCAGCACCTTCGGATTGCCGCCGACGATGTGGCCGCGGTCGAGGTGATTCTCGCCGCCGTTGAAATCGCTGACCAGGCCACCGGCCTCGGTGATCAGCAGGCAGCCGGCCGCCATGTCCCACGGCTTGAGCCCGAATTCCCAGAAGCCGTCCAGGCGGCCGGCGGCAACGTAGGCGAGATCGAGCGCGGCAGAGCCCGGGCGGCGGATGCCGGCGGTCTGCTGGGCCACGTCCTTGAACATCGCCAGGTAGGCGTCGATGTGCGGCATCTGCTCCTGGCGGAACGGGAAGCCGGTGCCGATCAGCGCGCCCTCCAGCGACTTGCGGTCGCTGACGCGGATGCGGCGGTCATTGAGTTGCGCGCCGCGGCCGCGCGACGCGGTGAATTCTTCCTTGCGCAGCGGATCGTAGATCACCGCGTGCTCGATGCGGCCGTTGACCTGCACGGCAATCGACACCGCGAATTGCGGGAAGCCGTGGATGAAATTGGTGGTGCCGTCGAGCGGGTCGATGATCCACTCGGTATCGGTGTTCGGCGCGCCCTCGATGCGGCCGCTCTCCTCGGTCACGATGGCGTGCTTCGGGTAGGCCTTGCGTATCGCGTCGATCACCGCGTTCTCGGCGGCGCGATCGATGGCGGTGACGAAATCGTTCTGCCCCTTGCTTTCCACCACGAGCGGTTTGGCGCGCACCAGCGCCTCTTCCATGATGCGGCCGGCGGCGCGGGCGGCGCCGAGGGCGATGTTGACGATGGGCTGGTGCATGGCGGCAACCTCTGCTGGCGGCGGCGGTCACTGGCGACCGGCGCTCGTGGTGATATCGGGGTTAAAGAACGATCCTCGCGCCTCGGCGGCGCGGCGGGGGCGCCATCCTAGCAGAAGCCGGGCACGCCGGCCCTGCCAGCGGCCGGCCGGGCGGGGGGCGGGCAGGTATACTGCGCGCCCCCTTTGCCACCCGTCGCCGGCCCATGCTGGACCGCATCCGCATCGTCATGGTCAACACCTCGCACGCCGGCAACATCGGCGCGGCGGCGCGCGCGATGAAGGTCATGGGCCTGAAGCAGTTGTGGCTGGTCGACCCGGTGACCTTCACCGGCGTCGCCGCCGGCGATCCCGGTGCCGGGGCCGAGGGCCCGCACAGCGGCAGCCGCGAGGTGGCGATGGCGTCCGGCGCCGTGGACCTGCTGGCGGCGGCGCGGGTAGTCACCACCCTCGACGAGGCGCTTGCCGGCTGCTCGCTGGTGCTGGGCGCCAGCGCCCGGGTGCGCACCGTGCCCTGGCCGCACCTGATGGCCGACCGCGGCGCCGCCACCGCGCTGGAACAGTTGCAGGTGCCCGGCAGCGGCGACGTCGCCTTCGTGTTCGGGCGCGAGAACAGCGGGCTGAACAACGACGAACTGGCACGTTGCCATTTTCACGTGGAAATCCCCGGCAACCCGGAATACCCGGTGCTGAACGTGGCGGCGGCGATCCAGGTGATCGCCTGGGAGTTGCGCCGGCAATGGCTGGCCGGCGCCGGAGCGTCGTCGCCGGCGGACGGCAGGCACGCGGAGATGACGCTGGAGCGGGTACGCTGGGACAAGCCGCCGGCCACCGCCGACGAGCTCGAGAAATTCTTCGCGCACCTTGAGAAAACCTTGCTCGACCTCGAATTCTTCGTGGTGGATGATCCCCGCCAGTTGCTGGTCCGTTTGCGTCGCCTGTTCCTGCGCGCGCGGCCGGACGAGGTCGAGATGAAGATCCTGCGCGGCATTCTTGGCGCCGCGCAGCGTGCTGCCGCCGCCGCCGCCGCCGGCAAGGCCGGCGAAAAATCCCCGGGAGGGAAGTGATGTTCGGACAACTGCGGGAAGACGTGCGCTCGGTGTTCGCCCGCGACCCGGCGGCGCGCAACACGCTGGAAGTGCTGCTGACCTACCCGGGCCTGCACGCGCTGATTTTCCATCGCGCTTCGCACTGGCTGTGGAACCACGGCCTGAAGTTGCTCGCCCGCATCCTGAGCACCTTCGCGCGCTGGCTGACCGGCATCGAGATCCATCCGGGTGCGAAGATCGGCAAGCGCTTCTTCATCGACCACGGCATGGGCGTGGTGATCGGCGAGACCGCGGAGATCGGCGACGACGTGACGATCTACCACGGCGTCACGCTGGGCGGCACCACCTGGAACAAGGGCAAGCGCCACCCGACGCTGGAGAGCGGCGTGGTGGTCGGTGCCGGCGCCAAGGTGCTTGGCCCGATCGTGGTCGGTGCCGGCGCGCGCGTCGGTTCCAACTCGGTGGTGACCCGCGCGGTGCCGCCGGGTGCAACGGTGGTCGGCATCCCGGGCCGGGTGATCCTGCGTGATGCAGCGTCCAGTGCCGACGACGCGGCGAAGAAGGCGCTGGCGGAGAAGATCGGCTTCGATGCCTACGGCGTCGGCGGCGACATGCCCGACCCGGTGGCCCGTGCCATCCACGGCCTGATCGACCATGTCCACGCCACCGAGAAGCGGGTGGACGGCATGTGCGAGGCCCTGCGCAAGCTCGGCAGCGACTACTGCGACCAGAAACCGCCCGCGCTCAAGGACGACCTGCTGGATGTCGACGACCAGCCAGCCAGTTCCGGTGCGGGGTCAGGGCGCAGCGAGCGCTGACATCGTTACGGGCGTCCCGGCAATAGTTGACAGATTTGGTCGGGTAATGGATTCTGCGGCGGTCCAGCAACCGGAGCCCGCGCGGCAGGAAGTTTCCCATGCGCCTGACCACCAAGGGTCGCTACGCCGTCACGGCGATGCTCGACCTCGCCCTCCACGCCGATCACGGACCGGTCAGCCTCGCCGACATTTCCGAGCGGCAGTCGATCTCCATTTCCTACCTCGAGCAGTTGTTCGCCCGCCTGCGCAAGAGCGGGCTGGTGACCAGCGTGCGCGGGCCGGGCGGTGGCTACCGGCTGGCGCGGCCGGCCAGCGAGGTGTTCGTCGCCAGCATCGTCGATTCGGTCGATGAGCAGGTCGACGCCACCCGCTGCGGCGGCGAGGGCACCTGCCAGGAAGGCGAGATGTGCCTCACCCACTACCTCTGGCAGGACCTGTCGGCGCAGATTCATGCATTCCTTTCCGGCATCAGCCTGGGCGACCTGGTTAGCCGGCAGGAAGTGCGCAGCATCAGCGACCGCCAGCGCGGCAAGCAACGGGGCGACGTCATCACCCTGCGCTGAGTTTCTGCGAGAATCGGCAGCCTTATCCGCCAGGTTGCCGACCCGCGCCGTGAGCAAGCCGATCTACCTCGATTACGCCGCCACCACGCCGGCCGATCCGCGCGTGGTTTCCCGCATGTGCGAATTCCTCGGGCCGGACGCGCAGTTCGGCAATCCCGCCTCGCGCACGCACGCCTATGGCTGGTTCGCGGAAGAGGCGGTGGAGAATGCACGCGCGCAGGTGGCCGAGCTGCTGAACTGCGATCCGCGCGAACTGGTGTGGACCTCCGGCGCCACCGAGAGCGACAACCTGGCGATCAAGGGCGTGGCGCAGTACTTCGCCCGGGATTCCGCCGGCAATCGCGGCCATATCGTCACCAGCACCATCGAGCACAAGGCGGTGGTCGACAGCTGCAAGTGGCTGGAGAAGCAGGGCTTCGAAGTCAGCTGGCTGAAGCCGGGCAGCGACGGCGTGATCGCGCCGTCGCAACTGGCGGCGGCGCTGCGCGACGACACGCTGCTGGTATCGCTGATGCACGTGAACAACGAGCTCGGCACGGTGAACGATATCGCCGCGCTGGGCGCGCTGTGCCGCGAGCGACGGGTGCTGTTCCATGTCGACGCGGCGCAGGCGCCCGGCAAGCTGGCGATCGATCTCGCCGCGTTGCCGGTCGATCTCATGAGTTTCAGTGCGCACAAGATCTACGGGCCGAAGGGTGTCGGCGCGCTGTACGTGCGGCGCGACCCGCGGGTGCAGCTGGCGGCGCAGATCCACGGCGGTGGCCACGAGCGTGGCCTGCGTTCGGGCACGCTGGCGACGCACCAGCTGGCCGGCATGGGCGAGGCCTTTGCGATCGCGCAGGCGGAAATGGCGGCCGACAACGCGCGCATCGCCGCGCTGCGCGATCGTTTCCTTGCCGGCGTACAGGCGCTGGGCAACGTGCAACTCAACGGCAGCGCCACGCAGCGCGTGCCGCACATCCTCAACCTCGCCTTCGACGGGCTCGACGGCGAGGTGTTGCTCAATGCCTTGAAAGGCATCGCCGTTTCCACCGGCTCGGCCTGCAACTCGGCGACGGTGGAGCCCAGCTACGTGCTCACCGGCATCGGCCTGCCGCGGTCACGCGCGGAATCCTCGCTGCGGTTTTCCTTCGGCCGCTACACCACCGGCGACGACATCGACCGCGCGCTGGCGCTGCTGCGCGACGTGGTCCTGCGCCTGCGCGCTCAGTGAACCGCGAGCGGAACCCCGGCGTCCGTCGTCGCGTACGCTGACGCGGCGTGCAGCGCCGAGCGCACGGCGGCCGGTGCCGTGCGTTGCGCGGTTTCGAAAACCCGCAGCCGCCGCGCCGGATCCATCATGTTGAAGCCGATCGCCCCGAGGTCTTCCGCGCCCGGCTCCAGCCGGACCACCCGGATGCCGGCGCGTTCGAGTTGCGCCACTTCACGATCGACGATCGCCGTCATGTAGCGGCGTGCCGCGCGCTCGATGCGTGCCAGCGGCGAGCGCGGTGCATCCGGATAGGTCGAGGCCATCGGCGCCAGCACGATCGCTTCGTGCACGCCCTGGCCGAGCAGCATGTCGGCGGAAACCGGCGAGGCGATGCCGCCGTCGAGGTAGGTGTGGCCGCCGTGCGTGACCGGCGGGCACCAGCCCGGCACGGCGTAGGACGCGCAGACCGCGCGATTGAGCGGCAGTTGCGGTGCGTCGGCGCGGCCCAGCGGCACGCGCGCGCCGGACTGTGCATCGACCGCCATGATCCAGGTCGCCGGGTGCGGCGCCCATTCGCCGGCCGGCACCACGCTGTCGACCAGGTTCATGAACGGTTGCATGTCGGCGCGTCCCCGCGGCAGCAGGCCGGTGATTGCCGTCAGCGGGCTCACCTCGCCGCGCAGGCCGCGCGCCAGCAGCGCCGCGCCGGTGAGGGCGGCGCCGGGCAGCGGCGGCAGGGCGCCGCCGGTATCGGTGTCGTGGTTCCAGATGCAGTCACCGGCATCGCCGCGTTCGCTGGCCATCATGCGCTCAACGCTGACGCCGGCGGCCAGCAGTGCTGCCAGCACGGCGCCGGCCGAGGTGCCGATGAAAATGTCGGCTTCGCGCGCGTCCCAGCGCAGCTGGCGCTGCAGTTCGTCCAGCGTGGCGATCGACCAGGCGGCACCGGCAACGCCGCCGCAGCCGAGCACCAGTGCGCGCTTGCCGTTTTTCTTCTCGTTACGCATGTTGCACCTGTTCCGTTTGTGGCTGCGCCGACGATCCCGCGGTGCCGGTGGCGGTTTCCGCGAGGTAACTGTCCATGTCGAACTTCGCCAGCATCCGTTGCATGGTGTTGGTGCTCCACGGGAAGCCGATGCTGTTCCTGCCGTTGCTGTCGATGTAGTAGCTGGAGCAGCCGCCGACATTCCAGACCGTGCCGGCGAGGTCGCGCTGCACCTTCTCGTTCCACTGGTCCTGCGCGTCGCGCCGGACTTCCAGCCGGGTCACGCCGTCGCGTCTCGCCGTGCGCAGCGCGTCCATGATGTAGGCCAGTTGCGATTCGATCACCACGAACGCCGAGTTGTTGCCGATCGCGAGGTTCGGCCCCAGTACCAGGAACAGGTTGGGGAAGCCGGCGATGGTCGTGCCGCGGTAAGCCTCCGGGCTGCCGGCCCAGGTGGCTGCCAGCGTGCGGCCGTCGGCGCCGCGCACCGCGTTGGCGATCGGCGGGTCCGACACGTGGAAGCCGGTACCGAGCACGATGGTATCCACCTCGCGCTCGCTGCCGTCCTGGCCGATCAGCGTGCGGCCGCGCAGTGCCTTCACGCCGGTGGCCAGTACCTCGACGTTCGGCTGGTTCAGCGCCGGGTAGTAGTTGCTGGACAGCAGCACGCGCTTGCAGCCGAGCACGTAGTCCGGCGTGAGCTTCGCGCGCAGCACCGGGTCCTTCACCTGCCGGCGCAGGTGCGCTTCCGCCAGTTTCTGCGCCTGCTTCAGCAGCGCCGGGTTGCGGAAGCCGAGGCCAAAGACCTCGAAGCTGTTGTACATCGCCGCGCGCACCGCGTCGGTGGCGAACGGCAGGCCGAGCAGTTTCTGCGACAGCGTCGGCACCGCGCCGTCCGGCTTCGGCAGGATCCACTGCGGCGTGCGCTGGAACAGGTACAGGCTTTTCACCAGCGGCTGGATTTCCGGCACGAACTGGATCGCCGACGCGCCGGTGCCGATCACTGCCACCCGTTCGTTGCGCAGGTCGTGGTCGTGCGCCCAGCGCGAGGAATGGAAAACGGTGCCGGGAAACTCCGCGAGACCGGGCAGGTTGGGCATTTGCGGCTCGTGCAGGTATCCGCAGCAGGAAATGACGAAGCGGGCGTGGTAGACGCCGCGCGGCGTACGCACTACCCAGCGTCGCTGCGACTCGTCCCAGTGCGATTCTTCCGCCGGTTCGTTGTAGCGGATGAAATCGTTGACGCTGAACCGGGCGACGGTGTCATTGATGTACTCGAGGATCTCCGGCTGTGCGGCGAACACCCGGCTCCAGTCCGGCTTTTGCGCGAACGAGTAGGAGTAGAGCGCCGACGGCACGTCGCAGGCGCAGCCCGGGTAGGTGTTGTCGCGCCAGGTGCCGCCGGGGGCGGCGGCTTTTTCCACCACCAGGAAATTGGTGATGCCACTGTCGAGCAGGCGGATGGCGGCGCCGATGCCGCTGAAGCCGGCGCCGAGTACCAGCACGTCGACCTGGGTGGGGACCACCACGGTTGCCGTCGCCTGCCGTTTTTTCGAGGACATGCCGATCATGGTTTTTTCTCCGCGCGTGCAACCGGTTGGCGGGGCCTGGGTGTTTTTGCGGTGACCCGTGCCGCGGCCTTCGGGGCGGCGCCCCGGGCCAGCGCGGCGAGGCGCTGGTCGTAGCCGGCGCGGGCCTTGAGGTCGAGGTCGTCGAGGATACGCCGGTCCTGGATCAGTTCGCGCACGCCGCGCAGCAGCCAGCGCGGTGCCAGCCCGTACAGCGCCGGCATCGGCGAGAGATAGCGGGGGACGATCACTTCCGGCACCGGCTCGTCCAGCGCGGCGACGATTGCGGCGGCGACTTCCTCCGGCGATACGGTCGGCAAGCCGCTGCCGGCAGTGGTGCCGGCGACCAGCTCGGTCGATACCCGCGACGGCATCACCGTCGAGAAATCGACGCCGCTGTCGCGGTATTCCTCGCGCAGCGTCTCGGTAAAGCCGACCACCGCGTACTTGGTGGCGCAGTAGACGGCGGCGCCGGGAATCGCGAAGCGGCCGGCCAGCGAGGCGACGTTGACGATGTGGCCGCTGCCACGCTGCAGCATCCCGGGCAGCGCCAGTTTCGTGCCGTGGATGACGCCGCGCAGGTTGATGTCGATCTGCGCCTCGCTGATCGCGTCGTCCTCGTCGGTGAACGGGCCCATCGGCATGATGCCGGCGTTGTTGACCAGCACGTCGAGCGGGCCGAGTTCACGTTGGGCGGTGGCGAGGAAGGCGGCGAACGATGCGCGGTCGCGCACGTCCAGCTGGCCGCCGTAGTGCCGCCCCTGGCGCCCGCCGAGGCCGGCCGCGGCGCGCTCCGCCAGTGCGGTGTCGATGTCGCCGATCGCCACGCGGGCGCCGCGGGCGGCCAGCGCGCGGGCGGTTTCCAGCCCGATGCCGCGTCCGCCGCCGGTGATGGCGACAACGGCACCGTCGAGATCCTGTACTGCCATGCGTCCTCCGGGGACCTTGCTGATCACACGCCGGGCAGTCTGCGGCGCCGCCCGTCCCGGACGTTAGCCGCCACGGCACCGGGACGCATATCATTACGGGCCACAGCAAGGCGGCCTGGATGAAGGCGGCCGACATGAAAGGCGGCATGGACGCCGGAATCCCGCCACCGCAGGCCCCGACCCGGACCATGACCGCACCGTCCTACCTGACCCGTCCCACCATTGCCATCGCCTACCTGCAGTTGCTGGTGGAAATGATGGGTGAGCGCGGCATCGCCCCGGCGACGCTGCTGGCCGGCATGCCGATGAACCCGGCGCTGCTCGGGCAGCCGGAAGCGCGCATGTCGGCGCAGCAGTGGACGCGGGTGTTGCTGCGCGCGCTGGAGCTCACCGGCGATCGCGGGCTCGGTTACGAGTACGGCCTGCGCATGCGGCCGACCGTGCACGGCGTGCTCGGCTACGCCACCCTGAGTTGCACCACCATGCGCCAGGCGCTGGAGATTTCCGCGCGCTACGCCCGCGTGCGGCAGGCGCACTTCAGCATGCACCTGGTCGAGGGCGGCGACCGCTGCCGGCTGGAGGTCCGCGAGAAGTTCCCGATCCCGGTGCTGCGCAGTTTCTTCTACGAAAACATGCTGCTCGGCCTGGCGCGCGGCCACGCGGTGCTGCTCGGTCGCGACCTGCGGGATTTCACCGAACTGGAAATCTGGTTCGACTGGCCGGAGCCGGACTATCACCGCGCGCTGGCCGATCGCCTGCCCGCCATCCGCTTCTCGCAACCGGTGAATGCGCTGTGTTTTCCGCCGGGTTACCTCGATTTGCGGCCGGTACTGGCCGACCCGCACGCCTCGCAGCAGGCGATCGCGCTGTGTGAGCGGGAGCTGGCGCTGGCCGCCGGCCAGGAGGCCGACATCACGGCGCGGGTGCGTGCCGAGCTGGTGCCGGCAAAACATGGCGGCTATCCGCAACTCGACGACGTCGCCGCGCGGCTGGCGATGTCCGGCCGCACACTGAAACGGAAACTCCAGCAGAGCGGGGCCTCGTTCCTGTTGATGCTGGAAGAGGCGCGTCGTCGCGATGCGCACGAGCTGCTGGCACACACCGACCTGCCGATACAGCAGATCGCCGCCCGCCTCGGTTACCTCAACCCGGCGAATTTCTCGCGCGCCTTCAGCCAGTGGACCGGCGAATCGCCGACGCAATACCGCGCGCGGATGCGCGCATAAAAAAGAGCCGCGCGCGGATGTGCGCATAAAGAAGGTACGGCGCGCGGATGCGCCGGCAGAAATCAGCCCGCTCGCCTGCCGCCCTTGTACGCAGCGGCCTCGTTGGTCTGCACCTTGTAGCCGTAGGCCTTGCGGCGCTCGTTCTTCGCCAGTTCCCGGCGATAGGCGATGACGCCGGCGCGATACAGCAGGCGCTCGCCGCCCGGCACGTACCGGTGGGTGATCCAGAACGCGCGGCCCAGGCCGCGGAACAGCCGGATCCCCCAGTACTCGCCCGCATCCTCGATCTTCATGCCGGTGACGTAGTCGTTGCCGGAGAGATAGCGGGTGACCTGGTGCAGGAATTTCCGGGCGACCGGGTAGGGGATCTTCGCCTGCCGGTGGGCGGTGGCCGCCACTTCGTCGAGGATGCACTTGGTCTGCTCGGTGAGTTTCTCCGGCTTCGCCTGGTGCCTGAGGCTGGCCAGGAAAAACGCCTGCTGTTCCTCGATCGACTTCGGCAGCAGTTGTTCATCAATGCCGAGCACGTGGCCGGCATAGCGCCACAGCAGGATGAAACTGTCGATTTCGTCGCGCTCCAGCCGGATACCCAGTTGCAGCAACGAGCGGATGTTGAGATAGCCGAACAGCCCGAGCGTGATCGCGAGGTCCTGCTGGTTGATCGGCACCTCGCTCGGGTGCTGGAAGCGGCCGGAATCGACCAGGAAGCGACGGATCGCGCTGTGCAGCAGCCGGACCCGCGCCAGCACCTCGTGCGACTTGCCGCCCGGCTCGATCTCGCCCCTGAACGCCATGCGGGTGACCATCGCCGTGGTCTCGGTCAGCCGCTGCGTCGCGCTGCCGGACAGCATGCCGGTCATTGCCGTTACCATCGCCATCTTCTGGAACACCGCGCCGCCGACCAGCGAGCCGGCGAACAACGAGATGCCCATGAACGGCGCGTAACTGGCGAGGATGCGCTGGCCCTTTTCCATCGCCGCGAAGTCGGCCCAGTCCGGCACGGTATTGCAGTGCTGCATGAAGGCGACGCAATCGGCATCGCCGCGCGCGGCCTTTTCACGCACGGTGCCGAGCAGGTCGTGCATGTTTTTCAGCGAGCCTTCGGCAGCCAGCGCGCCGACGACGCGATCGGCCAGCGGGTCGCCGACGGTGCGCCATTGCTGCAGCGCGTCCTCGGTATAGGGCGCGAGGTACTGCAGTTCACGGAAGCGTGGCGTCACGTGCAGCGGCGGCAGCTTCGACAGGTCGAGGGCGGCGGTCATGGGCGGGTCTCCGGCGCGCCGGACAACGGCGGGAACGCGATCGCCCGGGAGTATACGGGCGCCGCCGGGGCGAGGGCCCCGGCATGACGGATGGCGGCGGGGGCCTAGGCCAGCGCGCGCGCGGTGTCCTGGATGCGCTTCACCATCGCGCGCAGGCCGTTGCCGCGGGTCTGGCTCAGGTTGCGGGCGAGATCGAGCCGGGCGAAGAAACCCTCGATGTCGAACGCGAGGATGTCGGCCGGCGACTTGCCGTTGTAGGCGGCGAGCACGATGGCGGCGAGGCCCTTGACGATGACGGCGTCGGAGTCGATGCCCAGCCACAGCCGTTTCGCGTCCGGGTCGTAGCGGGTTTCCAGCCACACCTGGCTCTGGCAGCCGCGTACGATGCGGGCGTCCGTTTTCAGCGCATCCGGCATCGGCGTGATCTTGCGGCCGAGCTCGATGATGTAGGCGTAGCGCGATTCCCAGTCGTCGAGGAACTCCAGCGACTCGAGGATCACCTCGGTGGTGATGCTGTCGCCGAACGGCTGCGCGGCGAGGTCGTAGGCCGGTGCGGTCACAGCGGCAGGCCCAGTTCGAGTTTCACTTCGTCGCTGAGTTCGCTGCGATCCCAGGGCGGATCGAACTCGAGGTCGACTTTCACGTCCTGTACGTTCGGCACCTTGCGCACGCGGTACTCGACGTCGCCGACCAGCACCGGGCCCATGCCGCAAGTCGGCGCAGTGAGCGTCATGCGGATGCGCACGGTGTTGCCCTCGATCGCGACGGCGCGCACCAGGTGCAGGTCGACGATGTTCACCGCGATTTCCGGGTCGTAGATGGTGCGCAGCGCCTGCCAGACGTCTTCCTCGCGCACGCGGTTGCCGTCGGGCGGCGCAAAGTGCAGGTCGAGATCGCTGGTCAGGCCGAGCGCATCGGCATCGGTGCCGTCCACCCGCGCCATGTTGCCCTTCACGGTGACGGTGAAGGTGCCACCAAGCGCCTGCCGCAGCGTGATGAAACTGTTTTTCGGGATGATGATCGGCGTGCCCACCGGAACCAGCCGGGCCGGGCAGTCGCGGGTAGTGACGACGGTGCGTTGTTCGCGGGCGGGCGTGGTGAACACGGGGCGGGTTCCGGTCAGGTCACTTCACGGTGAAGCTTTCGCCGCAACCGCATTCACCGGTCACGTTTGGATTGTGGAACTTGTAGAGGCTGTTCAGGCCTTCCTGCACGTAGTCGATCTCGGTGCCATTGACCACCGCCAGCGACTTCGCATCCACGTAAAGGGTGACGTCGCCGAAGCTGAACTTGCGGTCGTCTCCGCCTTCCTCGCGCACGAAGTCGAGCACGTACATGTAGCCGGAACAGCCGCTGGGCTTTACCGACAACCGCAGGCCGAGCGCCTTTTCACGCGCGACCTGTTCGCGGGTGCGGGCAATGGCGGCCGGGGTCATCGATACCGTTTCGCTGCCGGGGACGTAGGTGCTGACGTTCATGGCTGGCCTCACAGGAACTTCCGCGCCTTTTCCAGCGCGACAATGAAGCGCTCGACGTCGTCGAGGTTGTTGTAGACGGAAAACGACGCGCGCACGGTGCCCGGGATGCCCAGCCGCTGCATTAGCGGCATGGTGCAGTGGTGGCCGGTGCGCACGGCGACACCCTGCTGGTCGAGCAGGGTGCCGATGTCGTTCGGATGCGCGCCGTCGATGAGGAAGGAAAACACGCCGACCTTGCGGCGGGCGGTGCCGACCGCGCGCAGGCCGGGAATGGCCGCGGCGCGCGCGCTCACTGCCTGCAGCAGCGAGTCCTCGTGCGCCGCCAGTGCCGCCCGGTCCTGGGCCTGCAGCCAGTCGATGGCGGCACCGAGGCCGATGATGCCGGCAATATGCGGCGTGCCGGCCTCGAACTTGTACGGCAACTGGTTCCAGCTGCTTTGCTCGAAACTCACGGTCTCGATCATTTCGCCGCCGAACTGGAACGGCGGCATCGCCTCCAGCAGTTCGCGGCGGCCCCACAGCACGCCGGTGCCGGTCGGCCCGAACAGCTTGTGGCCGGAAAACACGTAGAAGTCGCAGCCCAGCGCCTGCACGTCGACCGCGAAGTGGGAAACGGCCTGTGCGCCGTCGAGCAGCACCAGCGCGCCAACGGTCTTCGCGGCGGCGACGATGTCCGTCACCGGGTTTACCGTGCCGAGCGCATTGGAGACGTGCGCGCAGGCCACCAGCCGGGTACGCGGCCCGAGCAGCGCGCGGTACGCATCAAGATCGAGTTCGCCGGCGTCGTTGATCGGGATGACCCGCAGTTTCGCGCCGGCGACTAGGCAGGCCTGCTGCCAGGGGACGAGGTTGGCGTGGTGTTCCAGTGCAGAGATCACCACCTCGTCGCCGGCGCGCAGGAAATTGCGCGCCCAGCTGTACGCCACCAGGTTGATCGACTCGGTGGTGCCGCGGGTAAACACGATTTCCGCGGTCTCGCGGGCGTTGACCAGGCCGCGCACGGACTCGCGCGCCTGCTCCATCACCTGCGTCGCGCGATCGGCCAGCGCGTGCGCGCCGCGATGCACGTTGCTGTTGTATTCGCGGTAATAGCGGTCGATCGCCTCGATGACCGCCAGCGGCTTCTGCGTGGTGGCCGCGTTGTCGAGGTAGACCAGCGGCTTGTCGTTCACCTGCTGGCCGAGCAGCGGGAACTGGGCGCGCAGTGCGGCGACATCGAGGCGGGGGTTCATGCCTTCGCACTCCGGCCGCGGCTGGCGAACCAGCGGGCGAACTCGCCGCGCAGCCAGTCGGCGAGCGCCGGCAGCGGCAGGCTGTCGACCTGCGCGTTGACGAACCCGAGTGCCAGCATGGTCTCGGCGTCCAGCCGGGCGATGCCGCGCGATTGCAGGTAGAACAGTGCCTTGTCGTTCAGCCGGCCGACGGTGGCGCCGTGCGCGCACTTCACGTCGTCGTTGTAGATCTCGAGTTCTGGCTTGCTGTCGATCTCGGCGTCCGGCGACAACAACAGGTTGTTGTTCACCAGTTCGGCGCTGGTTTGCTTCGCGCCCGGGTGGATGTGGATGCGGCCATTGAACACCGCGCGGCCGTCGCCGCCGGCCAGGCCCTTGAACACCTGGTTGCTGCTGCCGTACGGCGATGCGTGTTCGATGCAGACCTGGTTGTCGATGTGCTGGCCACTGCCGGCGAGGAAGGCACCGTGCAGTTGCAGCTCGCTGCCGCCGGCGGCGAGCTCGCAGCGGATGTCGTTGCGCTTGAGCGTGCCGCCGGTGGTGAACAGCCAGCCGTCGCAGCGGCTGTCGGCCTGCAGCCGCAGTTGCGCGCTGCCGGTGAAGTAGCCGTCATCGAGCTGGATGCGCGCCCAGTTGAGGCGGGCGCCGCGGCCGAGGTCGATCGCAGTGGCGGCATTGGTATACACGTGCGCGCCATCGCCGGTGTATTGCTCGACCAGCGTCAGCGCCGATTGCGCGTCCAGTTGCACCAGCAGGCGCGCCGATGCGGTGGCCGGCTGCTCGCCGCTGGCGTGGAAGATCACGTGCAGCGGTCTTGCCGGCTGGCTGTTTTTCGACACCCGCACGTAGAGGCCGTCGGCAAAGGTTGCGCTGTTGAAGGCGCTGAACGGCAGCGTGCTGTCGTCGGTGAGCGCCAGCAGGTCGCGCGCTGTGGCCTGCTCGGCGCCGGGCAGGTCGACCAGCGAGCCTGCGACCACCGAGCCATCGGCCGGCAACGTCGATTGCGTGGCATCGAAGCGGCCGTTGACGAACACGACGCGGAACGCATCGAGCGCCGGCGCAGCCGCGGCGGGCACCGTGGCACGGCTGATCGTGGCGCTGCGCGCCAGCGCGCCGGAATTTTCCAGCGCGGTCAGCCGGGTGTACTTCCAGCTCTCCGACTTGCGGCCCGGGAATTGCACCTGTGCCAGCGCGGTCAACGCGCGCGAGCGCGCATCGGCCAGCCAGGACGGGAAAGTCGCCTGCGCCGCCAGGTCGCGCGCGCGGACGGGGAGATTGGAAACGGGAAGTTCGGACATGGTCAGGCTCAGGCCCCGGCGGCGTCTTTCAGCCAGCCGTAGCCCTTTTCCTCGAGTTCCAGCGCCAGTTCCTTGCCACCGGATTTCACGATGCGGCCGCCGGACAGCACGTGGACCTGGTCCGGCACGATGTAGTCGAGCAGGCGCTGGTAGTGGGTGACGAGCACGAACGAGCGATCAGCCGCGCGCAGCGAGTTGACCCCCTGGGCGACCACCTGCAATGCGTCGATGTCGAGGCCGGAGTCGGTCTCGTCGAGGATGCCGAGCGCGGGTTCCAGCAGCAGCATCTGCATGATCTCGTTGCGCTTCTTCTCGCCGCCGGAGAATCCTTCGTTGACGCCGCGCTTGAGGAACGCGACATCGAGGTTCACCTTCGCGCAGGCTTCGCGCGCCTTTTTCATGAAGGTGACGGTGTCCCATACCTCCTTGCCCTGGGCGCCGCGCACCTGCTCCAGCGAGGCCTTCAGGAACTCGAGGTTGGAGACACCGGGAATTTCGACCGGGTACTGGAAGGCGAGGAACATGCCCTTGCGCGCGCGTTCTTCCGGCGACAGCGCGAGGATGTCCTCGCCGCGGAACAGGATTTCGCCGCCGGTGACCTCGTAGCCATCGCGGCCGGACAGCACCGCCGCCAGCGTGCTCTTGCCGGAGCCGTTCGGGCCCATGATGGCGTGCACCTCGCCGGCGCCGACGGACAGCGTCAGCCCCTTGAGGATTTCCTTGCCCTGGACGTTGGCGTGCAGGTTGCGAATCTCGAGCATGGTTTTCAGGTTCCGGTGATGATGCCGGCGGCGGTCAGCCGACCGAGCCTTCGAGGCTGATTTCGAGGAGCTTGCCGGCTTCCACCGCGAACTCCATCGGCAATTCCTTGAATACTTCCTTGCAGAAGCCGTTGACGATCATGCTCACGGCTTTTTCCGCGTCGATGCCGCGCGAGCGGCAGAGGAACAGCTGGTCCTCGGAGACGCGCGAGGTGGTGGCTTCGTGTTCCACCGTCGCCGACGGGTTGCGGCTCTCGATGTACGGGAAGGTGTGCGCCGCGCAGGCGTCGCCGATCAGCAGCGAGTCGCACTGGGTGTGGTTGCGTGCGCCTTCCGCCCGCGGCGAGATCCGCACCAGGCCCCGGTAGGCGTTGCTGCTCTTGCCCACGGAGATGCCCTTCGACACGATGGTGCTCCTGGTGTTCTTGCCCAGGTGGATCATCTTGGTGCCGGTGTCGGCCTGCTGCCGGTTGCGGGTCAGCGCCACCGAGTAGAATTCACCCACGGAATTGTCGCCGCGCAGGATCACGCTGGGATATTTCCAGGTGATCGCCGATCCGGTTTCCACCTGCGTCCACGAGATGTGCGCGTTGTCGAAGCAGACGCCGCGCTTGGTGACGAAGTTGTAGATGCCGCCGCGGCCTTGCTCGTCGCCCGGGTACCAGTTCTGCACGGTGCTGTACTTGATCTGCGCGCCGGGCAGCGCCACCAGTTCGACCACCGCTGCGTGCAGCTGGTTCTCGTCGCGCATCGGCGCCGTGCAACCCTCGAGGTAGCTCACGTGGCTGCCCTCGTCGGCGATGATCAGCGTGCGCTCGAACTGGCCCGTCTTGGCCTGGTTGATGCGGAAATAGGTGGACAGCTCCATCGGGCAGCGGGTGTTCTTCGGGATGTATACGAAGGAACCGTCGGAGAACACCGCGCTGTTGAGCGCGGCGCAGAAGTTGTCGCCCTGCGGTACCACGCTGCCGAGGTATTTCTGCACCAGTTCCGGGTACTCGCGCACTGCCTCGGAGATCGGGCAGAAGATGACGCCGGACTCGGCAAGCTTTTCGCGGAAGGTGGTGCCGACCGATACCGAGTCGAATACCGCGTCGACGGCGACGCCGGCCAGCATGGCCTGCTCGGCGAGCGGGATGCCGAGTTTCTCGTAGGTGCGCAGCAGTTCGGGATCGATCTCGTCGAGCGACTTCGGCTGGTCGGCCATGCTCTTCGGCGCCGAGTAGTACGACAGCGCCTGGAAATCCACCGCCGGGTAGTGCACGTGCGCCCAGGTCGGTTCTGTCATGGTTTGCCAGTGACGGAACGCTTTCAGCCGCCACTCGGTCAGCCACTCCGGCTCGCCTTTCCTGGCCGATATGCGACGCACCACGTCCTCGTCGAGGCCGGGCGGGAAGGTGTCGGACTCGATGGCGGTGACGAAGCCTGCCTCGTAGGACGAGGCGATGGCCCGGTCGAGCGTATCGACCGGCGCGGGCGGGGCAGGCTGGCGGGACTCGTTCATATGGGGGCCGGCGGGCAGGGGGGCCGCATTCTATATAAGGAGCCGGTCGGCGGCAGGGTTTGGGGAAGCCGGGACCGAAGGGTGCGCCATTATGTGCCGCCTTCCGGGGCCAATACCATAGTGAATTGCTCGGGTATTGGGCCGGGCGGTTACCGGCCCGGCGGCCGGAGGCCGGCCCGGGGCGCGGTTTCCCGCGGTAGGCGCCGGAACCCTTCCTGCGTATAATCCGCGCTCTTTTTTGCAGGGCCGGGATTTCCGGCGTAACTCGTTGCCTGTACAGGCTTTTGGAGATTTAGATGGCTGTCGAGCGTACCCTTTCGATCATCAAGCCGGACGCGGTTGGCAAGAACGTGATCGGCGAGATCTACACCCGGTTCGAGAAGGCGGGCCTGAAGGTCGTCGCGGCGCGCATGATGCACCTGTCGCAGGCGCAGGCCGAGGGCTTCTACGCCGAGCACAGCGCCCGCCCGTTCTTCCGCGCGCTGGTGGATTTCATGATCTCCGGCCCGGTCGTGGTCTCGGTCCTGGAAGGCGAGAATGCCGTGCTCAAGCACCGTGACCTGATGGGTGCCACCGATCCGAAGAAGGCCGACAAGGGCACGATCCGCGCCGACTTCGCCGCGTCGATCGACGAGAACGCGGTACACGGTTCCGACTCGACCGCCTCGGCGGCGCGCGAAATCGCGTACTTCTTCAGCAGCCTGGATGTCTGCGCCCGCACGCGCTGAAACCAGCCCGGCTGCTTGTGGTCTCAAGGGGCCGGGTATAACTGCGTAAAGTGAGCGATATGGCCGAGAGCAAGACCAACCTGCTGGGCAAGACCCAGGCGCAGCTCGAGGCCTTTTTCCTGGAGCTCGGCGAGAAGAAATTCCGCGCCACCCAGGTGATGCAGTGGATCCACGCGCGTGGCGTCGACGACTTCGACGCCATGAGCGACCTCGGCAAGGCCCTGCGCGCAAAGCTCAAGGAAGTCGCCGAGATCCGGGCACCGAAAGAGGTGTTCCACGAATTCTCGAAGGACGGCACCCGCAAGTGGGTGCTGGAAATGGACGGCGGCGGCAAGGTCGAGACCGTATTCATCCCCGATGGCGAGCGTGGCACGCTGTGCGTGTCCTCGCAGGTCGGCTGCGCGCTCGATTGCTCGTTCTGCTCCACCGGCAAGCAGGGTTTCCAGCGCGACCTCACCGCCGCCGAGATCATCGGCCAGGTGTGGATCGCCAACCGCTCGTTCCCGCCGCGCACCAACATGGGCGAGCACAACATCACCAACGTGGTGATGATGGGGATGGGCGAGCCGCTGCTGAACCTCGACAACGTGCTGCCGGCGCTCGAGTTGATGAAACACGATTTTGCCTACGGCATTTCCCGTCGTCGCGTCACGGTGAGTACGTCCGGCGTGGTGCCGGGCATCGACGCGCTCGGCGAGGCGATCGACGTATCGCTGGCATTGAGCCTGCACGCACCGAACGACGAGTTGCGCAACGAGTTGGTGCCGCTCAACAGGAAGTATCCGCTGGCGGAAGTGCTGGCGGCCTGCCGTCGTTTCCTGGCGCGCTACCCGACCAACAGTCACCGCTCGGTCACCATGGAGTACGTGATGCTCAGCGGCGTGAACGACCGCGTCGAGCACGCGCACCAACTGGTGAAGCTGCTGCAGGACAGCGGCGTGCCCAGCAAGATCAACATGATCCCGTTCAACCCGTTTCCGCATGCGGGTTACGAGCGCTCTTCCAACAACCAGATCCGTCGTTTCCAGGAAGTACTGCAGCAGGCCGGCTTCGTGGCCACCGTGCGTACGACCCGTGGCGACGATATCGATGCCGCCTGCGGCCAGCTGGTCGGCCAGGTCAACGATCGCACCCGGCGCAGCGAGCGCTGGCGCGAGTCGCGGATTCCCGTGCAACAGGCCGACGGAAGCCCGTCGAGCCACCGGCGAGGACATGCCCGATGACGTCGATGAAAGGCTGGTCTGCCCTGCTGTGTGTCCTGCTGGTAGGCGGCGCCGTGCTGGCCGGCTGCAAGAGCCGTGAGCCGCAAACCGCGGAGGAGAAGCGGCAGGCCGAGGCGGCGCTGCCTCAGGCCCGGGTCGATCCGGGGGAGCAGAAGCTCAAGGCGGTGCAGACCCGCCTGCAGGCCGGCATGGAAGCGCTGAAGGCGCGCGACCCGGAACGCGCCCGCCGGCACATTTCCCGCGCGCTGGAACTGGACAGCAACTCTCCCGAGGCGAACAACGCGATGGCGCTGCTGTATCGCTTCGAGGGCGATGACAAGCGCGAAGAGGAATATTTCCGCAAGGCGATCCGCAGCAACGGAAATTACAGCCAGGCGCGCAACAACTATGCGGCGCTGCTTTACCGCAAGGGTCGCTACGACGACGCCATCGATCAGCTGGAAAAGGCGAGCAACGATCCCAACTACGACCAGCGGGCCGTTGCCTTCCTGAACCTGGGCCGCTGTTACGCGAAGGTTGGCGAACTGGACAAGGCCAATGCCGCGCTGCAGCGCTCGCTGCGGCTGGAGAGCCAGCGGCCGGAAACGTTGCTGGAACTGGCGGAGGTATTGTTGCGCCAGCAGAAGTACAACGATGCCGACACCTACCTGTCGATGTTCCAGACCCGGATGCGCAATACCCCGCGCAGCCTGTGGATCGGCATTCGCCTCGCCGCGGCGCAGGAGAATGCCGACAAGTTGGCGAGCTACGAATTCCAGTTGGCGAAGCTGTTCAAGGATTCGCCCGAGTATGCCGAGTGGCGGACCTGGAAAAGCGGCGTCACGCCGGCCAAGGACAAGCGCAAGTCGCGCTGAGGAATACCCATGGCAAGCAATGCCGGTGAGCAACTGCGCGAGGCGCGCGAACTCAAGGGCCTGACGGTCGAGGACGTGGCTGCCCGCCTGCGCATCCCCGCCCGGTATGTGCGGGCGATCGAGCAGGGCGATTCCGGCGTGTTGCCGGAGCCGACGTTCGTGCGCGGTTACGTCAAGGCGTACGCCCGCGAACTGGGGCTGGACGCCGATGCGATGGTGGCCGAACTGGCGCCGGCGATCGAGGTGAAGGCGCCGCGACCGCTGCTCGCCGTTGATGGCGGCACGTCCGGGCGCAAGTCCGGCGCCGCGCGTGCGCCGAATTTCCGTGCCGGTTCCTCGCGGCGACGCCCGTGGCTGGTTGCCGCCGTGATCGTGGTCGTGGTCGTGCTGTTGCTGGTGCTGGCGTTCCTTGCGTTGCGCAGCCCGTCGTCTTCCCCGGTCGAGGTGACGGTTGCGCCGGCGGCTTCCACCGGCACGGTGGCACCGGTGGTGATGCCGCCACCGGTCGTGGGCGGCGGCAAGGACGCCGTGGTGACGGCGATACGCCTGCCGCCCGCGCCCTCGTCATCGCCGGCACCCGCGGCGGCCGTCGCCGGCACGCCGGTTGCCCTGCCGCTGCCGGCGGCGAGTGGCACGCAGCCGCTGGCGTTGCCGCAGCCCCCTGCGGCTGCGCCGGCCGCGGTGCCCGCTCCGGCCGGTGCTTCGTCGCCGGAGGTGAAGGAAGTGCCGGTGCCCCGCCGTGGCCTGTATATCCGCTTCCGCGGCGAGTCCTGGGTAGAGGTGCGTGACGTCGACAACGTCGTGCTGCACACCAGCGTGCAGTCCGCCGGCAGCGTGCTGTCGCTGGAAGGCAAGGCGCCGCTGACGGTGACCCTGGGTGATTCCGCCGCGGCCGACCTCTGGTACAACGGCGCCCGCCAGCAGAATCGCGGCGGCAACGCCCGCGTAAATCGCATCATCGTCGGTCAGGCGGCGAGGTAGGCCGTGCACCACGAGTCACCCATCACGCGCCGCAAGACGCGGCAGATCATGGTCGGCAAGGTGCCGGTCGGCGGCGACGCGCCGATCAGCGTGCAGACCATGACCAACACCGATACCTGTGACGTCGATGCCACGGTGGCGCAAATCCGGCGCTGCGTGGCCGCCGGCGCCGACATCGTGCGCGTTTCGGTGCCGACCATGGATTCGGTGGCCGCCTTCGCGAAGATCCGTCCGCAGGTGGACGTGCCGCTGGTAGCCGACATCCATTTTGATCATCGCATCGCGCTGGCCGTTGCCGATGCCGGTGCCGATTGCCTGCGCATCAACCCGGGCAACATCGGCTCCGATGAAAAAGTGCGTGCGGTGGTCGATTGCGCGCGCGACAAGGGCCTGCCGATCCGCATCGGCGTCAACGCCGGCTCACTGGAGAAGGAGCTCCAGCTGAAATACGGCGAGCCGACCGGCGCGGCGATGGTCGAGTCGGCGATGCGCCACATCGACATCCTCGAACGGCTGGATTTCCACGACTACAAGGTCAGCGTGAAGGCGTCGAATGTCTTCCTGACGCTCGATGCCTACCGGTTGCTGTCGAAGCAGATCGACAAGCCGCTGCACCTGGGCGTGACCGAGGCGGGTATTTTCCGCTCCGGCACCGTCAAGTCGGCGGTGGCGCTGGGCATGCTGTTGTACGAGGGCATCGGCGACACCATCCGCATCTCGCTGGCTGCCGAGCCCGAGGACGAGGTGAAGGTCGGCTTCGACCTGCTCAAGTCGCTGGGCCTGCGTTCCAACGGCATCAACTTCATCGCCTGCCCGAGTTGCTCGCGGCAGGAGTTCGACGTCATCCGGGTGATGAACGAACTGGAGGCGCGGCTGGAAGACGTGCGCGTGCCGATGGACGTGTCGGTCATCGGCTGCAAGGTCAACGGGCCGGGCGAGGCGAAGGAAGCCGATATTGGCGTCGTCGGTGCCTCCCCGAACAGCCTGGTGTACCGCCACGGCGAGAAGAGCCACCTGATTCCCACCGCCACGCTGGTCGACGAGATCGAGAAGATGGTGCGTGAGCGGGTACGCGCCGCCGAGGCGGAAAAAATCGAACAGAAAAAACGCGACGACCAATCCGGGATCATAGTCCGCTCGTGAGCAAGAAGATCACCGCCATTCGTGGCTTCAACGACATCCTCCCGGCCGAGACGCCCCTGTGGCGCCAGCTCGAGAAAACCGTTGCCGGCGTGCTGGATGCCTACGGTTACCAGCAGATCCGCCTGCCGATCCTCGAATCGACCGACCTGTTCAAGCGCTCCATCGGCGAGGTCACCGACATCGTCGAGAAGGAGATGTACACCTTCGCCGACCGCAACGGCGACAGCCTGAGCCTGCGCCCGGAAGGCACCGCCGGTTGCGTGCGTGCCGGCGAGGAGCACGGCCTGTTCTTCAACCAGGTCCAGCGGCTGTGGTACGCCGGCCCGATGTTCCGCCACGAGCGGCCGCAGAAGGGCCGCTACCGGCAGTTCCACCAGATCGGCGTCGAGGCGTTCGGCATGACCGGGCCGGACATAGACGCCGAGATCATCCTGATGACGGCGCGCATGTGGAAGGCGCTGGGCCTGGCGTCGCAGGTGACGCTGCAGGTGAACTCGCTGGGCACCAGCGAGTCGCGGGCGAATTACCGGGCGGCGCTGGTGGATTTCCTGCGTGCGCGCATCGACCAGCTCGACGACGACAGCAAGCGCCGGCTGGAAACCAACCCGCTGCGGGTGCTCGACAGCAAGGACCCGAAGACGCAGGCGGCGCTGGCCGGTGCGCCGTCGCTGTTCTCGTACCTGGACAACGAGTCGCTGGCGCACTTCGAGCGCCTGTGCGCGTTGCTGGATGCGGCCGGCGTGCGCTACGAGCGCAACGACCGGTTGGTGCGTGGCCTCGACTATTACAACCGCACGGTGTTCGAGTGGGTGACCACCGCCCTGGGCGCGCAGGGCACGGTTTGCGCCGGCGGTCGTTACGACGGCCTGGTCGAGCAACTCGGTGGCAAGCCGACCCCGGCCGTGGGTTTTGCCATGGGCGTCGAGCGGCTGGTATTGCTGCTGGCCCAGCAGCAACCGGCGGAAGTGGCCGCTGCCGACATCTACGTGGTGGCTGCCGGCGAGCGCGCCGAGGATGCCGCGCTGCTGCTGGCCGAGCACGTGCGTGATGCGCTGCCGGCGCTGCGCGTGCAGGTGAACTGTGGTGGTGGCAGTTTCAAGAGCCAACTCAAAAAGGCGGACCGCAGCGGCGCGCTGGTCGCGCTGGTGCTCGGCGACGACGAGCTGGCGAAGGGAGTGGTGGGCGTGAAGATGCTGCGCGAGGACGTCGCGCAGGAAACGGTTTCGATCGATGGCATTGGCGATGCGCTGACCGCGCGTCTGCCCGGGAGGAAGTGATGGACGTTTACCGTACCGAGGAAGAACAGGTTGCCGCGATCAAGTCGTGGTGGTCGCAGAACGGTTTGAAGGTGCTGATTGCGGCGCTGCTGGCTGTCGGCTCGTATGCCGGCTGGAAGTGGTACCAGGCGCACGAGCGGGAGCAAGCGATTGCCGCCGCCGGCCTTTACCAGGCGTTGATGAAGTCCTACCAGGAGGTGATGGCCGGGGGGCCGGGTGCTGCCGACGCCGATGCCCGCATGGCCAGGGCCGGCGAGGAACTGGCCGCTGATTACAGCGGCACGCCGTATGCCCGCTTCGCGGCGATGGTGCTGGCCGGCCGCGCAGTGGAGCGTGACGATCTGGCCGCGGCCGAGAAGCAGTTGCGTGCGGTCATCGCCGTCGACGATGGCGATGCGATGGCGCTGATTGCCACCCACCGCCTGGCCAAGGTGCTGTCGGCGCAGGGGCGCCACGAGGATGCGCTGGCGCTGCTGGCCGACGACGTGCCGAAGGAATTCGTGTCGGCGCGCGAAGATGCGCGCGGCGATGTGCTGATCGCCCAGGGCAAGCGTGCCGAGGCGCGTGCGGCCTGGCAAAAGGCGCTGGACACCGCCGGAGAGAAGGACTCGTCGCGCATGCTGCTGGAGATGAAACTTGCCTACGCCTCCGGCGAATAGGACCTGGCCCCCCGTGATGCGCATCAAACGGCGATCGTTTCTTCCCCGTGCGTGGCTGGCGCTGGTTTCCGTGCTGGCGCTGGCGGCCTGTGGCAGCAAGGAAGAGGTGCTGAAGCCTTCGCCGTTGCCGGACATTTCGCCGGCGGTGCGATTCGACAGCGCCTGGTCCGCCGACACCGGCGCCGGCAGTGCCGCCGAGGGGCTGGCGCTGGTCCCGGCGCTCAGCGGCGAAGCGGTGTACACCGCCGACGACCAGGGCCGGCTTGCGGCGCGCGATCGTCGCCGCGGCAAGCGCCTGTGGCAGCACCATACCGGGCAGCCGTTTTCGGCCGGCCCGGCGGTGGCCTACAACCAGGTCTTCGTTGGCACCCGCGAGGGCGAACTGCTCGCCTACTCGGCGCAGGACGGCGAATTGCTCTGGCGCGTGCAACTCGGCGGCGAGGTGTTGGCGGTGCCGGCAGTCAGCGGCGACGCCGTGGCGGTCAAAACCTCGGATGGTCATGTCACGCTGGTCGATCGTGTCGGCGGCGTCGTTCGCTGGGTATATGACGGTGGCGCGGCGCCGCTGGCATTGCGTGCATCGAGCAGTCCGCTGTTGCTCGACGATGCAGTACTGGTCGGCATGCCGACCGGGGAGCTGGTGGCACTGGAACGCGCCACCGGCCAGCTGATCTGGGAGCGCCGCATCGCCGAGCCCAGCGGCAAGTCGGAACTCGACCGGCTGGTGGATATCGCCGGCGATTTCGTGGTGCGCGACGATCGCATCTTCGTCGCCACCTACCAGGGCCGGCTGGTGGCACTCAACCTGCACAACGGCCAGTTCGCCTGGCAGCAGCCCCTGTCGACCTTCCAGCCGGTCGCGGCGACGAATGATCGTGTTTTCGTCGCGGATGCCGACGGCGTTGTCAGCGCGGTGCGCAGCGAGGACGGCGTGGTGTTGTGGCGCATCGATTCGTTGCGTGGCCGCCGGGTGACCGGCGCTGCGCTGCTCGGTGACTGGTTGCTGGCAGGCGATTTCGAAGGCTGGGTGCACGTGATCCGGCAGGCGGACGGCCTGCTGGTCGGTCGTCGCAAGGTCGACGGTGACGGGATCGCGCTGCCGCCGGTAGTCGACGAGGGCACGGTGTTCGCGCTTGGTCGTGGCGGTCGCCTTGGCGTGTTCCGCGTCGAGTGGCGTGACGAGGTTCCGCCGCTGCCTGTCCCGGCCACGCCGCAAGCCAAGGCCACGCCGCAAACGGAAGCCGCCCTGCAAACGGAAGCCGCACCGCAAGCTGACAGTGCGCCGCAACCTGAGGCCACGCCGCAGCCGGAAGCCGCATCGTCGCCGGGCGCCGCGACGCCATGAAGCCGGTCATCGCCCTGGTCGGCCGGCCGAACGTCGGCAAGTCGACCCTGTTCAACCAGTTGACGAAGTCGCGCGACGCCATCGTCGCCGACTACTCCGGGCTCACCCGCGACCGCAAGTACGGCGATGGCCGCATCGGCGACAAGGCCTTCATCTGCGTCGATACCGGCGGCATCGGTGAAACGCCGGAAGAGGGTGTCGATGCGCTGATGGCGCGCCAGAGCTGGCTGGCAGTGCAGGAGGCCGACATCGTGCTGCTGCTGGTCGATGGCCGCGCCGGGATCAACACCGACGATGCTTACATTGCCCGCCGGTTGCGCACCGCCGGCAAGCGCGTGGTGCTGGTGGTCAACAAGACCGACGGCATCGATCCCGAGGTAGCGCGCAACGAGTTCTCGGTGCTCGGTTTCAGCGACGTGCACGCCATCGCCGCGGTGCATGGTCGCGGCGTGGCGCAGTTGATGCAGCACGTGCTCGAGCCCTTTCCGGAAACGCCGGCGGAAGCGCCTGCCGAAGACGACAGCATCCGCATCGCGGTGGTTGGCCGGCCGAACGTCGGCAAGTCGACGCTGATCAACCGCATCCTCGGCGAGGAGCGGGTGGTGGTCAGCAATGTCGCCGGCACCACCCGGGACGCCATCGACGTGCCCTACGAGCGGAACGGCCAGAAGTACACGCTGGTCGACACCGCCGGGGTGCGCCGGAAAGGGCGCGTCGAGGAGGCAATCGAGAAGTTCTCGGTGGTGAAGACGCTGCAGGCGATCGACGGTGCGCAGGTCGCGATCCTGGTCGTCGATGCGCACGAGGGGCTGGTCGAACAGGACCTGCACGTGCTCGGCTACGTGCTGGAGAAGGGCCGGGCGCTGGTGATCGCCATCAACAAGTGGGATGGCCTCGACAGTTACCAGAAGGACCAGGTGCGCAAGGAAATGGACCGGCGCCTCGGTTTCGTCGAGTTCGCGAAGGTCCATTTCATCTCGGCACTGCACGGCACCGGCGTCGGCGAGTTGTACCCGTCGATCATCGCCGCCTACGAAGCGACCACGGCGCGACTGACTTCGGCGCGGCTCACCGCGATCCTCGAGGACGCGGTGCGCCAGCACCAGCCGCCGATGGTGCGTGGCCATCGGCCGAAGTTGCGCTACGCGCACATGGGTGGCAGTCAGCCGCCGGTAATCGTCATCCACGGCAACAACACGGAAGGGATCCCGGACGCTTATCGCCGTTACCTGGAAAACATCTACCGCAAGGTGATGCGTCTCGAGGGGTCGCCGCTGCGGATCGAGTTCAAGGGTGGCGACAACCCGTTCGCCGGTCGCAAGAACACCCTGACGCCGCGCCAGCTGGCGAAAAAGCGCCGCCTCATGCGGCACGTCAAGAAGAAAAGCCGGGACTGACCGGCCTTGCCGCCGGTCGCCGGCGGCCCCCCTGCCGGCGGGCAGGCGCCAACTGGTAGTGTGGCAATGCCCGCTGATAGCATCATCAGCGGATTGATTCCCATCTTGTTGTGGTCCGGAGTCTGCTGCATGCCTTACGCGTTGAAACGCCGCGCCGTCCGCGTGCTGTGTCTCCTGCCCGTCGTGTTCGCGGGCGCGGTGGCGGTGGCAGGCGAGCTGCCCGAACTGCCGGCCGAGCTTGCCGGTGAGGTCCCTCAGGTGCTGACGCCCTCCCGCCTGCAGCAGGCGCAGGTCGATGTGGCTGCCAGCGTGACGGTCATCGACCGCGGGATGATCGAGGCGCTGGGCGTCCGTGATCTGCCGGAACTGCTGCGGCTGGTGCCCGGCATGATGGTCACCAACGAGAGCCAGGCCGGCCATACGTTCGCCGTGAATTATCACGGCACCAATCTCACCGACATCCGCCGGCTGCAGGTACTGGTCGACGGCATGAGCATGTACCAGTCGGCGTTGTCGCGGATCCTCTGGTCGGACCTCACGCTGTCGATCGATGACATCGAGCGCATCGAGGTTACGCGTGGCCCGAACGCTGCCGCGTACGGTTCCAACTCGTTCTCCGCGATCATCAACATCATCACCGTCCATCCGCAGGACGTGACCGGCAACATGGTCCGGGCCGCCGGCGGCAACCGCGACACCATCGACACCGGCGGTCGCCTGGTCGGCCACGGTGATGCCCATGACTGGCGACTCTCGTTCTCGACCAAGCAGGACAGCGGCTTCGATTTCGGGCGGGGCGGCATCGAGGTGCTGGACGATCGCCGGGTCGGTGTCATGAACTGGCGCGGCGAGTACCGTCCCGGCGAGCGTGACCGGGTGGAATTGCTGCTGGGCCTCGGAGCCAGCGAGAAGGAAAAGGAACCCGACGATTTCGGCGTGCTCGACCACTACGAGGAGAACCCGGTCGATACCACGTACAACCGCAATGCGCTGGTGCGCTGGTCGCGCGATGTCTCCTCCGACCACCAGCTGCAGGTGCAGGCCTACAGCCAGCGGACCGACAGCCGTACCCCGTTCCGCGCCTGCCTGCTGCACCCGGTCCTGCTGTCGGATGAACTGGCGGCGCTGGCCGCCGTCGATCCGGCCTACGTCGAGGACCTGCTTGGCGCCGCCGATCCGTTTGCCTACATCGCCACCCTGCCGACCTCGCCGATCGATGTGCAGGCACTGGCCACCGCGGCGCTGGTGCGTTACGCGGCGCTGGCGCCGACCCAGCCCTGCGGCGACGTCGAGTTCGACGTGCGCGAGAGTCGTTTTGACATCGAGGTGCAGGACACGCGGCGGTTGAGCGAGCGGCTGCGGGTGGTGGCCGGCGCCGGCTTCCGCCGGGACAGCGGCTCCAGCGCCAGTTACACCGGCGGGCAGGTCGCCAACGATGTCTGGCGGCTGTTCGGCCACGGCGAGTACCGGTTCGTCGATCCGCTGATGCTCAACATCGGCGCGATGCTGGAAGACGACGGCATCAGCGGCACCACGCTGTCGCCGCGCGCCGGCCTCAACTGGCGCTTCCACCCGCAGCAGTCGTTGCGCCTGGTCCGCTCGCGCGCCTACCGGACCCAGGACCTCTACGAGGAGTTTGCCGAGACGCGCATCACCTTCGAGCACCTGTCGCCGCCGTACAACAACGGCGACCCGGGCAGCCCCGACGAGTATCGCCGCGACCTGTTCCTGATCCAGACATCGCCGGACGACCTCGAGCCGGAGGAGATCACCTCGACGGAGCTCGGCTGGTTCGGCTTTTTTCCGCGCTGGCGTACCGAGATCGACGTCCGCTGGTTCCGCGAGAACCTCGACCGGCTGATCAGTGACCCGATCAATCCGCAGGACTTCGACGCCGACAACAACTCGTGGACCGAGCTCAATGGCGCCGAGCTGCAGGCGAAGTACAGTTTCGCGCCGCGCAGCTGGCTTTGGGCTACCTACGCCTACATCGACAACGAGAGCACCGACCGGATCGAGAAGAAATTCACCGCCCGCCATAGCGGCAGCCTCGCGGTTGCGCACCGCTTTGCATCGGGCTGGAGCGGTTCGGCCGCCTGGTACGTCAGCCGCCACCAGAACGTCCGGCCGCTGATCGGCGGTGGCCAGACCCGTTACCACTTCGAGCGTCTGGACCTGCGGCTGGCGCGGGACATCGCGCTCGGCGACCAGACGTTGCAGCTTTCCGCCAATGCGCAGTGCCGCTTCGACGATCGCCAGCACATCCACGACGACAACAGTTATGACGACCGGATTTACGGCTACCTGGGACTGAAACTGGATTTCTGAAGACGTGAAGACCTGAATACGCAGGGAACGGCGGAAAACGGATGGACCTGAGACGCTGCATGACGGGAATGCTGTTGCTGCTGGCCGCGTGGCCGGCAGTGGCGGCGGTGCCCGTCGTCCGCATCACCGGGCCGGAGGCCGTGGTGGCCGAGGTTCGCCTGCAGCTGGTCGAGAGGATTCCCGAGGTCGACGTCCGCGGCGACGACGCGTCCGCCGAATTGCTGGTGGCGATCGGCGCGCGTGCGTTTCGCGATGCAATGGAAAGCTCGACGGTACCCGTGGTCGGCATGGCGCTGACGCGCGACAGTTACCGGGCGGCATTGCGCGAGGTCGATGCGCCCGGGCGGGTGCCGCATACGGCCCTGTACTGGGATCCGGACCCGGTGCGGCAACTGCAACTGGCGAGAACCATCCTGCCGGCGGCGAAGCGCGTCGGTATTTTTGCCGGTGCGCCGGCAGACCAGGCCCTGCTGGCGGCGTTGCGCGCGGAGTGTGCCCGCCTCGGGTTCGTGCCGGTGATCGCCCCGCCCCCGGGCGCCGGTCGCGAGGCCTTGCCGCGCCGGCTCGCCGGCGTGCTGGCCGATTCCGATTTCCTGCTCGGCATCGAGGACGGCGACGTGTTCGTGCCGGCCAACGCCAAGACCATCCTGCTCACCGCCTACCGGCACGGCCGGCCGGTGATCGGTCCCGGCGGCGCCTGGGTCGACGCCGGCAGCGTTGCGTCGCTTACCGCCGGGCTGCCGGAGGCCATCGACGCGCTTGCCGACTGGTTGCCGGCACTGCTGGTGACCCGGCCCTTGCCGCCGCCGCGTTACCCACGCCACTACGAGGTGGCTACCAATCCACAGGTCGCCCGCTCGTTGTCGATACAGTTGCCGCCCCCCGAGCGGCTGCCGGCGCCGCTGCGGCAAGGGGGTACCCGGTGATGAGCCTGCGTGACTGGCCGTTGCGTGCGCGGATCCGCCGGCTGGCGGTGGTGCCGGTGCTGGTGGTGGCGACGTTGCTCGGTGGCTATTTCCTCGTCGAGCGTTTCAACGCCTTCAGCAGCGAGCTCGACCTGCGCGGCGAGATGATGGCGCGGCAACTGGCGCCGGCGGCCGAGTACGGCGTCATCGTCGGCAACCGGGCCGTCCTGCAGGCGCTGATGGCGCCGTTGCTGGCGGAAAACGACGTGGTGTTCGTCGTGGTGCGCGATGCATCCGGCGGCGTGCTGGCCGAGCAATACAAGGAAGGCGCGCGCGCGCTGGTCGGGAATGCCAAGCGGGTGCGCATCTATCGCGCCTCGGTGGCGCGCGAGCACGTGTTGAACGATGCATTGTCGGAACTGGTCACGCTGCGGGAGACGACGCCGGCCAGCCTCGGCGAGGTAGAGGTCGGGATGGTGACCGACCTGATCGCGGCGCGGCAGCGCGAGGTCCTGCTGCGCGCCTTGCTGATTGCCGCCTTCGTGCTGATCGTCACCCTGGTGGTTGCCTCGCGCACTGCCGACGCGATGGTCCGCATCGAGGAGGCGCGTGCGTCCGCCGAGAATTCGTCGCGTGCCAAGAGCGAGTTCCTCGCCATGATGTCGCACGAGTTGCGCACCCCGATGAACGGCGTGCTGGGCATGCTGGAGTTGCTGGGCGACACCGCGCTCGACGGCGACCAGCGCCATTGCCTCGAAACCGCGCGCCGGTCCAGCGAGCACCTGCTGGTGGTGATCGACGACATCCTCGATTTCTCCCGCATCGAGGGTGGCCGCCTGCCGCTGGAACAAATCGAGTTCGATCTTGCCGACCTGCTGCACGCCGTGGTCGATGGCTTTGCCCACCAGGCGCAGACGCGCGGTATCACGCTGACGCTGGAGGTCGAAGAGGGCCTGTCGGGAATATTCGTCACCAGCGATCCGACGCGGTTGCGCCAGGTGCTGGTCAACCTGGTCGGCAACGCGATCAAGTTCACCGAACGCGGCGGCGTGTCGTTGCACGCCGGCGGCCAGCTCGGCACCGATGGCCGGTTGACGCTGGTGCTGACGGTGGAGGACACCGGCATCGGCATTGCTGCCGACCGCATCGAGCAGATGTTCGAGCCGTTCAGCCAGGCTGACAACTCGACGTCGCGTCGTTACGGCGGCACCGGCCTCGGCCTGCCGATCGCCCGCCGGCTCGTGGCCATGCTGGGCGGTCGCGTGGAGGTGCAGAGCCGGGTCGGCGAGGGCACCCGCTTCCAGCTCCACTTCGTGCTGCCGGCGCGCCGCACCGGCGCGGTGGCGCGCACCGAGCGGCTGCAGGTGACGACGCCCGGTGCCAGCCTCGCCGGCCGCCGTCTGCTGGTGGTGGAAGACAACCACGTCAGCCAGATGGTGGCCGAGGGCATGCTCGGCAGCCTCGGCGCCAGCGTCGACGTGGTCGGCGACGGCCATGCCGCGCTGGCGCGGCTCGCCACCGATCGCTATGACCTGGTACTGATGGACGTGCAGATGCCCGGCATCGATGGCCTCGAAACCACGCGGCGGCTGCGTGCCCGCTCGCTGGCGGAGGGCGGTCGCACGCCGGTGGTAGCGGTCACCGCCAACGCGTTGTCCGGCGAACGCGAGCGCTGTCTCGCCGCCGGCATGGATGCCTATATTTCCAAGCCGTTCACCCGCGATCGCCTGCGCGACGTGCTGGTTTCCCTGCTCGGCATTCAGCCGGGCTGATTTTTCCCGCCGGCGTCGTCGCCGATTACCGCTTCGACCCGGCAGGCCAGCGAGCCGTTCGCCAGTCGCGCGTTCACCGCGGCACCCACCGGCACGTCGACCGCGTTTTTCAGCACGGCGCCCTGCGCGTCGCGCACGATCGCGTAACCGCGTGCAAGCGTTGCCAGCGGGCTGACGGTATTGAGGCGCGCCGCGGCCGACTCCAGTGCCTGTTGCTGTTCTGCCAGGCGTGCGCGCAGCGCGCGGCCGGCGCGCAACTCGAGTTCGTCCAGCGTCTGCCGGTACTCGCGCAACTTGTGGTCCGGTCGCACCAGCGACTTGCGCGCCAGCGCCAGCCGGCCGGCGGCTTCCCGCAGCACGGTATTCAGCCGGCGCGTCATCGTCCGCAACGCGTTTTCTGCCTGCGTGTGCAGCGCGGCGCGGTCCGGTGCCACCCGCTCGGCGGCGGCCGACGGCGTCGGCGCCCGCAGGTCGGCGACGAAATCGGCGATGCTGAAATCGGTCTCGTGGCCGACCGCGCTGATCACCGGGATCTCGCTGTCGGCGATCGCCCGGGCGACGATTTCCTCGTTGAACGGCCACAGGTCTTCCAGCGACCCGCCGCCGCGCCCGACGATCAGCACGTCGCACTCGGCGCGTGCATTGGCCACTTCGATGGCGTCGGCAATCTGCGTGGCGGCCTCGCGACCCTGCACCAGCGTCGGGTAAACCACCACGTCGATCCACGGTGCGCGCCGGCGCAGGACGGTGAGGATGTCGTGGATCGCCGCGCCGGCCGACGACGTCACCACGCCGACGGTGCGCGGGAAGCGGGGAATCTCGCGCTTGCGCTCAGGCGCGAACAGGCCCTCGGCCGCGAGCTTTGCCTTCAGTTGCTCGAACGCGCGTTGCAGCGCGCCGATTCCCGCTTCCTCCATGTGCTCGACGATCAACTGGTAGTCACCGCGCGGCAGGTACAGCGTGGCGCGCGCCTGCACCCGCACCAGCTGGCCATTGCGCGGCTTGAGCGAAACAAAGCGCGAGCGGTTGCGGAACATCGCTGCCCGCACCTGCGACTCGTTGTCCTTGAGCGTGAAGTAGAGGTGGCCGGAGGCGGGGGTGGCCAGGTTGGAGATCTCGCCCTCGATCCAGGCCAGCGGCACGCGGCCCTCGATCAGCGCCTGCACCTTGCGGTTGAACTGGCTGACGGTCAGCACCTCGGGGCCGCGCGGGCCGGTCCCGGGGGTGTCCCGGTCGTCGTCGTCAGGGGTCGCAGGGGGCATGTATTTGCCGTTGGGTTCGCAGGGCGTTCCAGTATAATGCGCGGCTTCTTTCTCCCGGGCCGCCGGGAGCCTGGGGTCGCCAACGTGCAGTCCTGCACGCGGTGCCCGCGCTTTTCCGGGTCCGCGAGGCCCTGGCCGGTGGCCACCTTCCGCCACTCACGCGGGGTAGCCCCATGCTGCGCATCGTGCAAGAAGCCCTCACCTTCGACGACGTCCTCCTGCTGCCCGGCGAGTCCGACATCCTGCCCAAGGACGTCAGCCTGAAGACGCGGCTGACGCGCAACATCCCGCTGAACATCCCGCTGATGTCGGCGGCGATGGACACCGTTACCGAGGCCCGGCTTGCCATCGCCATCGCCCAGGAGGGCGGCATCGGCATCCTGCACAAGAACATGGAAACCGCCGACCAGGCACGCGAAGTGCGGGCGGTGAAGAAATACGAGAGCGGCGTCGTCCGCGACCCGATCACCGTCGCGCCGGACATCACCATCGGCGAACTGATCGCGCTCACCCGCTCGCACAATATTTCCGGCGTGCCGGTGGTTGCCGGCAACGAACTGGTCGGCATCGTCACCAGCCGCGACCTGCGCTTCGAGAAGAACTACGGCCAGCCGGTGTCGGCGGTGATGACGCCGAAAGAGCGGCTGGTCACCGTGCAGGAAGGCGCGAGCCAGGATGAAGTGAAGGCGCTGCTGCACCGTCACCGCATCGAGAAGGTGCTGGTTACCAACAAGGAAGGCCAGCTCAAGGGCCTGGTGACGGTGAAGGACATCGCCAAGGCAGCGGCCTACCCGAACGCCTGCAAGGACCAGCATGGCCACCTGCGCGTCGGCGCCGCGGTCGGCACCGGTGCCGGCACCGAGGAGCGGGTGGAAGCGCTGGTCGAGGCCGGCGTCGACGTGCTGGTGGTCGATACCGCGCACGGCCACTCGAAGGGCGTGATCGAGCGCGTCGCCTGGATCAAGAAAAAATTCCCGAAGATCGACGTGATCGGCGGCAACATCGCCACCGCCGAGGCGGCCAAGGCGCTGGCCAGTGCCGGTGCCGACGCGGTGAAAGTGGGCATCGGCCCGGGCTCGATCTGCACCACCCGCATCGTCGCCGGTATCGGCGTGCCGCAGATTTCCGCGGTGGCCAACGTCGCCGCCGCGCTCAAGGACACCGGCGTCTGCGTGATCGCCGACGGCGGCATCCGCTTCTCCGGTGACCTCGCCAAGGCGATTGCCGCCGGTGCCAACGTGGTGATGGTCGGCTCGCTGCTGGCCGGCACCGAGGAAGCGCCGGGCGAGGTCGAGCTGTTCCAGGGCCGTTACTACAAGGCCTATCGCGGCATGGGTTCGCTGGGCGCGATGGCGCAGCGCAGTGGCTCGTCCGACCGTTACTTCCAGGATGCGTCGGCCGGCGTCGAGAAACTGGTGCCGGAAGGCATCGAGGGACGCGTCGCCTACAAGGGCCCGATGTCCAACATCGTCCACCAGATGATGGGCGGCCTGCGCGCCTCGATGGGCTACACCGGCTGCGGCACCATCGACGACATGCACACGAAGACGCAGTTCGTGAAGATTACTTCCGCCGGCATCAAGGAATCGCACGTACACGACGTGCAGATCACCAAGGAAGCCCCGAACTACCCGATTGGCTGAGTTGATTCCCCGATGTCGAAAAACATTCACGCACACCGCATCCTGATCCTCGATTTCGGTTCGCAGTACACCCAGTTGATCGCGCGCCGCATCCGCGAGATCGGCGTCTATTGCGAGCTGCGCTCGTACGAGATCGACGAGTCCGAGATCAAGGCGTTCAACCCGGCAGGCATCATCCTGTCCGGCGGCCCGGAATCGGTGACCGAGGGCTCGACGCCGCGGGCGCCGCAGGCGGTGTTCAAGGCCGGCGTGCCGGTGCTGGGTATCTGCTACGGCATGCAGACCATGGCCGAGCAACTGGGCGGCAAGGTGTCCACGTCCGACGTGCGCGAGTTCGGCTACGCGCAGGTGAAGCGCGAGCATCCCTCCCGGCTGCTGGAGAACATCGAGGACCACCTGGCTGCCGACGGCAGCGCGCTGCTCGATGTGTGGATGAGCCACGGCGACAAGGTCACCGTGCTGCCGGCCGGTTTTTCGCTGATGGCGAGTACCCCGAGCTGCCCGATTGCCGGCATGGCCAATGACGAGAAGCGCTGGTACGGCGTGCAGTTCCACCCGGAAGTCACGCACACGCTGCAGGGCAAGCGCATTCTCGAGAACTTCGTGCTGAAGATTTGCGGCTGCGAGGCGCTGTGGAATGCCGGCAACATCGTTGAGGATGCCATCGAGACGGTGCGCGAGCAGGTGCGCGACGACCACGTCATCCTCGGTTTGTCCGGCGGCGTTGATTCGTCGGTGGTCGCGGCGCTGCTGCATCGTGCCATCGGCGAGCAGCTCACCTGCGTGTTCGTCGACAACGGCCTGCTGCGCCTGAACGAGGGCGACCAGGTGATGCGCATGTTCGCCGAGAACATGGGCATCAAGGTGATCCGCGTCGACGCCGAGCAGGAATTCCTGTCGAAACTGGCCGGCGTCAACGACCCGGAACAGAAGCGCAAGATCATCGGCAACACCTTCATCGACGTGTTCGAGCGCGAGGCGGCGAAGATCAAGGATGCCAACTGGCTGGCACAGGGCACCATCTACCCGGACGTCATCGAGTCGGCCAAGAGCAAGACCGGCAAGGCGCACGTGATCAAGAGCCACCACAATGTCGGCGGCCTGCCCGAGCACATGAAACTGCAGCTGGTCGAGCCGCTGCGCGAACTGTTCAAGGACGAAGTGCGCCGGCTGGGCCTGGAGCTGGGCCTGCCCTACGACATGGTGTACCGCCACCCGTTCCCCGGCCCTGGCCTCGGGGTGCGCATCCTCGGCGAGGTGAAGAAGGAGTACGCGGACATCCTGCGTCGCGCGGACGACATCTTCATCAGCGAACTGCGCGCGGCCGACTGGTACCACAAGACGGCACAGGCGTTCGCCGTGTTCCTGCCGGTGAAAAGCGTGGGCGTGGTCGGTGACGGCCGTCGCTACGAGTGGGTGATCGCGCTGCGCGCGGTGGAAACCATCGACTTCATGACCGCGCGCTGGGCGCATCTGCCGTACGAACTGCTGGAGAAGGTGTCCAACCGGATCATCAACGAGATCAGCGGCGTCTCGCGCGTGACCTACGACATCTCGTCCAAGCCGCCGGCAACGATCGAGTGGGAGTGAGGGGGCCATGCCCCCGATGATTTCTGTTCCGCCAACCGATGAATCCTTCATGCGCCGGGCACTGGCTCTGGCGCAGGAGGGCGCAGCGCGCGGCGAGGTGCCGGTCGGCGCCGTCGTCGTCAGGGACGGCGCCATCGTCGGCGAAGGATTCAACTGCCCGGTTTCAACCGGCGATCCCACGGCGCACGCCGAGGTTGTCGCCCTGCGCGATGCCGCCGCGCGCCTCGGCAACTACCGGCTCGACGGCTGCACGCTCTATGTGACGCTGGAGCCCTGCCTGATGTGTTGCGGCGCGATGGTGCATGCGCGGATTCGCGAGGTCGTCTACGGCGCCGATGAGCCGAAAACCGGCAGTGTCGTCTCGCGGCTGGAAGCGCTGTCGCTGCCGTACCACAACCACCGGGTGCTCAGCCGCGGTGGCCTGCTGGCCGTGGAGTCGGCGGCGCTGCTGGCAGAATTCTTTCGCGCGCGCCGCCTGTAGCAAGAACTCTTGTCGTAACTCACTTGTAGTGAGGGGGCCATGCCCCCGATCAGGCTGATCGCCGGCATGGCCGGCTCACCACGGAACCGACCCCGTTCAGGCGCGCAGCCGGATGATCGTATCGACCTCGTCGACGTCATTCCTGCCGAGGCTGATGTGAATCCTGCCGTCTTCACGATGCAGCGGGATCGATTTCCCCTGTGGCAGCAGTTCGGCCTGGCGGAACCTGCCCCATTCGCGCGCGTCCAGCACCAGTGAGAGATCCCGAGGCACGCCGCTGCGGTTGACCAGGTGCAGCAGCACGCTGTCGTCGAGCGCGCTCGCCACGGTGTCGAAACCATCGCCGGCGATTTTCACGCCGGGAACGCGCATGCCGGTGTAGCGCAGTGGCGTCGCGTCGGTGAACAGCGCGCGGCGCGGCTTGTACCAGGCGCCCAGCATGCGCAGTTGCGTGACCTGGTCGGGGAACAGGCTGCCATCCATTTGTGCCGTGGCGCCGATGCCCAGCTTGCCGCCGCAGGCCAGCACCATCGCCGTCATGCGCAGCAGTTCGAGCGGGTCTTCGCGCAGGCGCTGGTCCTGCCACCAGCGACCGGCCGGCGAGATCAGTTCCCACCGATGGTCGAACAGCATGCGACACGAATTCGACCATTTCACCGCGCTGGTGAGTACCGGCACGCGCAGCGCGTCTTCCTTGCGAAGTGTTACCCAGGGCCCGTCGTAGCCGTGCGCCTCGCTGGAGGTCACCGGCACCTTGCCGAACGATGACGGAAACAGGTTGGACAGGTTGTAGAACACCGGTGTGTCCGGATGCTGTTCGCGGAAATGTTCCAGGGTGAACGGCGTCGAGGCATCGGCCCAGTACCAGTCGAACCACATTCCGTCCGGGCGGTAGCGCGACATGATCTCGCGGTAATGGCCCAGCAGGTATTGCCGATATCCGGCGTCATTTCCGATCAGTGACGGCGTGGTGTGCGGCTCGGGCTGGATGGCGTCGAACTGCGGGTTATGGTCGAACACCGCCGAGTAGTAGTAGAGGAAGGGGATGCCGGCAGCGCGGCTGGCATCGGCGAATCGCGCGCAGTAGTCGACCGGTGTTTTCCAGTCGGTCGAAGCCGTTTCGAACCAGCAGATGCCGTCGTGCCACTTGGCTTCGAAGGAGTGGTAGTCGACGCCGACATCCCGGCTCAGGTCGACCCAGTCGTCGATGCGGCAGTGCGGGCCGTTGAACGCGAAATGTCCCGATGCATCGCGCAGGCTGGCGTTGAAGGCATCGTAATCGCGATCCCAGCGCCACCCCGGGCGCGTTTCGATCTGGTACATGATCCCCAGGCCCGGCCGGTTCGCCCAGTTGCGCTGGCTAGCTGGCGCAACGGGGGCAATCGGCGCAGAACGCCGTGCCACCTGGCGCAGGGCGAGGGCGGTGTAGCGGGCGGCGGAAGCCGCGCCGAGCAGCAGTACCTGGGGCTTGAACATCGGCGGTTCCTCGATCGGTGCGTGATGGTTCGTGCAGGGAGTCAGTCCTGGTGGATGCGGGCGGTCAGCCGCCGGTGCCAGTCGATGTCGTCCCACACGGCCGGGAAGTGCGGTTGCGAGTAGTTGCTGGTGCATAGGCTCTGCCAGCCGCGCGCCAGCGCCAGTTCGACGCCGGCCTCGCCGGCTTCCTTGATCCAGTCCCAGGCGCGCCGGTCGCGATCCAGGAAGCCGCCGCCGTAGAGGGTCGTTGCCCAGCCCTCGGTGGTGACCAGCGGTTTGCCGGCAGCGGCGGCGATGTCCGCCAGCTGATCCAGGTGCGCGGACAGGCGCGCACGCCATCGCTCTTTCGCCAGCGGCCAGGCGATGGCCGCCAGCCGGGCGTGCAGGGCGGTGCCGCCGGGCACCTGGGCAAGCGACAGGAATCCCGCCGTGGCCAGGTTGAACGCGAGCGTATCGCTCAGCCATGCATGGGTTTCGATGAAATCCAGTTGCGCCAGTGGCATGGCCGCTTCCTTGCGCGGCAGCCGCATGCTGGAAAACGTGAACGGCAGCCCGAATTCCGCGCGCAGCCCGGGAATTGATGCGTCGGCGTAGGCAGCGAGGTTCGCGCGTACCTGCGCTGGCCAGGGCAGGAAGAAGGGCACCAGGTTCCAGGCTGCGGTGCCAAAGATGCGCCGGTACGCGCCACGCGCCCAGACGGGAAACGGAAATTCGTTGCACAGGTCGACCCAGGCGATGGCATCGAGCAGCCCTGCGTCCGCGATGCAGCGCAAGGTGTCGCGCCAGACGGTGTAGTAGTCGGCGGGGTTGACGACGGCCTCGCGCAACGCAAGCGTGTCCGGCCCGAACCAGGAGGAGAGCGCCACGCGGATGCGTCGTTCACGGCAGCGCCCGATGAAATCCAGCAGCGGCGCGCGTACCGCGGTATCCACCGGTCGTGGATTGCCCCACTGGCGCACCGCCGGTTCAGGCAGCAGCGTGAACCGGTCCTCGCGCGCGGCATCCTGCGCCAGCCAGGACACGAGGTGCGGAAACGCATCGATGCGCACCACGTCGTAACCGCGCAGCACCAGGCCGTCGAGGACGGCGTCGACGTCGGCGTATTCGGCGCAGTCGCCGCTGCGGCGCGTGAGCCAGCTGAAATCCCACATCGCGATGGCCGATCGTCGTGGCGCGGGCGCGGGTGCTGCGTTGCCGGTTGTCACCATGTGATGGTCACCCGTGCATCACCGGCAGCCGACGCCGTGCAGGACACCAGTCGCCGTTCGGCCTGCCACCGGCAGTCGGCGCCCGTGGCGTCGATCTTGGGTGTCATGCCGGGCGGCAGGCGGATTTCGGTGGCGCCGCGTCCGGGATCGTGTTGCCAGGTGTAGGCGGCGCGGCGCGCTTCGGTGTCGACGACCAGATGCCCGTACGCGCCCGCCGTGCGTGCGGCGTAGGGGCGCGGCGTGTAGTTGCCGCGCCATTGGCCCTGGTCGTCGACGACCGACAGGTCTTCGTAATTCCAGCCGTCGAGCCGCGCTGGCGTCCACTCCGGCGTGTAGGCCCACTGCGTGGCGGAATCGCCGTGCGCGTCGAGATCGTCGTAGATCATGCGGAGGTAGCGGCGCGTGAGCGGCGAGGGTGGCGCGCCGAACTCGCCGAGCAGCAGTGCGGCATTCCAGCGCTGCGCCACCGCGCGGTTGTTCGCGGCAACCGGCTCGTAGCGACGCCCGAACCACAGGTACGCATAGACCGGCGGATCGTAGTAATGCGGCGCGAAGGCCACGTTGCCGAACGGCGGTATCGGCAGCGTGGTCGCCTCGGTGCCCAGGCCGGTGAAGATTTCCGGGGTGAGGAAGGCGATGGCGGTTGGATCGTGGCGGCGCACCACTTCGATCGCATCCGCATAGAACGCCATCAGCAGCCTGCCGTCGCCCAGTGGTTCATTGATCGGTTCGTAGCCCACGACGTTAGGTTGGCCGGCGAGCCGCTGCGCAATGCGCTCCAGCATGAGCAGGTAGCGTTCCCGCGCCGGATTGCCCGGCGTGTAGAAATCGTTGAAAAGCTGTTCGTAGCGCGCGCGGTGCCACATCACCCGCAGGGGCCAGGCGTAGCACTTGAGCCCGTTGTCCGGCTCGTCCTGCGCAAAGCCGGCAGGGATGGCCCAGCGCGGGAATCCTTCGCCGCAGCCGTCGAGCGTCCAGCGGCTGAACGCATCCTGGTGAATGTCGACGATCACGTAGAGTCCGGCGGCCGCGGCGCGTTCGGTGACGCCCGCGTAGTGGTCCAGGTAGCTCTCGTCATGGACGCCGGGTTCCGGCTCGAAGGCTTCCCAGTTGAACTGGTGGCGCACCACGTTGATGCCGGCGGCGGTGAGCCGCGTGAACAGGGCCGGGTCGGTGTTGGGACGGAAGGGCGGGAACTTGTGGTGCTGCGACAGGTTGAAGCCGCGCAGCACCACCGTGCCGTTGCCGGCATCGACGAAGGCGCCGCCGTCCGAACGCAGTACGCCGGCGTCCGCGACCGTGAAGGCCAGCAGGCAGGCCAGCATCAGGGTCGGGCGAAGCAGGATGCGCATGCTGGCCATGGTCTAGCCCGGTGGTTTCGTCGGAGGCACTGTCGCTGCTGGCTTGCCCCGGGACTGTCAACCTGTTGACAATCTGGCTGCCGCCGGTCGATCCCTGTCAGGGCCAGCACGCCGCGCCAGTCCCCGGCGGGATGGCTCCTTGTCATTCCTGGAAGAGCGTGAACCCATGCAGCTCGATCGTTTCATGCCCTTCGTCAATGCCCCGCCGGCCGAGCTGGCGGCCCTGTCATCGAGCCTGCCGAGGCTCCGGCGGCCGGCCGGTACCGTGATCTACCAGCGGGGTGATGCGGTGGGTGGCGTCTATTTCGTCGAGGCGGGCCTGGTGGCGTTCTCGCGCCTTTCCCGGGACGGGCGCCGGGTGACGCTGGCCTACGCCCCGCCAGGCTTGCATTTCGGGGAGGTCGAACTGTTGTCGGGTACGCCGAGGGACACCGATGCCGTCGTCGTCGTCGACTGCCGGCTGCGCGTGCTGCTGCCGGAACGTTTCCACGCGTTGTTCGAGGGTAGCCCCTGGTTTGCGCGCAACCTCTGCCGGTTCAGCAACCGCATCCGGCAGTGGCAGTCCGACAGCCGGGGCAACGACCTGCTTTCGCCGTTGCCGGTGCGCCTGGCGCGCACCTTGATCGAGTTGCTGCAGTACCGGCGCGAACCGTCTGGTGCCTTGCGACTGTCCCAGGACGAACTGGCGAGTACGGTGGGCAGTTCCCGGCAATCGGTGAACCGCCACCTGCGAAGCTGGCAGCAAGCCGGCTGGCTGCGGATCGGCTACGGCGAGATCCGGGTGCAGGACCTGGAAGCGCTGGTCGTGCTGGCGCGCCTGACGCCTAATGATTGTTAGAGTTTTCAGGCAAGGGCTTGCCGAACCCGGAGTGACACTATAGTATCACTCCATGCGTACTGAACTCGTTACTACCCTTAAGCGGCAAGCAACCGAACTTCTCTCGGATCTTGAGAGGGATAAGGAGCCCATCCTTATTACCCAGCACGGTCTGCCGAGCGCCTATCTTGTTGATGTGGAAAGCTATGAGCTTCTACAGCAGCGCATGACTGTGCTTGAGGGTATTGCCCGAGGCGAAATGGCCGTCGCTGAGGGCCGGGTTGTCGCGCACGCCCAAGCCAAGGCCCGCATGGCCCGATGGCTCAAGTAATCTGGACCGAGCCAGCTCTTAGCGACCTGGACGCCATCGCTGACTACATCGCCATCGAGAACCCGGTGGCGGCCGCTGAGTTGGTGCAGAGGGTGTTCGGGCATGTGGAGCAACTGGAGGCGCATCCGGAGAGCGGCGGCAAGCCGCCAGAATACAAGCGCTCCCGCTATCGCCAAATCGTTGAGCCCCCCTGCAGAGTTTTCTACCGTTATGACGGTGAGAAGGTCTTCGTGCTCTTTGTCATGCGCTCTGAGCAGCTCTTGCGCAAAGGCCAACTCACTTCGCGTGAATGAGCGGAAAACTCTAAGGAGCCTCTGAAAAACTCTCTCGTTTTGCCATAATTGTCGCGTCCTATCCAGAGGCCGCTCTCATGTCGCAGTTGACCTTCGCCGAAGCCGAGTTTGAACACAAGAAGCGCAAGACGAAGCGCGAGT
>JBKHWA010000010.1:0-3844 GCA_046566765.1 Gammaproteobacteria bacterium
GAGCAGATGATCATGCTGGTCGCCCGGCGATTCAGTTACGAGTGAGGACGCCGACATGAGCACGATCATCAACAGCAATCCCGGCCGTTACGTCAGCGTCGAGGACGTCGCCGTCGAGTTCAGTACCCGCAAGGGCCGCTTCCTCGCCCTGCGCGACATCAACCTGCAGGTAGCGAGGGGCGAGTTCGTGACGCTGATCGGCCACTCCGGCTGCGGCAAGTCGACGCTGCTCAACCTGGTCGCCGGCCTGTTGCAGCCCACCCGCGGCGTGCTGCTGTGCAACAACCGCGAGATCGCCGGGCCCGGCCCGGAGCGGGCGGTGGTGTTCCAGAACCATTCGCTGCTGCCCTGGCTGAGCTGCTACGGCAACGTGCACCTGGCAGTGGAAAAAGTATTCGGCGGCAACGAAAGCAAGGCGCAGCTGCGCGACCGCACGCTCGCCGCGCTGGAGATGGTCGGCCTCGGCCACGCGGTGGAAAAGAAACCGCAGGAAATTTCCGGCGGCATGAAGCAGCGGGTGGGCATCGCCCGCGCGCTGGCGATGGAGCCGCAGGTGCTGTTGCTCGACGAGCCGTTCGGCGCGCTGGACGCGCTGACCCGTGCCCACCTGCAGGACGAGTTGCTGCGCATCGTCGCCCGCACCGGCAGCACGGTATTGATGGTCACCCACGATGTCGACGAGGCGGTATTGCTGGCCGACCGCATCGTGATGATGACCAACGGCCCGGCGGCCACCATCGGCGAGATCGCCACGGTGTCGCTGGCGCGGCCGCGCGATCGCCTCGCGCTGGCCAACGACCCGCATTACCACGAGATCCGCGCGCAGGTGCTGGAGTTCCTCTACAAGAGGCACCAGCGGCCCGCGGCCTGAAAGACGATGGCGCCGCGCGCGGTCACGAGCCGCAACCGGCGCCAGCGGCGAGTGCGTTACGCGTTTTACGGTCCCGTCCGGGGGCCCGCCGGTGACTCCCATCATCCAGACGACGGCATTTGCCGGCGTGGCGGGCCTGCCTTTTTTGCGCGAGACCGCGCGCAGTGCCGGGTGCATGCCCGGTGCAACGGGAACGAAAGGTCATACCGGTGCACAGACGCCGGAATACGAAAGCAGTCAGGACGGGAAAAAAGAAGTCTCCTATGAATCCTTTGGGGTATTCCGGTCATGAAATCTTCCAGCTGCCTGCCTGCTGTACGCGCTGAATCCGTCTTCCGTCCGGCGCCCCTCGCGCTGCTCACCGCGCCGCTGGCGCTGCTGGCCGCGACGCTCGCGCCGGTGGCGCAAGCCGCCGACGCCATCGGCGACGCGATCGCCGGCGGCAAGGCGAAGCTCGAGTTGCGCTACCGTTTCGAGAATGTCGAGCAGGAACCGCTGGCCAGGGAGGCCAACGCCAGCACGCTGCGCGTGCGGCTCAACTACGCGACCGGCGAGTGGCAGTCGACCACCGCGTTCGTCGAGATCGACAGCCTTTCCGACATGGGCGACGGGCACTACAACAGCACCCGCAACGGCGAGACCACCTACCCGATCGTCGCCGACCCCGAGGGCGCCGACATCAACCAGGCCTTCCTCAAGTACGTCGGCATCGGCAACACGGTGATCACCGCCGGCCGCCAGCGCATCAACCTCGACGGCCAGCGCTTCATCGGCAGCGTCGGCTGGCGCCAGAACGAGCAGACCATGGACGGCGTGCTGGTCGAGTTCAAGGGTGTCGACCGGCTGACGGCCACCTATGCGTACATCGACGATGTGCACCGCGTGTTCGGGCCGGAGAACGTGCCGTTCCCCAACACCGGCGCCAATGCCGCCAACATCGGCACCTTTGCCGGTGAAACGCACCTGCTGAACCTCAAGTACGTGCTCGGCGAAAAACTCACCGTCGTCGCCTACGACTACCTGCTCGATTTCGACAATGCCAACCCGGCGCTGTCCACCGATACCCTCGGCCTGCGCCTCACCGGCAAGCTGCCGGTTGCCAGCCTCAAGTTCGGCTACACGCTCGATGCCGCGCAGCAGAAGGAATACCGCGACAACCCGGGCGACTTCGAGGCGCCGTACCTGCTCGGCGAGTTCACGCTGGGCGGCGGCGACAAGGTCAAGTGGGAAGTGCTGGCCGGCTACGAACTGCTCGGCGAGGACAACGGCTCGGCGGTGAGCACGCCGCTGGCCACGCTGCACAAGTTCCAGGGCTGGGCCGACAAGTTCCTCGCCACGCCGGCGGTGGGCCTGAAGGACAGCTATCTCGGCGGCACGGTGACGATTGCCGGTTACGGCCTGACGGCGGCGGTGCACGAGTACGAGGGCGACGACAACGGCGCCGACTACGGCGACGAGGTCAACGTGCAGCTCAGCAAGACGTTTGCCAAGCGCTACACGCTGACCGCGAAGTACGCCGATTACGCGACCGGTGACGTGGCGGCGGTGACCGATAGCACCAAGGCCTGGCTGATGGCGGAAGCTAAGTTCTGACCGCGGCGTGCCCGGAACGGATTCCGGGCAGAACGTGCGGGCAGGGCGGTACGGCAGGGAAGGATATGCGGAAGGGGTGGGCAGGCAAGGCAGGCTGGCACGACGCTTGCTCTGTACTGGTCAGGAAGTGATTTGCAAGCCTGTTCCACCGCGGAATCCGCGATAAAGCGGGATGCATCGCCCACCCAGTGCCGGGTGGTGGTGCATCGGCGGCGGTCAGGCACCAAAAAATGGCAGGCAGCAACGACGAAGGCGTCTCCGGGAAACCGGCGACGCCTTTTTGTTTTGGCGGCAACAGCGACCGGCGCAGGCCGGGCAACGGGACGGGGTGAAACATGGGCAAGCAGAAACTGGTCGTGATCGGCAACGGCATGGTCGGCCACAAGTTCCTGGAGGCGGTGGCAGACGCGGGAGGCGATCGCTTCGACATCACCGTGTTCGGCGAGGAACCGCGTGCCGCCTACGACCGCGTGCACCTTACCGAGTATTTCTCCGGGCGCTCGGCACAGGACCTGTCGCTGGTGAGTGACGGCTTCTTCGAGCGGCACCGCATCGCGGCGCGGATCGGCGTGCGCGCCGCGGCGATCGACCGCGCGGCGAAGACGGTCACCGGCAGCGACGGCACGGTGGTGCCTTACGACGTGCTGGTGCTGGCCACCGGCTCGTTCCCGTTCGTGCCGCCGGTACCGGGCAACGACCGCGCATGCATCCACGTCTACCGCACGCTGGAGGATCTCGACGCGATCCGCGCCTCGGCGTCGCAGAGCAAGGTCGGCACCGTGATCGGCGGCGGCCTGCTCGGCCTGGAGGCGGCGAAGGCGCTGCGCGACCTCGGCCTGGAGACGCACGTGGTCGAGTTCGCGCCGCGGCTGATGGCGGTGCAGGTCGACGACGGCGGCGGCGCCATGCTGCGCCGCAAGATCGAGTCGCTGGGCGTGTTCGTGCACACCAATCGCGGTACGAAAGACATCGTCGACGGCGAGGCGCACCGGCACCGGCTGAATTTCGCCGACGGCACCGTGCTGGAAACCGACATGCTGGTGTTCTCCGCCGGCATCCGGCCGCAGGACGCGCTGGCGAAGGCAGCCGGCATCGAGATCGGCCCGCGCGGCGGCATCGTGGTGAACGACGGTTGCCAGACGTCGGACCCGGCGATCTACGCGATCGGCGAGTGCGCGCTGTGGAGCGGCCGCATCTTTGGCCTGGTCGCGCCCGGCTATGAAATGGCGAAGGTGGCGGCGCAGCAGATTGTCGAGGCCGCGAACCCGGAGGCTTTCCGCCTTGCACACCCGGAGGGTGTGCTCAAATTCAAAGGCGCCGACATGTCCACCAAGCTCAAGCTGATGGGTGTCGACGTCGCCAGCCTCGGCGATGCGCACG
>JBKHWA010000011.1:0-16286 GCA_046566765.1 Gammaproteobacteria bacterium
TCGCGCGCCTTGCGCTTCGGCAGCGTGCTCACCAGCAGCACCGGCCCCGGTTCAAGCAGGGTGTAGACCTTGCCCAGCGGGAAGGCGCGCTTGCGATGGATCACCGGTTACCGATCCGGTCGGCCAGCCAGAACAGCGCCGCGCCCAGCGCATGGCCGAAGAACCAGGCAATGCCGAAATCCAGCAGCACGTCGAGCATCCAGTTCAGGAGGTACGGCCGGTCCACCGGTACGCCGATGAAACTGGTGTAGACCAGCACCACCAGCGTGCCGAGATAGGCGACCAGCGCGAACGGGATGGCGCGCGCATCGGCCGAGAGGAACCAGCGACCCTGGCGCAGTTCCAGCGCGTAACCGATGCCGTAGGCGGCGGCGGTGACCGCCGCCAGCATCCAGAAATCGCTGCGCAGGCCGAGCACCAGCGACCAGCCGACCACGGCAGCGATCAAAGCCACCCGGCCCAGGATCACGTCGCGCTGCCGGTCCATGGCGCGTTGTTTTTCCTGGTCAAGTTCGCTGCTGCTTTCCACGCGCGCCCCCTCGTCGTTTTCCCGTGGATGGTGCCGGTTTTGCCGGCGGTGTTTCAGGCGATGGCGACGGCACCATTTCCGAGTCGATATAGGTCGCCACCATGTTGGCGATGCCATCGACCACCTGCTCGAGGCTGATCATCGGACTGGGCTGGTTGAGGTGCCGCAGCAACGTGAACATGCCGCCGTTGATCGCGACGTACAGTACCACCGGCGCATTGCGCAGCAGAAGCGCGCGCGGGTTGTGCAGCGCGTACTGCGTCGCAACCTCGAGCAACGCCTGCTCGATGCGCGGCATGTGGCCGGTGACATCCAGCTGGCCGCTCTGCATGGCAAAGGCGAGGTAGCGGCCGTCGTTGGCGCGCAGCAGGCCGTTGAAGCGCAGCAGCATCAGCCGCACGCCCTCGCGCACGTCCAGCCGCACCAGTTCCGGTGCCAGCGCCCGCAGCATGGCAACGACCTCGTCGACCAGCCGCGATTGCATGGCATCGAACACCGCGTCCTTGTCGGCGAAGTACTGGTAGAGGGTGCCCGGGCTGACCCCGGCGAGGTCGGCAATGTGGCGGGTGGTGGTATGGGCGATCCCGTGCCGGGCCACGCACAGGAAGCCGGCATCGACCAGGGTGTCGACCATCGCCAGCGACCGCTGCTGGCGGGGCGTGCGACGGTTTCCGGGCGGTTTCGGGGGCATGGCTGTCCGGGGTGATGAATCTGAATTGAATCTGAACAATTGTTCGCATTACTGTGCAGGTCCGGCAAGCCCGCCCGGCCGGCCGACCGGTCCACCCGTCCACCGCCACCCGGAACAAGGAGTACGCGCCCCCATGTGGTTCACCGATCCCGTCTCGAAAAACGCCGCCGCCGTGGTCACCGGGGCCGGCAGCGGTATCGGCCGCGCCTTCGCGCTGGAACTCGCCGCCCGCGGCGGCCGCGTGGTGTGCAGCGACGTCAACGAAACGGCAGCCAGGGCCACCGCGAAGAAGATCGGCAAGAAGCAGGCGATCGCGCTGGCCACCGATGTCACCAGCATCAAGGCGGTCACCGCGATGGCCGACCGGGCGCGCGACTGGTTCGGCGACGAGCCGGACCTGGTAATCAACAACGCCGGCGTCGCCGCCGGCGACCGCATCGGCCAGATGTCGCTCGAGGACTGGCGCTGGGTGATCGACGTCAACCTGTGGGGCGTGATCCACGGCTGCCACGTGTTCGCCCCGCGGCTGCAGGCCGCCGGCCGCGGCGCGATCCTCAACGTCGCGTCCGCCGCCGCCTTCGGCGCGGCACCGGCGATGGGCGCCTACAACGTCAGCAAGGCCGGCGTGCTGTCGCTGTCGGAAACGCTGGCGGCGGAACTGTCCGGCACCGGCGTGCGCGTCGGCGTGCTGATGCCGACCTTCGTGCAGACCAACATCGCGAAGAACTCGCGCACGCCGGCATCGATGCGCGAGGTCGCCGACAAGCTGATGGAGCGCACCGGCGTCAGCGCCGAGTTCGCCGCCCGCTACGCACTGGACGCGCTCGACCGCGACGAGATCCATATCCTGCCGCAGCGCGATGCGCGGGTGATGTGGCGCTTCAAGCGGCTGTTCCCCACCACCAACACCCGCATCGCCGGCCGCATCCGCCGGGTGGCCGACAAGTACCTCGATTTCTGACGGCCATCACGGCGCCGCGTCACCCTGAAACGCCTTGCACCGGACCAGACCGCACCACACGGAGAACCGCACCATGGGCATCGACATCGAGCACATGCTGAAAAAAATCCGCGACAACCAGTGGGCGCTGGCCGACATCGACTGGGACGCACCGGGCGCGGAGATGATCACCGACGAGCAGCGGCCGCGGCTCAAGGCCTTCATGGCGGACCTGGTGTGGATCGAGCAACTGGGCGCCCGCGGCTTTGCCGCGCTGGCCACCAAGGCGCCGAACGACACGCTCAAGCAGATCTACATCCTGTTCTCGGCCGAAGAGCAGCGGCATGCCAACGCCGAGCTGGCGCTGATGCGCCGCTGGGGCATGCTCGCCGACGACGAGATCCCGATGCCGAACATCAACCTGCGCATCACCATGCGCTACCTCGACGAGCACGGCGACGACCTGCCGCTGTCGCACCTGGCGGCGTTCATTTCCATCCTCGAGTTCGCGCTGGACGGCGCCCTGCTGAAATTCCTGCTGGAGGAAGTGCAGGACCCGCTCTGCCATGAAGTGTTCGCGAAGATCAACGGCGACGAGGCGCGGCACCTCGGTATCGACTTCCACATCCTGGAGGAACTCGGCAGCGGCCCGCGGGTGCCGATCGTGCTCGACATGCTGAAAGCCAACGCAACGCCGTCGGCGGCGCTGGCGCTGGCCACCGGCGTGATCCCGATGTTCCGCCAGGTGCTCGATTCGCTGGCCGGCATCGGCCTGGGCGCGGCGCGCATCGAGGAAGCGATCGACAAGTACGAGAAGATCGGCAACCTAAACCAGCACATCGCCCGCAACCCGGCCTACCAGATGATCCGCCGGCAGGCGCACATGGCGGTGGACATGGACCACCCGTATCAATTGCTGGCGAAGTCGCTGCTGAAGGCGACGTCGAAGATTCCCGAGGAGTGGGTCGGGCCTATCCCGAGCTGGAGCGAGAAGCTCACCTGGAAGCCGGTGGTGTAACCGTTGCGCAGCGAATGGTGAAAAAAATGGCGAAGAAATCCGCAACCGCCGCGCAAGCGCCGGACCACGTCTACAGCACGCTGATCGTCGGCGCCGGCTACTCCGGCATCTGCAACGCCATCCGCCTGCGCGAGGGCGGCATCGACAACATCGTCATCCTCGAGCGCGCCGGCGAAGTCGGCGGCACCTGGCGCGACACCCGCTACCCGGGCGCGGCCTGTGACGTCCCGTCCAACCTGTACTCGCTGTCGTTCGCGCCGAACCCGGCGTGGAGCCGCGCCTTCCCCACCAGCGGCGAGATCCAGCAGCACATCGTGAAGATCTCGCACGACTACCACCTGCGGCCGCTGATCCGCTTCAACACCAACGTCACCGGCATGGTGTTCAACGAGGCCGACGGTACCTGGACGGTGAACACCACCGGCGGCGGCAGGTACCGCGCGCGCACGGTGGTGATGGCCAGCGGCCCGCTGGCCAACGCCAGTTTCCCGAAGATCGACGGCATCGAGCGCTACGAGGGCCACAAGATCCACAGCGCCTACTGGGACGAGAAGTACGATTTCCGCGGCAAGCGCGTCGCGGTGATCGGCACCGGCGCCAGCGCCGTGCAGATCGTGCCGGAACTGGTGAAGACGGCGCAGCAGGTGAAGGTGTTCCAGCGCACGCCGGGCTGGATGATGCCGCGGCCGGATTACGCCGTGCCGGAATGGAACCGCTCGCTGTTCCGGCGGCTGCCCACCGCGCAGAACGTCGCCCGCGACGCCGTGTTCTGGATCTACGAGAGCTCCGCCGCCGGCGTGGTGTTCACCTCGCCGGTCACCGCCGCGCTGGAACGGGTGGCGAAAGCGCACCTGCATGCGCAGGTGAAGGATCGCTGGCTGCGACGGCAACTGACGCCGGACTACCGCATCGGCTGCAAGCGCATCCTGCTCTCCAGCGACTACTACCCGGCGCTGCAGCAATCCAACTGCGAACTCGTCACCTGGCCGATCGCCGGCCTGTGCGAGGAAGGCATCCGCACCTGCGACGGTCTCACCCACCGCTTCGACGCGATCGTGTTCGCCACCGGCTACGACGTGGCGAAGGACGGCAGCAACCTCGCGTTCCCGGTCACCGGCCTCGGTGGCCGTTCGCTGGCGCAGGACTGGGCGCGCCATTGCCAGGCCTACAAGGCAACCACCATCAGCGGTTACCCGAACCTGTTCATGATGCTCGGCCCCAATGCCGGCCCCGGCCACAACTCGGCGCTCATCTACATGGAGGCGCAGGTGGGCTACACGGTGCAGGCGGTACGGGCGATCCTGCGCGGCAAGTACCGCTATGCCGACGTCAAGCCGGAAGTGCAGCGCGCGTTCAACGTCGACATCCAGCAGCGGTTGCAGAAAACCAACTGGAATACCGGCTGCAAGAGCTGGTACATCAACGAGGACGGCTTCAACCCGAGCATGTTCCCCGGCTACGCCCGCCAGTTCGAGGCGCAGATGAAATCGTTCGAGCCGGCGGATTACGCGCTGGTACGCTGAGTGCGCCGGCAGCCATCAAGCCGGCAGCCGTTCACGCAGGGCCGACAGCACGCTGCCCAGGCGGCCGACATCGCTGCCGTACTCCGCCTGCGAGCAGTAGTTGTCCAGGCGCACGGACAACACCCGCTCCAGTTCACGCAGGGCCTCGTCGCCGCTGCCGGCATCGGCGACGACATCACGGGCCAGCGCCCGGATGACGCCGAGTTCGCGGAGCGCCATGTCGGTATCCGGCCAGGGATTGGCCAGTTCCCGCTCGCGCTCGAGCTCGATGATCGCCTCGATGATGGCCAGCGCCTGCGCCGGCGAACCGGCATCCGCGCCGCCATCTTCCGGCACCGGTTTTGCACCGCGCAGGAACTGCAGCCACTTCTGTAGCAAACCTTTCATGCCGACACCTGTTCTGCTGCTGCCAGTTCGTACACCTTGATCGGGTGGTGGATGCCCTTCACCGACACCTCGCCCCGGGGCACGGTGCGGATCTCGTCCTTCAGCAGCGCCCAGGTCGGGTGGCTGACCAGGATCTGCCCGGGTTCGCAGGCCGCTTCCAGCCGCGCGGCGATGTTCACCTGCTTGCCGATCACCGTGTAGTCGAGCCGGTCCTGCGAGCCGAAATTGCCGACGCTGACGATGCCGGTATTGATGCCGATGCGCTGCCGGAACGGGAACGACACGCCCTCCGCCTGCCACTTCCGGCGCAACTCCTCCATGCGCGCGCGCATCGCCATCGCCATGCGCGCGGCAGCCAGGGCCTGCGCACGCGCCTCCATGTGCCGCGGCGCACCGAAGAAAATCATGATCACGTCGCCGACGTACTTGTCGATGGTGGCGCCATGGGCAGTGGCGATCGCCGACATCTCCGACAGGTACTCGTTGAGCACGCGCGACAGTTCTTCCATGTCCATCCGGTCCGAGGCTTCGCTGAAGCCCTTGATGTCGGAGAAAACGATGGTCAGCTTGCGCCGCTCGTGCATGCTGCCGGCATCCTGTTCGCCGGCGATGATCTGCTCGGCCACCTGCGAGGCGACATAGCGGCGGATCAACCCGGTGGCGCGCGCCAGTTGTTGCTGGGATTCGGCCAGCTCCCGGTGCGCTGCCGCCAGTTGCCGCTCGCGCTGCCGCCAGCGCTTCACCGTGTAGGTGAAGGTGACGTAGGACAGCCCCATGAACAGCAGCGAGTTGCCCAGCATCACCAGGATCCACAGCAGCGCCACCGGGTTGCGCACGAACGGCGACGGCGGCGCTTCCAGCAGCGACGCGTACGGCAGCCAGCCCATCCAGGTCGCCAGCGTGGCGACGATGATGCCCGGCACCAGGATGCCGAGCGCGAGGAACGCGACGCGCAACGGGAACATCAGCAGGCCGACGATCGCGGTGCCGATCACCATCATCCAGATCGGGCTGGTGAACGGCCCGTTGAAATAGGCGGCCGGCACCATCGCCGTGGCGTAGAACGTGGCCGCCGCACCGAGGAACACCTCGTTGTCGGGCGTGCGACGGCGCAGGTACAGCGCCACCGGCAACCACGGCAGCCACAACAGGAACACCGCGCCCTGCGAGAAGCGGAAGCCATCCACCACCCAGGGCGCATAGCGCGGCAGCGGCTCGCCGTGCGGGCCGAAGATGCCCAGCTGGAACCAGGTGATTCCGGAACTGATCATCGACAGCACGATGATCAGGATCGCCTTGTCGATGTTGCTCCACTCGAGCGGATTGCCGAGGCGGCCGACGAGGGCACGCAGGCGCTTGACCGGCGGCGCGCTCATGACAGCACCTCGTAGACCTTCACCGGTTCCGCCATGCCCGGCACCGTGAGCTCGCCCTTCGGCTCGCAGGGGATCCCGTCGCGCACCAGTTCCCAGGTGGACTGGCTGATCAGGATGCGTCCCGGCGCGCATGCGCCCTCGAGTTTCGCCGCCAGGTTCACCTGCCGGCCGATGGCGGTGTAGTCGAGCCGGTCGCGGGAACCGAAGCTGCCGACACTGGCCAGCCCGGTGTTGATCCCGACCCGCTTTTCAAACGGGAACTGCATGCCCTCGTCGAACCACTTGCCGCGCAGTTCCTCCATCCGCCGGCCCATGGCGATCGCCATGCGCACGGCATTGAGTGCCTGGTCGCGCTCGGCCATGTCGTTGGGCGCGCCGAAGAAAATCATGATCGCGTCGCCGACGAACTTGTCGACGGTGCCGCCGTGGGCGATGGCGATCTGCGACATCTCCGACAGGTATTCGTTGAGCGTGCGCGACAGGTCCTCGGTATCCATCTGGTCGGACGCCTCGGTGAAGCCCTTGATGTCCGAGTAGAAGATCGTCAGCACCCGCCGTTCCTGCCCGTCCAGCGGCGCCTCGCCGCCGGCGAGCACGCGGTCGGCCACCTGGCTGGCGACATAGCGACGGATCAGCTCGGTGGCCCGGGTCAGCCGCTGCTGCGACTGCGCGAGATCCGCGTGCGCCTGCGCGAGTTCCGCCTCGCGGCGACGCCAGCGCACCACCGTGTACACGAACGGCGCCACCACCACCGTGCTGAACAGCAACGAGTTGGCCGCCACCATCGCGATCCACAGCAACGAATCCGGCTGGCGGACGAAATCCGGCGGCGGCGATTCCAGCAGCGAGGCATAGGGCAGCCAGCCCAGCCACAGTGCCAGCAGCAGCGCCACGGTACTGGCCAGCGACAGCAGCATGCCGAACGACACGAAGCGCGCCGGGAACAGCAGCGAGCCGATAACGCCCAGGGCGACGATGCTGATCCAGAACGAGCTGACGAACATGCCGGTGAAGTAGGCCGCCGGCATCAGGCTGGCGGAGAACACCACGGCGGTGGCGACGACGAACAGCTTGTTGTCCGGCCAGCGGCGACGGATCGCGAAACCGATGACCGCCAGCAGCGCCCAGAGCGCGACGAAGGTGAGCTGGCCGGCGCGCAGGCCGGAGATCACCCACGGCGCGTAGTTCGGGAACGACGCGACGGCGCGGTCCAGCCAGAAGGTCTGCAGGGCGATCGAGCCGGTCGGAATGATCGCCAGGCAGATCACGAGCAGGCACTTGTCGACGTAACTCCAGTCGAGCGGATTGCCGACGCGTGCCAGCAGCCGGCTCAGCGGCGATGCTGCTGCCAATCCGGCCTCCCTGCCCCGATGCCCTGCCCGGGAAAATCCGCGGGTACCATCGCGCGCTCCTGTCCGTTGGTCCTGTTCCCTGCTCCCGGCCGCCAGTGCCGGCGATGCCGTCACCGGTTGCGACGGCGGCCCGATCATGCAACGCCGCCGCGCCGGGCGTCGACGGCAACCGTCGCCGCCCATTGCCTTCCGCCGGCAACATCCCCACCCTTGCGGCCCATGCGCGCCTATGCCGACAAGTCCCCCGCCGTCCCGCACGAATCCTCACGCACCACCCGCGAGGTGGTCGGCGTGCTGGTGCCGTTCCTGAAACCCTACCGCCTGCGCATCGCGCTGGCGCTGCTCTGCCTGGTTGCCGCCAAGCTGGCCGGGCTGTCGGTGCCGATGGTGCTCAAGCACCTGGTCGACGGCCTCAACCTGCCGGCGACGAAGGAATCGATGGTGCTGGTGCTGCCGGTGGCGCTGCTGCTGGGCTACGGCGCGGCGCGGCTTGCCGAGCGGATCTTCACCGAGCTGCGGCAGATCGTGTTCGCGCGGGTGATGGCGCGCAGCTCGCGCACGGTCATGCTGAAGGTGTTCCGCCACCTGCACGCGCTGTCGCTGAAGTTCCACCTCAACCGCCGCACCGGCGGCGTCACCCGCGACGTCGAGCGCGGCGGCAAGTCGATCGGCGACCTGCTGGACTGGACCATCTACACCATCCTGCCGACCATCCTCGAGGTGACGCTGGTCACCATCGTGCTGGTGGTGCTGTACGACGCCGGCTTCGCCTTCATCACCATCGGCACGCTGGCGGTCTACATCGCCTGGACGATCAGGGTCACCGAGTGGCGCACGAAGTACTACCGCGCCGCCATCGAGGCGGACAGCACCGCCAGCTCCTCGGCGGTCGATTCGCTGCTCAACTACGAGACGGTGAAGTACTTCAACAACGAGGAGCACGAGGCGCAGCGCTACGACGCCAGCCTGGTGCGCAAGGAAGACGCCGACGTCCGCGCCTACAAGACGCTGGCGGTGCTCAACATCGGCCAGGCGGCGATCATCACCGTCGGCGTCACCGCGCTGATGTGGCGCGCCGCCAGCGGCGTGGTAGACGGCCGGATGACGGTCGGCGACCTGGTGCTGGTGAACGCCTACCTGATCCAGCTGGCGGCGCCGCTGAACTTCCTCGGCATGATGTACCGCGAGGTCAAGCAGGCACTGACCAACATCGACCGCCTGTGGAGTCTGCTCGGCGAGCAGCGCGACGTGCAGGACCGCGACGGCGCCCGCGTACTCGCCTCGCGGCACCCGGTGGTGCGCTTCGAGGACGTGCGCTTCAGCTACGATCCGCGGCGCGAGATCCTGCACGGCGTTTCATTCGAAATCCCGGCCGGCGGCACGGTGGCGGTGGTCGGCCATTCCGGCAGCGGCAAGAGCACGCTGGCGCGGCTGCTGTACCGTTTCTACGACGTGGACCAGGGCCGCATCACCATCGACGGCACCGACCTGCGCGACTGGACCCAGGACAGCGTGCGCGGCGCCATCGGCATCGTTCCGCAGGACACCGTGCTGTTCAACGACAGCATCCGCTACAACATCCGCTACGGCCGCGTCGGCGCCACCGACGCGGAAGTGGAGGAGGCGGCGCGTGCCGCCCATATCCACGACTTCATCGTCTCGCTGCCCGAGGGCTACGACTCGCAGGTGGGCGAGCGCGGCCTGAAGCTGTCAGGCGGCGAGAAGCAGCGGGTGGCGATCGCCCGCGCGCTGCTGAAGAACCCGGCGATCCTGATCTTCGACGAGGCGACCAGCGCGCTGGACTCGAAATCCGAGCGCGCCATCCAGGCCGAGCTGGACCGCATCCAGGAAGGCCGCACCACGCTGGTGATCGCGCACCGGCTGTCGACGGTGATGAACGCCGACGAGATCCTGGTGATGGACCAGGGCGTGATCGTCGAGCGCGGCACCCACGCGCAGTTGCTGGCGGCGAACGGCCGCTACGCGGCGATGTGGCAGTTGCAGCAGGAACAGGCTCACTGATTTTTGCCCGGCCTCCGGCCGGGAAAGCGGCTCGTACCCGGCGAACGCCGGCAAAGCGGTTATCGCCGGGCAGGACGCCGGGCGAGCCGTGGCGCGTCCGTCGGAACGCCGTGAACGCCGCTTACCAGTCCTTGCTCAGGCCCAGGATGATGCCCTGCTGGCTGATGTCGCCGCGCCAGTTGCCGTTGGCCTCGGCGTAGACACTGAGCTGGTTGCGCAGCGAGGCCGTGGCGCGCACGCCGGCGCGGAATGCATCGGCGTCGAGCCCGGTGCCGTATACGTTGAAACGCGTCGACGCCACCCGCGTGAAATGGACGTCGAGCGTCGGCGCGGTGTCGGCGAAGTCGTGCACCCAGGCTGCACGCGCCTCGATCGCCAGCGCGCCGCCCCGCTCCGGCCAGCGCAGCCGCGCCCCGAGGTGGCTGCTGAAACCGCTGTATGCCGCGGGGTCGACCGTGAGACCGGCCGCGTCGGCGCCGGCCTCGCTGTATTCCTGCACGCTGGCACGGCTGGCGGCGAAACCGAGCATCGGCGCAATGCCGATGTTCGCCGCCCGCAGCGGCCAGGCCATGTCGGCGTAGACGTGCACGCCGGAACTGTCGGTGTCGGCCTCGGCAATGCGCGTGTTGCTGCCGAGCAGGATGACGCGCCGGGTCTCGATGGCGGCGCGATCCAGTCCCACCTGCGCCGACCACAGCAGCGGACCACCCTTGCCGGCGGCCCGCAACGTCAGGAAGGTGGCGCCGATTTCCGCGCGGTCGCCGGGAAACGCGTAGGCGATCTCGTCGTTCACCTGCGCCAGCGACAGGCCGAACCCGAAGCCGTCGTCGAGTGCGTAGTCGATGCCGACCACCATGCCGCTGCGATCGCCCGAGTACCCGGCGGCACCGGCCTGCCCGTCGGCATCGAACTGCGTGCCGTCGACATGCGCCCACACCGTCGGCCACTCGGTCTCCGGCAGGTACTCGTCGAAGATGCTGCCGGGCGCCTTGCTGTTTTCGGCAGCGCGCGTGCGGTGGTCCTCGTGCCAGCCGCGCACGGTGTCCCACATGTCCAGCACCCGCGGGCCGACATTGGCCAGCGACTGGCCGTTGAGCGAAGCGAGCGCCGCCTGGGCGTCGGTCACCGACATGCCGGTCAGCGAGGTGATCAACGGCAACAGCGGACTGGTCGGCGCGTTCGCGCCCGGGCTGGCCAACGCGTCGGCGACCGCCAGTTCGTTGCCGTTGCGGGCGATGGCATCGAAGCCGAGATCGTTGCGCCGCAGCGTGAGGATGACGTCGCCGCCGGTGTAGGTCAGCGCCGGATCGAGGAACGCGAGGTCGGTGACGACATTGGTAAAGGTGCCGGTCAGGCTGCCGGCGCCGGGCGTGTCGATGATCGTGTACGCGGTGCTGTAACTCCAGGTACCGGCCGGATCAGCCAGCACGTTCACGGTCGCACCGGCAATGGAAACCTGGCCGCTGACGGTGAGCTTGTCGGCGACGCCGTTGCTGGCCGCGTGCACGGTGAATACCGAGCCGGGATTCAGCGCCAGGCCATCGGCGCTGCCGGTGCCCTCGATGCGCGCGCCGGCGAACACCTGGACCTCCGAGTTGACGAGGATGCCGGTCAGCCGCAGCGCGCCGGCCGTGACGGAGGTCAGCCCGGTGTAGTCGCTGACGCCGCCCAGCGTCAGCATCCCGGTGCCGCCCTTGGTAACGGTGCCGCTGCCGCTGATCGCGCCGTTGAAGGCGAGATCGTCGCTGCGGTTGAACAGGATCGCGCCGTTGTTGGTGACCGGGCCGGTGATCGCACCGCTGGTGCCGCCGTTGCCGACGAACAGCGCGCCCGCATTGATCGTGGTGCCGCCGCTCCAGGTGTTGTTGCCGGTGAGCGTCAGCGTGCCGTTGCCGTTCTTCACCAGGCCGCCGGCGCCGCTCATCACGCCGGAAAAGGTGGTGGACGCGCTGTCGCCGCCGGCGGCCAGCACGTAGCCACCGTTGTCGACGTTGCCGCTGCCGGCCAGCGAACCGATGGTCTCGTTCCCGCCCAGCACCAGCGATGCGCCGGCGGCGATGGTCACCGCCGACAGGTCGCCCAGCGCGGCGCCGCCGTTCACCTGCAGCGTGCCGCCGTCGATGGCGGTGGCACCGCCAAAGGTGTTGTTGCCGGACAGCACCAGCGTGCCGCTGCCCTGCTTGCTGAAACCGCCGGCGCCGGACATCGCGCCGCTGAAGGTGGTGGACGCGTTGTTGCCGCCGGCGGTGAGCAGGAAGCCGCCGTTGTCGACGTTGCCGGCGCCGGCCAGCGAGCCGATCGTCTCCGCGGCGCCAAGCACCAGCGACGCCCCGCCCGCGACGGTCACCGCCGATGCATCGCCGATCGCCGCGCCACCACTGGCCAGCAAGGTGCCGGCGTTCACGTCGGTGACGCCGCCGTAGGTGTTGCTGCCCGACAGCGTCAGCGTGCCGCTGCCGGCCTTGGCGATGCCGCCACTGCCGGTGATGGTGCCGCCGAAGGCGGTACTGGTGTCGTCGCCGCCACTGGTAAGCACGAAGCCGCCGGTATCAACCGTACCGGCACCGGCCAGCGAACCGATCGTTTCATTCGCGCCCAGCACCAGCGTGGTATTGGCCAGCAGGCTGACCGCGGAGGCATCGCCGATCGCCGCGCCGCCGTTCGCCTGCAGCGTGCCTGCCCACACCGCGGTCATGCCGCTCCAGCTGTTGTTGCCGGACAACACCAGCGTGCCGTTGCCGGCTTTCAGCACGTTGCCGCCACCGCTGATGTCGTCGGCAAACGTCGTGCTGTCGGTGCGCAGGAATGCCAGCGTGCTGCCTGCGTTCAGCGCAACGTCCGCCGCCAGCGAACCACTGGTGCCGAAGTAGCCGACGTAGAGATCGCCGCTGCTGACGGTGACGCCGCCGCTGTAAACGTGGTCGCCGGTGAGCGCCAGCGCACCGGTGCCGGACTTGGTGAGCGTCGTGCCGGTGCCGTCGCCGGCCAGCGTCAGCGTGCCGGCGTTGTTGGTGGCGGTCACCATACCGACGTTCAGCAGGTCGGACGCGAGGGTGCCATTGCCGCTGATGTCCAGGCTGTTGCTGCCACCGCCGAGATCGATCGCGCCGCTGACGCTGGCGGAGGCATCGAGGTTGACCGCCTCGTCGCCTGCCCCGCCCAGCACCGCGGTGCCGCCGGTGCCGGTAAGCGAACCGCCGGCCTGCAGGTTCAGCGTGTTGCTGCCGGTGGCGTTGCCGAAGTGCACGGCGATATCGCCGCTGACGCTGCCGGCGACGTTGACGGTACTGCCCTCGAGCAGCCACAGCGCATCACCGCCGGCGTTCTGCACGTCATCGCCGGCCACCAGGTCGACGGTGAGATTGATCGCGGTGCCGGCGTCGAAGCCGTCGAGATCGACCGTGTCGCCATCGTCGACCATGGTGATGGTGTCGCCGTCGGTCGCCGGGTCCGGCGCGAGATCGGCGCGGACGGCCGGCGCCAGCAGCATCAGCGCCAGCGCGCCCGCCGCCACGGCGGGCCGGGAGTGACACAGCAATACGGGAAGGGAAAAACCGGTGCGGACAGGGCGCAGGAGCGAACGCGGCATGGGGCACACTTTTTTGTAATTTGGCGAGACTGTGCCCACGTTTGCCGCCCCCCACAAGGGAGCCGGCCCCCGGCGGTCGTTGCCGGCACGCGGAATGCGGCGGCGGCCGCTTGCCCGGGCCGGCCTCCGGGCTATGATGCCGGCCCGGAACCCGCCGGTTTCCCGGCCACCCGCGTACAGGAACCCGCATGACCCGCACCATCCTCGTCACCGGCGCCACCGGCGCCCAGGGCGGCGCCCTCGTGCCGCTGCTGCTGGCCCGCGGCTTCGCCGTGCGCGCCCTCACCCGCAACCCGAAGAAAGCCGCCGGCCAGAAACTGGCACAACTCGGCTGCGAGGTCGTGGCCGGCGACCTCGACGACGAGGCCTCGCTGGAGCGCGCCTGCGCCGGCATGTACGGCGTGTTCTCGGTGCAGAACTTCTGGGAGAAAGGCGTCGGCTACCAGCGCGAGATCGACCAGGGCTGCAAGCTGGCGCGGGCGGCGAAGAAGGCCGGCGTGCAGCACTTCGTGCAGACCTCGGTGGCCAACTGCGACAACGCCGAGGGCGTACTGCACTTCCAGAGCAAGCACGAGATCGAGAAGTACATCGACTCGCTGGGCCTGCCGCGCACCTTCCTGCGCGAGGTTTTCTTCATGGAGAACTTCACCGACCCGGTGATGCTCGGCGGCGAGAAGAAGGCGATGAGCCCGTACTGGATCCTGCCGATGATCACCGGGCTGCTCGACGAGGACACCCGCTTCCACATGATCACCGTCGAGGACATCGCCTGGTTTGCGGCCGATATCTTCGACCACCCCGACCAGTTCATCGGCAAGCATGTCGACGTGGCCAGTGACTCGCTGACGCCGGCGGAGATGCGCGCGGTATTCCGCAAGGTGACCGGCCGCCGCGTGCTGCCGGTGATGAAATTCAGCACCCGGCTGCTGCTGCGGCTCACCAATCCCGAGTCGGCGCGCCAGTTCCGCTGGAACAATGACATCGGCTGGCACTTCGACCTGGCGCCGCTGCGCAAGCGCCACCCGGGCATGGTGACGCTGGAGCAGTTCCTGCGGCGTCATTACGCGCAGCAGCACTGATCGCGCCTGCATTGACCGGGCACGCACTGACCGAACCACCGCCGAGGAATCCGCCATGCAGGTACATGCCGCCACCCAGCGCGAATACGCCCACGACGCCGACCGCGTGTGGCAACTCACCGGCGATTTCGGCGGCCTGAAGAACTGGCTGCCGGGCATCACCGCCTGCCGCGTCGAGGGCAGCGGCGCGCATGCCGACGGCGGCAACGCGGTGCGCATCGTCGATGTGATGGACGGCAGCGTGACGAAGGAGCGGCTGGAATCGATCGACGCCGCCAACCGCCGCTACAGCTACCGCATCCTCGAGGCGAAGGGCCTGGATGCCAGCGCCGACTACGTGGCGACGTTCAGCGTCACCCCGATCGACGCCAACCGCTGCCGGGTCGACTGGGCGGCGAGTTTCCGGGTGCCGGAAGGCTTCCCGGCCGACAAGACCGAGCGCGCCCGGCAGAAAGTGGCCGGCATGTACTCGATGCTGCTGCAGGCGCTGGAAGGCGCGCTGGCCAGGGGCTGATCCTCGCCGGCGCAGCGGCCAGCGGCGACCCTGCAACAAATCCGAACGAGCCGTTCGGAAACCGCGCGTTTCTCCGTCCCCGGCCAGCGCCTAGAGTCAGCGCATGGCTTGCCGGCTCCGCACCCGCTCCGGCGAGCACCACGCCGGCAATTCGCCAGCCCTTCATCCGGCTTGCGCCGGCAACTCATCCGGCATTCGCCGGACGGCACCGGCCCGGAGGCTCCCATGCTGCCCACCCTGTTCGTTTCGCACGGCGCACCGACCTTCGCCGTGGAGCCCGGCGTCGCCGGCCCGCAACTCGCCGCGCTCGGCCGGCGCTTCGGCAATGACCTGCCACGCCCGCGCGCCGTGCTGGTGATTTCGCCGCACTGGCAGGCAACGGCGGTGCAGGTCACCACCGGCGAGCGCCCGGAAACCATCCACGACTTCGGCGGCTTCCCGCCGGCGTTGTACGAGTTGCAGTACCCGGCGCCGGGCGCGCCGGACATCGCGGCGGAAGTGATCGCCGAACTCGCCGCGCACGGCATCGCGGCGCGTGGCAATCCCGCGCGCGGTCTCGACCACGGCGCCTGGGTGCCGCTGATGTACCTGTTCCCGGACGCCGACGTGCCGGTGGTGCAGTTGACGCTGCCCCGCTTCACCGATCCACGCGACTACATCGCCTTCGGCCGCGCGCTCGGCGCGCTGCGCGCGCGTGACGTGCTGGTGATCGGATCCGGCAGCCTGACCCACAATCTCTACGAGATTTATCCCGGCGATGACGTTGCGCAGCGCTGGGCCACCGACTTTGCCCGCTGGATGCACGGGCGCATCGACGCGTGCGATCTCGACGCGCTGGCCGACTACCGGCAACGCGCGCCGGAAGCGCAGCGTGCGCACCCGACCGACGAGCACCTGATGCCGCTGTACGTGGCGCTGGGCGCGGCCGGCGAGGACTGGACGCTCAACCGGCAAATCGACGGCGGGATGAGTTACGGGACGCTGTCGATGGATGCGTACGTTTTCGGCGAGCGCTAGGTAGCGGGGCGCTTTCGTCCTGGCTCTACGCTATTCACCGGGATCGCCCGCAGGGCGCAACTACCCTCAGCGGCCGGCAGCGCGCAACTGCCGGGATCGGCCGCAGGCCGAAACCAGCGCGTCGTGCCACGTTGCCGGTTAAAAGCGGGCTCTGCTTGTGGCGTACTTCAGCGTGGCGGCGTGCTGCCGGTCCGTTCCGGCGGCTGAGTGTCTCGACGGTTGCGTTGCAGTGTTGTCGTGAGCCCTGAC
>JBKHWA010000012.1:0-31217 GCA_046566765.1 Gammaproteobacteria bacterium
AGCGCCAGCGACGAACCGATGCCCGCCACCGCCGGCGCCAACGCCATCAGCGCGCCCAGGCGTGCCGGGCCGAGCCGCTGCATCGCCTGCAGGTAGAGCACCATCGCGACCACCGCCACCAGCAGGCCCTGGTAGACCGCCTGCAGCGCGACCTCGCCGACCGGAACGCTGGCCAGTGCGTGTGGCAGGAACAGGAAATACAGCGGCAGGTAGATGATAGCCGCCAGCAACGTGCTGCCGATCGCGGTGTCCCAGGTGGCGATGTTCCAGCGACGCACCAGCACCGAGTACAACGCCCAGCTCAGCGACGACGCCACCAGCAGCAGATCGCCGAGCCAGACCCGGGTGCCGCGCAGGTCGGCGCCGTGGCGCACGAAAGTGTCGAAGGCGAGGAAGGCGACGCCGAGCGCGATCAGCGCCAGGCCCCGCCGCAGCGGGGCCGTCGGCGATTCGCCGAGCACCAGCCACACGCAGATCGCCATCGTGAACGGCAGCAGGCCGGATACCAGCAGCGCGCCGTGTGCCGCCGGCGCGTAGTGGAACGCGGCATAGACCAGCAAGGAATAACCGATGCCACCGATCAGCGCGAGCGTGAACATGCGCCGGTTGAACAGCGGTACCCGCTTCCAGAACAGCCAGGCCGGCAACAGCACCAGCGTCGCCGTGCCGAGCCGCAGTGCGGTGATGTCCCACGCCGCGAGCGTGCCGGTGCCGGCGATGCGGGTTACCAGCACGAAACCCGCCCAGACCAGCATCGTCAGGAAGGCATAGACGTACCCGGCACGCTCCTGCGGATGCGCGGGCGATGCGGGGCGTGGCGGCGGGCTCATCTTTACGCGTATTCCGGGCGCGGGCTGGGCGAGTTGGCCGCGCAGGATAGCGAAAATCCGCGGAACTTCCGTTCGTGATGGCGCGCATGGCCAGCGCCGGGAGCCTGTGCTAGGTTCTGCGGGCTTGTTTTGCCATTCGATGGCATTCCATTTGTCAGGAGACCGAGTCATGCGCATCCTTCTTGCCACGGCCATTGCTGCCGTATCCGTTTCCGCCGCTACCGGCGCACAGGCACACGAAGCCAACCAGGGTTACTGGGGCAACAACGTCGACGGCCAGATCTGGCGCAACAGCTACGGCGAGTGCTGGCAGACCGGCACCATCACCAAGGAGCAGGCTGCTGCCGGCTGCGATGGCGCCGCCAAGCCGGCTGCCAAGGTCGCCGCACCGGCCCCGGTTGCCGCCGCGCCGGCCGACAGCGGCAAGTCCGCTGCCGATGAAGCCGCTGCCGCCGCGGCTGCTGCCGCCAAGGCAGCCGAGGAAGCGGCTGCGGCCGCTGCTGCCGCGAAAGACACCGACGGTGACGGCGTGCCTGATCGCAAGGACGACTGCCCGGATACCAAGGCCGGCGCCAAGGTCGACAAGCACGGCTGCTACATCGTGCTGAAAGAGAACGTAACGGTGAGCATCAACGTGAAGTTCCCGTCGGGTTCCACCCGCTTGCACGCCGAGGATGAAGCCGAGATCAAGAAACTGGCCGACTTCATGACCGAGTACCCGCAGACCACGGTTGAAGTTGGCGGCCACACCGACAACGTCGGCGCGGCATCGACCAACCGCAAGCTGTCGCAGGCCCGTGCCGACGCCGTCCGCAAGGTGCTGATCGACAAGTTCGGCATCGACGGTTCGCGCATCACCGCCAAGGGCTACGGTCCGGACAAGCCGGTCGCCGACAATGGCACGGTTGAAGGCCGCAACGCCAACCGCCGCGTCGAAGGCGTCGTCAGCCAGACGGTCGAGAAAGTGCAGCAGTAATAGAAAGTCCAGCAGTAATCCTGCTGCGGAAACGAAAAAGGCGCCCCGGGAAACCGGGGCGCCTTTTTTATGACCGCGAACTCAGTGCGCGTTTATCGGCGACGGATCAGTCTGCGCGCAGGTAAGTGCGCTGGCCGGTCTCGCCGGATGCCACCACCATCACGCCGCCGGCGAGGACCACCACCTGGTCGGCCGCGGTGCGGGCACTCAGTGCCAGCGGCTTCGAGCTCTTCTCGTACTCGGAGATCAGCTGGCCGTTCTCCAGGCGCCACTTGCCGGAGTAGGTCCAGCTTTCCTTGCCGGCGAGCGACGACTTGCCGGCGAAGGTGCCGTCGGCCGAGTAGGAATTCTCGGTGACCACTTCGCGGCCGTCGGGCAGCCGCTCGTTGCAGATCCAGACGCCGGGAACATTGGCGGCCTGCTCAGCGCTGGCGGCAGCGACGCCGGGAACGGCGACGGCCAGCACCAGCATGCCGAGGGTGATGCGGATTCGGGTGGCGAAGGACATGGCGACCTCCTTGCGCAATGACGGGGCGCAAAGTGTCTGCCCGGACCCGGGTGCGGAAAATCGGGGGATTGGATGACCGCGCCGATCGGGGTAGGAGCAATGGGCGAGGGCTGATAGGGGTGAAAGGAGCGCGTGGCCGGGTTAAACAATCTCCACGACCAGTCCCTGCGACGCGAAGGCGGCCCGGATCTGCTCCGCAATTTGCCGTCGTCGCTTCCTCGACTCGGGAGACCGGATGCCGTCGCGTACACGCCAGATGGCATCGACCATGACCACGGCAGCCGGATTGCCCATCAACATTTCGCCGTCGACGAAGTACTCGCCGTGGTGGTCGCGGAAGCGAAAGCCGGCCCTTCCTTCGAAAACAACTTCAGAGCCGTTTGAACCCCGGAACGTATTGCCGGCCGAGGTCCAGTGGATGGGCTGTTTCATTGCCAGTAGATCGCCATGGATTACGGCTACTTTTTCTGCGGAGAGGAAAATACCGTCTCCTGCCTGGCTTCTATTTCCGCCCAATTTTCCTTGATGGACATTGAAATTGCCGACAAGGCATTTTCATAAAACGGCCCTGACGTTCCATTCATGAGGCGGATGATGGCGATTAGCAGAGACGGATCCTTACCCAGTGTCCGCAGCGCTTGTTGGTAATGCACCCGGATCGGGGAGCCGTCTATGTCTGTGTAGCCCGGCGAATTGAACGCGCCTTTTCGGCAAGCCAGCACATAAATGAAGTTGTCCGTGCGGGCGATTTCGATCTCCAGATCGACTGCCTTGCCGGAGTAGCGAAGGGTCAACTGGCCATAGGCGTCATTTGCCGCGCAAAATCGTAACCCGCCCTCGGCCAGCGGATCACCGAGTAACTGCAATGTTTCTTCCTTCAAACTCACGAACCACCATTCCAATATCGGCTCGTCGAACCCGACAGGCTCTTGGTACGTACAAGCCTGGTCAGGCCGACGCATCTAGCGTGAGGCCGGATTTTTGATCGGCTGGTCCTGCCACACAGGCGTCGCGTAGCGTTCCAGGGCGGCCGCGTATCGGTGAACCAGCCGATAGACCTTTGCGTCAAAGGTTTCGGCGGCGGGCGCCGGGCCATGGGTGGTCCCGCGGTATTGGAAGTTGTCGATGAGAAAGCGAATAAGCGCAATGTCGGAGGATGCGGCCTCGCCAGCGTGCCGCACGTAGCAGTCGACCGTGTTATCCCGGAAATCACAGGTAAAGGTTATGTTCCAGTGGCGTCCGGGAATAATCACCGACGTATAGGCGGGCTGCGCGTCTACCGCAGCCGCATCCAGCAAGTATCCGTTCTGGCGGAGACCCTCGCACGAGCTTTTGACGATGGACAGGAATCCGTCAGAATTCATTGCTATCTATCCTGCGTGGTTCCGGAGTACTTGCCGCTGCGCTCATACGCCTTGATAAGCCCAGAATAGCCCTTCGTCGCTCGTTTCTCTGACCCATACACCGCGCTGGGCGGCCTGCCTTCGGAAGGGTCAATCCTGTTTTCGAGTCGCCGATCATGGTCAGGACCGATATCGATGATCTCCGCTCCGCTCATCATTGCCAGGCCGATGAACTGATCATTGAGTTCCTGCGACCAGTCCTGCCCCCATTCGCGTTGGTAATCCGAGATGGTATAGGCGCCGTTCCGCTCGGCATATTCATTAACGCGCTTTTGATTCTCGCCGATAACGATACGTACCTTTCCCGAATCGGAGATCTTATCCGCCGCCTTCGCCGCCTTGATCATCTGGCCGGTGCCGGGCACGGGCGAAACCACGCCAATCGCGCTCGAAGCCACGTCCATCGCTGCGGCACTGACGTCGCCACCGGTGGCCGACGCGTGCACCAGCACGCCTACGTCATACAGCAGGAACCCGACATCGAGTGGCGACTCGCCATCCGGGTCTGCGTACCTGTATGGCGCATTATTCCCATACAAATACCGCCCGAAACTCTGCGGATTTGCCTCGCCAAACCCCTGCGGATCTATCCCGGTGAAGCGCGCCGATTCCGGGTCGTACATCCGCGCGCCCATGTAGACGAGGCCGGTGCCGGCGTCCTCGGGCTTGCCGGTATAGGCGGCGCGCGCGGTGTTGTCGGGGGATTTGGTCTTGCGTTCGCCGTAAGGGGCGTAACTTTCGCGCCAGAGCACGTTGCCCTGTTCGTCCATCGCGGCGACCGGCGAGCCGAGTGCATCCGGGACGAAATAGGTGGTGCGTTCGGCGGCGGGCGCGGCAGCGGCGACGCCGAGCAGGGCCAGCAGGACGAGCGAGCGGAAAAGAAGCAGATGGCGCATGGCGTTCCTCCCTGAGCTTTGCGCGCGCGGAGTATGGTCAGGCCAGGGCAGGCGGTGAATCAGGAAAACGGTTGAACGCGCCGGCAGCGTTGCCGGCGCGCTCGTTACCGTGAGCGGTGCGGGCGGTTGTTTAGAGCCCGATAAGCGAAAGCAGCCAACGAGGGCGGGTAGCGAGCCTTACTTGAACGCCACCACACCCTTGTCCATCGAGCTCTCGATGCCGAAGTCGATCGCAGAGCGGAAGATCCAGCGCTTGGCGATCTTGTCGAAGGTGCCGTCCGCCTTCATTGCCGCGGCGGCATCCTGCCAGGCCTTGACCACTTTCGGGTCGGTGCCCTTGGACATCAGCAAATAGACATCGGAGGAGCGCGGCGAATAGACATGCGCCAGCGTGTTCTCGCACTTCAGCTTGCGGCAGTAGAACGCGACACCGGCCGGCTCGTAGAAGATCGCGTGGACGGTGCCGTTGAGCAGGTTGCGGATGTTCGCCTCCGGGTCGGCGGCGATCACCAGGTTGGAGAATTCCTCCCTCTGCAGGTACTTCGCGCGGACATCGCCATCGACCACGCCGATCTTGCCGATGGTGCGCATGTCATCCAGCGAAGACGCCGTCATCTGCGACGTTTTCAGCGCGTAAAGCACCCACGGCTTGCGCACCACCTGGGTGATCCAGTGGAACTGCGACTCGCGCTCGGCGGTGCGCGAGAAACTGAACGCCACCACGTTCGGCTGCGTGCGGGCCGATTCCAGCGCCATGGTTTCCGGGACGATCTTCACCGGGTCGTGGTTGCCGACGCGGCGCTGGATCTCGGTGGTGATGTCGACGGTCAGTCCGATCGGACGGCCGGTGTTGCTGGCATAACTGCCGGGGGCTTCCTCGACGCCGTAGATCTTCAGCGGCTCGGCGGCGTGGACTACCGTGGAAAACGCCGCGGCCAGCAGCAGCGTGGCCAGCGGGAACAGACGGGGGGTTTGCAGGTTCATGGGCGGGCTTCCCTGGGACGGTCGGTGGCCGGCACCTGCCGGCCCGACGTTTATCGACGGCGCGGCCGGGTGCGGTAATCAGGAGCAACGCGCAGCCGGGTCGGGGGAAACCGAGAGAATCCGGCGGTGCCGGGCGCTCGCCTGACGAGCGGCGCACCCGCGCGACAACTTGATGGCTGCCAGCCACCGCCTCGCCGGCGGGATGGATGGTGCCGCGCCGGCGCCGCGCGCCCCGTTATGCTCCCGTTGTCCCCCGGCGACTCGCCCGAGCCCCATGCCCACTGCCAATCCCGATCGCGCCTCGCTGACCGCCATGCTTGCGCAACACCACCAGGAGCTGCGCCGGCAATTCGCTTTCTCGATGTTCATCGCCTCGCTGCCGCTGGTGCTGACCGGCCTGATCCTGGTGGCGATGGGACAGGCATGGCCGTTCGGCGTGGCGGACATCCTGTTCGGCGGCGCGGTGCTGGCGATCCGCCAGTGGGCGCTGGCGAGGGATGGCATCGTGCGCATCGCCACCGGTTGTTTCGCGCTGGGCATGCTCGGGCTCGGCATCATCGGCTGGCACGCGTTGTTCACCGGGCAATCGTCGTCCTTTGCGCTGTGGTACCTGCCGTGCATACCGGTGATCGCCGCGCTGCTGGGTACCGCGCGGATGGCAGTCGGGTTTGCGCTTGCCGGCAGCGCGCTGTCGCTGGCGATCCTGGCCAGCGAATACCTGGTGACGATCCCGCCGTCGTTCCCGGTACCCGGCTGGTTGCTGTCCGTGCTGCACGTGATGGTGCTGCTGGTGACCGCCGCGTACAGCGTTTCCGCGCGCATGACCAACGACGCGCACATGCAGCGGCTGCAGCTGGCGTGGGCGGAAGCCGAGGCGGCGCGGCAAACGGCCGATGCCGCCAACCGCGCGAAGTCGGATTTCCTTGCCGTGATGAGCCACGAGATCCGCACGCCGCTCAACGGCGTGGTCGGCCTCAACAGCCTGCTGCTGTCGTTGCCACTGGACGACAAGGCGCGGCAATACGCCGAGCTCGGTCGCCAGTCCGGCGAGGCATTGTTGTCGCTGGTGAACGAGTTCCTCGATTTCTCGAAGATCGAGTCCGGCCGCATGGACTTGCACCTGGTAGCGTTTTCGCCGCGGCAGGTGCTGGACGACGCGGTGGCCACCGTGCGCGAAACCGCGCAAACGAAGTCGCTGCAACTGAACGTGGATGTCGCCGTGCCACCGGCATTGCGCGGCGATCCGGCGCGGCTGCGGCAGATCCTGGTCAACCTGCTGGGCAACGCGGTGAAATTCACCGCCTCCGGCACGGTGTCGCTGCGCGTGCGCACCCGCAGCGACACCGGCAGCGAGTGGATGGACATCGAGGTGGCGGACATCGGCATCGGCATCGATGCACAAACGCAGCAGCGCCTGTTCCAGCCGTTCTCGCAGGCGGATGCATCGACCACCCGCCGCTTCGGCGGCACCGGCCTGGGCCTGGCGATCTGCAAGGCGCTGACCGACCTGATGGGCGGCAGCATCGGCGTCGAGAGCGTGGCCGGCGAGGGCAGCCGGTTCCGGGTACTGCTGCCGTTCGCGCCGACACCGCCGGATGCCCTGGTGGAGGCGCCGACGGCGGCGCTGCCGGCCAGCGCCGCCACGCGCGGCCGGGTGCTGGTGGCGGAAGACAACCCGGTGAACCAGCTGGTCGCCGCCGAGATGCTGCGCCGGCTCGGGTACGTGGTCGACGTGGTCGGCGACGGCCGCGAGGCGATCCGTTCGGCGCTGGCCGGCGGCTACGACCTGGTGCTGATGGATTGCGACATGCCGGAAGTCGACGGCTTCGCCGCCTGCCGCACCATCCGTGCCCGCGAAGCCGGTGGCCGTCACCTGCCGGTGGTGGCAATGACGGCGAGCGCGATGAGCGGCGACCGCGAACGTTGCCTCGCCGCGGGCATGGACGATTACCTGGCCAAGCCGGTGCGGCTGCGCGACATCGAACGGGTCACCACCGAATGGATCGCGCGGCGCCCGTCCTGATTCAGTTGCCGAAGTTCTGCGGCTTGCGGCCGGTGATGCCGGCGTAGAACGCGCGGATCTCGATCATGTCCTTCTCGAGGTCGCCGGTCGGCATGAACACGCCGCCGATGCCGCCTTCCTTCTTCGCGAAGTCGAGGAAGCCGAGCAGGATCGGCACCTGCGCGCCGTTGGCGATCCAGTAGAAACCGGTCTTCCAGTAGGTGACCTTGCTGCGGGTGCCTTCCGGCGGCACGGCGACGATGAGCTCGTCGCTGTCGCGGATCTGCTGCGCGGTGGCGGTCACCAGGTCGTTGGATTTCGAGCGGTCGACCGGGATGCCGCCCAGCCACTTCATCACGCCGCGGAACGGCTGCCGGAACAGCGTGTCCTTGCCCATCCAGTAAATGCGGACATCCAGCGCGAGCGCGACCATCAGCGTGTAGGGCAGGTCCCAGTTGCTGGTGTGCGGGGCGGCGATCATCACGTAGCGGCGGCCGCCGCCGGGTGGCAGGCCGCCGACCACCTTCCAGCCCAGCAACTTGAGGATGAGGACGGCGAGGCCGCGCAGCAGGGGGCTGACGACCGGGGTATCGAAAAGAGTCTTGTGCATCGCGGTACGGCCTTGGGTTCTTGTTATCTTTGGCGTCCGCTGCCGGGGGGGTCGAGCCGCTGCATGATCCCGGAGCGCCAGGACGCCGCCAATGACCGCAGATATCCAAAAACCGTATCCATTGGGTGAGGAAATTGCCAACGCGGTGACCCACGGGCTGGGCACGGCCGCGGCCATCGTCGCTACCACCCTGCTGCTGGTGAAGGGGTCGGGCAGCCTGGATGGCTGGCAACTGGCCGGCATCGCCGTCTACGGCGGCAGCATGATCACCCTGTTCCTCGCCTCGACGCTCTACCACGCGATCCACCATGAGGCGAGCAAGGCGATCCTCAAGCGCATCGACCACATCGCCATCTACCTGCTGATTGCCGGCTCCTACACGCCGTTCATGTCGATCACGCTGCAATCGGCGTCGGCCTACGCGTTGCTCACCGTGGTCTGGGGGCTGGCGCTGATCGGGCTGGTGTTCAAGATCTACTTCATCCACCGCTTCCCGCGCGTGTCGCTGATCACCTACCTGGTCATGGGCTGGCTGGCGATGTTCATGGTGTATGAACTGTGGCAGGTGCTGCCGCGCAACGGTTTCTGGCTGCTGATCGCCGGCGGGCTTTGCTACACGGTGGGCGCCGCGTTCTACGCGATGAAGAACCTGCGCTACTCACATGCCATCTGGCACCTGTGGGTGATTGCCGGCGCGGTGTGTCACTGCGTGTCGATCGGCGTGTACGTGATCCCGCCGGCTGCCTGATGGCGCCGGGATGCCGGCGTCAACCTGCGCCGGCATCGCCCGTTCAATCCGGGAACTGTTCGCCGTCGGCGTAGTACCAGCGGTCGCCCTGCTTCACGAACGTCGAGCGCTCGTGCAGCGAGCCCTTCTCGCGGCCGGCAGCCGCCTGCCAGTACGCGCGGAATTCCACCGTGCCGGTGTCGTCGTTCTCGCCGCCCTTGTCGGTGGCCAGCACGTCCAGTTTCACCCACAGGATGCCGCGAAAGGATTTCTGCGTGCTCTTGAGCTCGTTGCGCTCGCGCTTCTCCGGCAGCACGGTGGCTACCAGGTAGTTGGCGTTCTGCTTCGCGAAGGCCGAGAACCGCGAGCGCATCAGCGCCTCGGCGGTGGGCGGCAACTTGCCACCGCTGATGTAGCGGCCGCAGCAGGCGGCGTATTCGACTTCGGGATTGCAGGGGCAGGGGTTCGACACGCCGGTATCCACTCGCTATCTTCGGCAGCGGCTTCCGCCGCGGCCCGTTTCGGGAATTGGTCTTGCGCCGGATTGCATCGCCGGACAATCCCGGCAGACCCACACGCGGCCCGCATTATATGAGCAACCCGGCTCCCTGGTTCGTCTACCTGCTGCGCTGTGCCGACGGCAGCTTCTACGCCGGCATCACCACCGATCTCGCGCGCCGGCTCGACGAGCACAACCGCGGTGCTGCCGGCGCGAAATACACGCGTGCCCGCCGGCCGGTGACGCTGGCCTGGAGCGAACCGGCGGCGGATCGCTCGGCGGCGTCGAAGCGGGAATACGCGGTGCGCAAGTTGCCGCGTGCGGAGAAGGAGCGGCTGGCGCAGGGTGGAACCTGAGAGCACCGTCTATTCGCCGGTGGCGGCCGGCGCGCTGGAGCCGACCCGGTCGCGGGCCTCTTCCCGCCGCAGCCGCTGCTCTTCCACCAGTTTGTACGCCAGGTAGTACTTGCTGATGTTGGCGACGTACTGCACCGGCTGCACGCCGACGACATCGCCCATGGTGTGCTCGACGTTGTGGAACCAGGCGTTCGGGTCAAGGTGGCGCCGCTTTGCCAGTCGCCGCGCCTTGGCGAGGTTGCCCGGTCCGGCGTTGTAGCCGGCGAATGCCAGCAGCGTGCGGTTGTAACTGTCGATGCCGGGATCGGCGAGCCAGGTGTCGGCAATGTGGCGCAGGTATTTCACGCCGGCGTGGATGTTCGGCTCGGTCTTGTAGATATCGCCGACCTTCATCGTCCGCCCGGTGCGCGGCAACACCTGCATGATGCCGACCGCGCCCTCGCGGCTGCGCGCCGACTGCTCCAGCCCGGACTCCTGGAAGGCCTGCGCGGTGAGCAGCAGCGGGTCGAAGCCGTACATCTCGCCGTACTTGCGGAACAGCCCGATCACCTGGTCGTAGCGCTTCAGCTCGGCGGCGGAGAGCGGCTGGTTGATGTGGTTGGTGGAGCCGTAATAGCGCCGCGCCAGCACGTTGCCGAACTCGGTGCCGATGCGATGCGTGCGCACAAACTCGTCGACCAGTTTCTTCAGTTTCGGCGTGTGCATGCGCACGCCCCAGGCCAGCGATGCGTTCTGCCGAACTGTCGCCTGGTCGATACGGATGCCGGGCAGCACCTCCGCCCACAGTTGCGCCTTGTAGTCGTCCACCACCGTGCGCTGGATGGCGCCGGTGTTGACCAGCTCGAGGATGTCCTCGTCCTCCAGGTGCTCGTCGGCGTAGCGGATTTCCGCCGGCGGCATGCCGGCAGCGATCAGCTCGCCGTTGAGCGCGGCGAGGCTGGCGGCGTAGCTGCTGGACGCGCGCACGAACAGCTTCTCGCCGGCGAGCGCGAACCGGTCCGGCACCAGCGTCGACAACCGCTCGCTCACCACCACCTCGCTGGTGCCGGTGTAGATCGGCGCGCTGAAGTCGATGCGCTTGCTGCGCTCAGGGGTGATGGTCAGCGTGGCGACGGCGATGTCGCCGCGACCCTGCTCGAGCATGGTGATCAGCTCGTCGCGCGCCACCGGGATGATGACGACGTGGATCGGCCGCAGCAGCCGCTTGTAGCGGCGGTTGAGCCAGCGCTCGAAGGCAACGATCGATTCGTAGGAGGCGCCGCGCTGGCGGCCCTTGTCGAGGAAGTAGTCGGTGCGACTCCAGGCCACCAGCGCGCGGATCTGCCGGCGCTTGATGAGGCCGTTGAGATCGTCGTGGATGACGGCATCGACGGCACCGGCACCGCTGTCGTCATTGCCGATGCCCGGCAGCGGGATGAAGCCGAGGCCCGGGCGGGCGACGGGGTTGCCGGCCGCGGCGGTGGCGACATCGGCCACGACGTCTCCGCCGGCGGCCGCGCCGTGCAACGGCAGCAGCGACAGGGTCAGGCAAAGGAGGGTGGCGGCGAGCGCCGGGCAGCGGCCATGCATCGACCGACCTTAGCGCAGCGGGCGCCGGCAAGCGAGCCGGCACCCGCCGGGTGGATCAGAACAACTTGCTGAAGCGCTCCGGCAGCATCTTGCCCAGCGCCAGCATCGGCGCCCACGGCCACCACGGCACGATCACGCTCGGCTTCTTCTTCTCGATGGCGTCGACCATCTGTTTTGCCGCCGGTTCGGCCTCGATGATGAACGGGTATTTTTCCATTTCGGGAACCAGTTCACTTTTTATGAAGCCCGGGTGGATCGCGGTGACGGCGATCCCGTGCTTCTTCAGCTCGATGCCGGCGGCACGCAGCCAGCTCGACAGCGCGGCCTTGGACGCCGAGTAGCTGCCGCTGCCCGGGATCGGCTTGATGGCGGCGATCGACGAGATGCCGACCAGGTGCCCTTTCTTCTTCGCGCGGAAATACTTCGCGGCGGCATCCAGCGAGGCGATGGTGCCGATCAGGTTCACCGCGAACACTTCCTTGTCCTTGCTGATGTCGCCGGCGCCGGTGCGATTGATGGTGGTGATGCCGGCATTGGCGACGAACACGTCGAGGTCGCCGAGCTTTTCGCGCAGCGCATCGACCGCGGCGTGGACAGTCTCGTCGCGCGCGACGTCGACGGTACCGACCTCGACCTTGGTGCCGCCCTTGCGCAGCTCGGCGGCGAGTGCCTCGAGGCGGTCGGCGCGGCGCGCCATCAGGCCGACGTTGTAGCCGCGGCGGGCGAATTCACGGGCGAGCGCGGCGCCGATGCCGCTGGAAGCACCGGTAATGATGACGGTCTTGGTCATGGAACGGGTCCTGGCTGGAGTGGAATCGCGGCGAACGATACCACGCGGTCACGGACCGTTCAGCGGGCCACCAGTCCGCCGTCCACCGCCAGCGCCTGGCCGGTGATGAAGCTGGCCTGCGGCGAGCAGAGGAAGACGACGGTATGCGCGATTTCGTCGACCGTGCCCATGCGGTTCACCGGGTGCAGCGCGGCGAACTGCTTCTCGGCTGCCGGGTCCTTGTGGGTGATGCGGTCGATCATCTCGGTCTTGATCGCGCCCGGGCACACCGCGTTCACCCGGATACCGGCCTCGGCGTATTCCAGCGCGGCACCGCGGGTCAGTTGCACCACGCCACCCTTGGATGCGCAGTACGCCGGCAACCCGGCGAAACCGACCAGCCCGGCCACCGACGCCATGTTGACGATTGCACCCTGCTTGCGCGGCGCCATCACCTTCAGCTGCTCGCGCATGCACAGGAACAGGCCGCGCAGGTTGACGCCGATGACGCGATCGAAATTTTCCAGCGTGCAGTCGGCGGTCGGTGCCGATTCGCCCTCGATGCCGGCGTTGTTGCAGGCAACGTCGATGCTGCCGAAGGTGTCGATGGCGCGCTGGTGCAGTTGCTGCACCTGCTTCGGATCGGCGACGTCGCAGGCAACGAACAGTGCGCGGCGGCCGAGCGCGCGGATGTCGGCGGCAACCTGCTCGCCGCGCGCCGCGTCACGGTCCGACACGACCACGTCGCAGCCGGCGTTGGCAAAAGCGAGGGCGACGGCGCGGCCGATGCCGGCGCTGGCGCCGGTGACCAGGGCGATGGTGTCGGCAGGGTATCCATACGACATGTGGGCGATCTCCGTTCAGAAGGCGGTGGCAGGATGCTGCCACGACCGCGCGGCGAGGTGTTGACCCGGCTCAGTATCGGCCGACTTACGGGGCGCGAATCCGCCGCCTGGTGCGCTGTGCCGGCATCAGGTCCGTCGCCGCATCCGCGCCGGCGTGTCGCCGGTCCAGCGGCGGAAGGCGCGGGTGAACGCGCTTTGCTCGGAAAAGCCGAGCAGCAGCGCGATGTCGCCGAGGCTGAGCGCGCGGTCGGCGAGGTACTGGCGCGCGAGTTGTTCGCGGGTGCGATCCAGCAATTGTTGCCAGCTGAGGCCACGCGCATCGAGCCGGCGCTGCAGCGTGCGTACCGACACGTGCAGCGCCTGCGCAGCGCGCGGCAACGTCGCCGCCGCTTCCGGCAGCAGTTTCACCATCGCCTGCTGCAGTGCGCGGTCGAAGGCGTCGGAATCCGGCAGCGCCAGCAGCAGTGCCTGTGCCTGGCGATCGAGCAGTGCGCGCAGCCCGGGATCGCTGTGCGGCATCGGGATCGCGAGATAGCCGAGCGGGAAGCGCACGCGGGTGTGGGTGTCGGCGAAGTCGACCGGGCACTGGAAGAACGCCTCGTGCGCGGCGATCGCCGCCGGCGACGGCGCGGGATTCACGAAGCCGATGCGCACCGGCGGCGGCGGGTCCGGCACCTGCCGGCGCAGGAACGTGATCAGCGCGGCGATGGCGGCGGAATCGTGCAGTTGCCCGAGCGGGTGTTCCTGCTGCGCCCAGCGGATCTCGATGTCGTTGCCGTGCGCAACCACCTCGGCGAGATCGGCGCCGTAGAACAGCCGCTCGTAACGCTGGTAGGCGGCCAGCGCCTCGCCGAGGTTGTCACTGGCGAGCACCAGGTAGCCGAGCACGCCGACGTGCCGTGGCTGCACGCCGGCACCGATGGCCAGCGCCGGTGCCGGCATGCCCGGGCGCAGCGCCACCGCGCGTGCCAGCAGGTCCTGCCACAACGGCATCGGCACGGTGTCCTCCGGCGCGAAGCGCGCCAGCGCCGCCCGCAGGTCCGGCGCCGCCAGTTGCTCGCGATCCAGCCAGTCGGTCAGCAGCCCGGTCCAGGCGCCGGTGACCCGCAGCATGTTGCTCATCGACGCTCCCGGCCGCGGCCTGGGTTGGCCCGGCCCGCCGGGCCGGATGGCATGGATCGTCAATAAGGTGGCGCTGATCGTCAAGAGCGGCGCGCGCCGGTGGCCCACGATAGGTGTCGCCGGGGTCCGGATGGCCGGGCGACGCCGGACAACGACGCGCAGAACAAGAATCAGAACAGCAGCCCGTGCCAAGACCGCGGGCAGGAGTGGGCGATGAACCTGGTCGAGATGATGCTGGATGCCTGGCAGCGCAGCGGGCTGGCGGAACTGTGGGCGGTGGTCGCGCCCTGGCTGGCGCTGGATGCGCGGCAACTGATCTTCGTGATCGCGACGCCGGTGTTCATCGGCGTGACGCTGTGGGAGTACGCGCGCATCCGCAACAACCCGGTGCTGATGGACGCGCGCGAGGCGGTGCGCAATTTCATGCTCGGCGCCGGATACCAGGTGACCGAGCTGCTGTTCGCCGGGATCATCGCCTTCCCGGTCTATGCGTTCGCATACCACCACCGGCTGATCGACATCGAGCTCACCTGGTTCACCGCCGCGCTGCTGTGGGTGCTCACCGATTTCACCTTCTACTGGTTCCACCGCGCATCGCACCGCGTGCGCTGGCTGTGGTGCACGCATGTCACCCACCACTCATCCGAGCGGATGAACTTCTCCACCGCGATGCGGCAGAACGCCACCAACATCTTCAACGGCGGCTGGCTGCTCTACGTATGGCTGGCGTTCGCCGGCTTCAACCCGGTATGGATCGGCATCTGCTTCGCGCTGTCGCTGGTGTACCAGTTCTTCATCCACACCACGCTGGTGGGCAAGCTGCACCCGGCGATCGAGTACGTGATGAACACGCCGAACCACCATCGCGTGCACCACGCCAGCAACGAGGGTTACATCGACACCAACTACGCCGGCGTGTTCATCGTCTGGGATCGCCTGTTCGGCACCTTCGCCGAGGAAAAGGCGGACAAGCCGATCCGCTACGGCATCACCCGGCCAGTACCCACGGAAAGCCTGTGGAAAAGCTGGACCCACGAATACGCCGACCTGTTCCACGACATGGCGAAGCCCGGCACGCTGCCCGAGCGCTTGCGGCACCTGTGGATGCCGCCGGAGTGGGAGCGCGAGGCGGACGCAACCCGGCAGCGCACGGCGTGATGCAACGACGCGCGGAGTAACACGCGCACCCGGACAAATGGACTAGGATGCGCGGGCCGGGCCCGGAAGCGGCTTGCCAACAACGAGCGACGATGGAACCGACGAGCGAAGGCCGGGGAGAGCCGGGATCGGAACTGGAAAAACTTCGCACCGAGAACGCGTCGCTGCGCCAGCTGGCGACCAGCCTCACCCGGGCGATCGACCAGGCGGATGATCGCGATGCGTCGTGGCTGTTTGCCCTCGAGGGCAACCGCGACGGTGTCTGGGACTGGAATGCGGTGACCGGCGAGGTGTATTTCTCGCGGCGCTGGAAGGAAATGCTCGGATACGAGGAGAACGAGATTTCCAACCGGTTGTCCGAGTGGGACGAGCGCGTTCATCCCGACGACCGTGAGCAGGTCTACGTTGATCTCGGCGATCACCTCGAGGGGCGTAGCCCGTACTACGAAAACGAGCATCGGGTACGCAGCAAGGACGGTTCTTACCGTTGGATCCTCGATCGCGGCCGCGTCGTCTCGTGGACGGACGACGGCAAGCCGCTGCGCGTGGTGGGCACCCACACCGACGTCACCGTGCGCAAGGAGGCCGAGCGTGAACGCGAGGCCCTGCTGGCCAGCCTGCGCGAGGCGAATTCACGGATCAGGGAGCTCAGCGGGTTGCTGCCGATCTGCGTTTCCTGCAAGAAGATCCGCGACGCCGATGATCGCTGGCGCGAGCTGGAAACTTACATCCGCGAGCATTCAGCTGCGGACTTCAGCCACTGCCTGTGCCCGGCGTGCACCCGCTCGCTGTACCCGGAACTCTACGGCGGCAAGACGTGAGCGTCCGCCGTCAGACGACCGCGCTGTAACGCCCGTTCTCGTTGACGATCGACGCGACCGCGACCTCCGGGTCGTGGGTGAAGAACAGGCGGATGCCGCGCTGCGCACACTTGGCGAGCAGGATCGATTTCTCGTCGATCAGCAATTCCGGGTAGCGGTCGTAGCCCATGGTGACCGGCAGGTGCACCCAGGCCGCGCCGGGGATGAGGTCGCTGACGAACAGCACCGGCCCGCCTTCTTCCTTCGGCAGCGCGACTTCCGTCATCAGCAGGCCCGGCGTGTGGCCATCGCTGTAGTGGAATCGGTAGCCGTCGCCGAGCTCGGCGCACTGCGGGCCTTCGACGATCACCAGCCGGCCGCTCTTCTGCAGCAGGAACTGCAACTCGGGAATGTACGACGCGCGGTCGCGCGCGTGCGGGTGGTTGGCCCGGTCCCAGGCGCGCGCGCTGACGATGAATTTCGCGCGCGGAAACACCAGCGACAGCGGTTCGCCTTCCCGCCAGGGTGCGAGCAGGCCGCCGGCGTGGTCGAAGTGCAGGTGCGACAGCACGATGATGTCGATGTCTTCGGGATTGAGGCCGCGCTCGGCCAGCGCGTCCAGCAGCACGTGGTGCGACTCGGTCACGCCGTAGCGCTCGCGCAGCTTCGGGTCGAAGAACGCGCCGATGCCGGTTTCCAGCAGCACGTTGCGGGTCTTGCCGCTGTCCAGCTTCTCGCGCACCAGCAGGCAGCGGCAGGCCAGCTCGATCCGGTTCTGCGCGTCCGGTGCGGCCCACTTCGACCACACCGCCTTCGGCACGTTGCCGAACATCGCGCCGCCGTCGAGACGCTGGGTGTTGCCGGTGAGTGCGATGAGCTTGCGCATTCCTTGCCTCCAGTCCGGCGCCGCCGGTGCGTCGATCAACCCTGCAGCAACCCGATGTCCGCCGTCTTCAGGAACAGCCCGCGCAGTTGCGCCAGCAGCGCCAGCCGGTTGGCACGCACCTTCGCGTCCTCGGCATTGACCATCACCTGGTCGAAGAAGGTGTCGACTTCCGTGCGCAGGCCGGCGAGCTTGCCGAGCGCGGCGGTGTAATCGCCCTTCGCGAACAGCGGCGCCAGCTCGCCATCGAGTTGCGCGATGCGCTTGCCGAGCGCCTTCTCGGCATCGTCGGCGAACAGCGCGGCATCAACCGACTTGGCGGCGGCGGTGCCGTCCTTCGCCAGGATGTTGCCGACGCGCTTGTTGGCCGCGGCCAGCGCCGCCGCTTCCGGCAGCGCGCGGAATGCCTGCACCGCCTTTACCCGGCGCGCGACGTCGAGCGGCCGCAGCGTGCCGACGGCCAGCGCCGCCTGCACGGTGTCGGCAGCGATGCCCTGCTCGGCGAAATATGCCGGGTAGCGGCCGGCGATGAACTCCAGCACCTCGGCGCGGGTGTTCTTGTTGTCGAGCTTGCCGGCCAGTTGCGCGATCGCGGTGTCGACCAGCACGCCGAGGTCGAGATCCAGTTCCGCCTCGATGATGGTGCGCAGCACGCCGAGCGTGGCGCGGCGCAGCGCGAACGGGTCCTTGTCGCCGGTTGGCGGCTGGCCGATGCCGAAGATGCCGGCCAGCGTGTCGAGCTTGTCGGCGATGGCGACCGCCTGCGCGGTCTTCGTGGTGGCGATGGCGTCGCCGGCGAAACGCGGACGGTACTGCTCGTCCAGCGCGTTGGCGACTTCCGCCGGCATTTCCTCGGCCTTCGCGTAGTAACGACCGGCGATGCCCTGCAGTTCCGGGAATTCACCCACCAGCTCGGTGGCCAGGTCGGCCTTGCACAGCAGGCCGGCCTGGCGCGCGTACTGCGTGTTGCCGCCGATCAGCGAGGCGATCACTTCCGCCAGCGCGGCGGCGCGCGTGGCCTTGTCGTAGACGCTGCCGAGTTTGGCCTGGAACACCACCGTCTTCAGCCGCTCGTTGCGCTGCGCCAGCGGCACTTTCAGGTCCTGCTTGTAGAAGAACTCGGCATCGGTCAGGCGCGGGCGCACGACTTTCTCGTTGCCGGCGACGATGTATTCCGGGTGCGGGCTGTCGATGTTGGCGACGGTGATGAACACCGGCAGCAGCTTGCCGGCCTTGTCGACCAGGCAGAAATACTTCTGGTTGTCCTGCATGGTGCTGATCAGCGCTTCCTGCGGCACTTCGAGGAAACGCCTCTCGAAGGTGCAGGCCAGCGGCACCGGCCACTCGACCAGCGCGGAGACTTCATCGAGCAGCGCCTCGGGGATGATGGCGGTGCCGCCGTGCTTCGCGGCGAGTGCTTCGACCTTTGCGCGGATATCGGCGCGGCGGGCATCGAAGTCGGCGATCACGTGTGCTTTCTTCAGCGCATCGAGGTACTGCTTCGGCTCGGCGAGCTTCACGCCGGCCGGGTGGTGGAAACGGTGCCCGCGCGATTCGTTGCCGGCTTTCTGGCCGAGGATTTCCGCCGGGATCACGTCCTTGCCGAACAGCATCACCAGCCACTGCGACGGCCGCACGAACTCGATGCGGCGCGCGCCCCAGCGCATGCGCTTGGCGATCGGCAGCTTGTCGAGCGAATCCTGGACGATGCCCGGCAGCACGTTCACCGCCGCCTCGCCCTTGATCTCGCGGACGATCTTCAGCTTTTCACCGCTGCGATCGACCGCGGAAATGTCGACGTTGTTCTTCTTCGCGAAGCCGAGCGCGGCCTGGGTGGGATTGCCCTGCGCATCGAATGCCGCCTTCACCGGCGGGCCATCGATGTTCAGGGTGCGGTCCGGCTGCTGCTCGATCAGGGCTTCCACGAGCACGGCGAGGCGCCGCGGCGCGGCGTAAGCGTGCACGGCGCCGTGCGCCAGGCCGGCTTTTGCCAGGCCGTCGCGGATGCCGGCGGCAAAGGCGTCGCGCAGGTTCTTCAGCGACTTCGGCGGCAGTTCCTCGGTACCCAGCTCGACCAGGAAATCACGGGCACCCGTTTTCGTTGCGGACATCACGCGGACTCCTTCTTCGACGCTTCGACCTTGGCGATCACCTCGTCACGCAGCGCCGGCGGCGCCAGCGGGAAGCCGAGTTTCAGCCGCGAATCGAAGTAAGCCTGTGCGACCGCGCGTGCCAGCGTGCGAACACGAAGGATGTAGCGCTGGCGCTCGGTGACCGAGATGGCGCGGCGCGCATCCAGCAGGTTGAACGTGTGCGAGGCTTTCACCACCATCTCGTAGGAGGGCAGCGCCAGTGGTTGCGGCAGCGCCATCAGGCGGTTCGCCTCGCTCTCGTAGAAATCGAACAACCCGAACAGTTTCTCGACGTTGGCGTGCTCGAAGTTGAACGCGCTCATCTCCACTTCGTTCTGGTGGAACACGTCGCCGTACGTGACCTTCCCGAACGGACCATCGGTCCACGTCAGGTCGTACACCGAGTTCACGCCCTGCAAATACATCGCCAGCCGCTCGAGGCCGTAGGTGATCTCGCCGGTGACCGGGTAGCACTCGACGCCGCCGACCTGCTGGAAATAGGTGAACTGGGTGACTTCCATGCCGTTCAGCCAGACTTCCCAGCCGAGACCCCAGGCGCCCAGCGTCGGCGATTCCCAGTTGTCCTCGACGAAACGGATGTCGTGCACCGTCGGGTCGATGCCGATCGCGCGCAGCGAATCGAGGTACAACTCCTGGATGTTGTCCGGGTTCGGTTTCATCACCACCTGGAACTGGTAGTAGTGCTGCAGGCGGTTCGGGTTCTCGCCGTAGCGGCCATCGGCCGGGCGGCGCGACGGCTGCACGTAGGCCGCGTTCCAGGTTTCCGGGCCCAGCGCGCGCAGGAAGGTCGCGGTGTGGAAGGTGCCGGCGCCCATTTCCATGTCGTAGGGCTGGAGCACGACGCAACCCTTGCCGGCCCAGAAGGCCTGCAGCTTGAGGATCAGGTCCTGGAAGGTCCCGGGTGTGGCGTTGACCGTCATGGCGGTATCCCGTGAAAGCGCGCGCGGCGCGCGGAAAGCCGGCAAGTATACTCGGGCGATCGGCGCCCACGGCGCCGGCAATCCACGGGCGCCACCGGCGCCGACAAGACAACGGGCGTTGCCGGCACCGACGACGGGCGCCCGGGCGCCGGAACGCGGAGGCATCGTCATGGCGGGCGGCAAGCGATCGGCAACCGGCGGCGCGGCGGACCTGCCCCGTTGCCCCTGGTGTGGCACCGACCCCCTCTATGTCGCCTACCACGACCGCGAGTGGGGCGTGCCGGTCCACGACGACCGCACCTGGTTCGAGTTCCTCGTGCTGGAGGGCGCCCAGGCCGGCCTCAGCTGGATCACCATCCTGAAAAAGCGCGAGAACTACCGGAAGGCGTTCGACAACTTCGACGTGCAGAAGGTGGCCCGCTACACGCCGGCCCGCATCGAAAAACTGCTGCAGGACCCGGGCATAGTCCGCAACCGGCTGAAGGTCGAATCGACCGTGTCCAACGCGAAGGCGTTCATCGCCGTGCAGAAGGAGTTCGGCAGTTTCGACGCCTACATGTGGCAGTGGACCGGCGGCAAGCCGGTGATCAACCGCCCGCGATCGCTGAAAGATGTGCCGGCCAGCACGGAATTGTCCGACCGCATCAGCAAGGATATGAAAAAACGCGGTTTCCGCTTCGTGGGCAGCACCATCATCTACGCCCACCTGCAGGCCACCGGCGTCGTCAACGATCACCTGGTCAGCTGCCACCGGCATCCCGCGCACGCATGAAACGCATCCTCGTCATCAAGACCGGCAAGACGCCCGACATCATCTGCGCGCAGCACCGCTGCTTCGAGGACTGGATCGGCGAAGGCCTCGGCGTGCCGGTCGAGCGCATCGCCACCGTGTCGGTGTTCGAGGGCGGTTTGCTGCCGGTGCGGCTCGACGATTTCGCCGGCGTCGTCATCAGCGGATCGCCGGCGATGGTCACCGACCGCCTGCCGTGGAGCGAGGCGGTGGCGCGCTGGCTGCGCTACGAACTGGTCGAGCGGCACGCGCAACTGCCGGTGCTGGGCATCTGCTACGGCCACCAGTTGATCGCGCATGCGCTCGATGGCGTCGTCGACTACAACCCGCGCGGCCGCGAGATCGGCACCGTGGAAATCCGGTCCACGCCACAGGCTGCGCAGGACCCGCTGTTCGCCGACATCGCGTTCCCGTTCCTCGCGCATGTCACCCACATGCAGAGCGTGATCGCGCTGCCGCCGGGCGCGGTGCTGCTCGCGAACAGCGAACTCGAACCGCACCACGCCTACCGGGTCGGCGAGCGGGTCTGGGGCGTGCAGTTCCACCCGGAATTCACCGTCGACATCATGCGTTCGTACATCGACGTGCTCGGCCCGCGCATGGTGACCGAGGGGCTGGACCCGGAACGCATCCGCGCCGCGGTGCAGCCGGCGCCGGTGGCGGCGCAGGTGCTGCGGCGGTTTGCCGCGCTGTGCGGCGAGTGACGGCCGGTATCCCGGCCACGTGAGCCGTGCGGCGGCAACCGGCCCGGCGGCCCGCCGGTTACGCACCTTCACTTGAGCCACCCGTGCCCGCGGCATACCCTGCGCGTCCGATCCGCTCCCTGCCGTCGCCTGCCATGCCACGTCGCCCGCCACCGTCGCCGCTACCGTCCTCCCGTTACCCCGTCATTGCCGCCGCCTTGCTCGGCGGCCTGCTGCTGGCCGGCTGCGACGGCGAAAAGGTCGAATACACCAGCGAGCGATACGAGCCGACCTGGACCTGGATCAGGGGCGACGAGGGTTACAACACTGCCGGCATCTACGAGGATCCGGCCGCCAGCTGCACCACCCGTGGCGTACCCCTTCCCGGCATCATGCCCGGCGCCCGCGACGGCGCCGTCCACTGGATCGATGACACCGGCGCCTTCTGGCTGTTCGGCGGTATCGGCTACGACGTTGCCGGCAACGTTGGCCGCCTCAACGACCTGTGGGTGCTTGATGCCAGCGGCCTGTGGACCTGGGTCGGCGGCTCCTGCACCGGCAACGGCCTGGCCGATTACGGCAGCGAAGACGTTGCCGCGGCCTCCAACCAGCCGGGTGGCCGCAGCCAGGCCGTCGGCTGGGCCGACGCCGCCGGCAACCTCTGGCTGTTCGGCGGCCAGGGCTACGACGACGCCGACCAGCTGGGCCGGCTGAACGACCTGTGGAAGTTCGACGGCAGCCAGTGGACCTGGGTCGACGGCGACAAGCTCAAGGACCAGGGCGGCAGCCACGGCAACAGGGGCGCGGCCGATCCGGCCAACGTCCCCGGCAGCCGTCTCGGCGCGGTTGGCTGGGTGGACGATGCCGGCGCCCTCTGGCTGTTCGGCGGCCACGGGTATGACGGCAGCGCCAGCCTTGGCTGGCTGAACGACCTGTGGAAGTTCGACGGCACCGACTGGACCTGGGTCCGCGGCGCCGCGACCGCCAATGCGCCGGCGGTGTACGTGGAGCGTGCCGCCGCCGCGACCGATGACCCGGCGACGACGGTCGACGAGACGATCGCCGTCACCGCCGCCGACCTCACGCCCGGCGGCCGGCAGGGCGCCGTGGCCTGGCACCTCCCGGACCCGGATACCGCCAACGCCGCGGTTACCGAGACCGCCTGGATTTTCGGCGGCGAGGGCAACGACGCTGCCGGCGCGTTCCGGGTGGCGTTCAACGAGATGTGGCGCTTCGACGGCGTCAACTGGCTGTTCGTGCGCGGCGATGCCGGCGTGTTCTCCGGCGGCAGTTACGGCGGCCGCGGCCTGGCGTCGCTGGCGTCGCTGCCGCCGTCGCGCAGCCGGCCGACCGGCTGGGCCGTCGGCACCACGTTGTGGATGTTCGGTGGCGCCGTCGAGACCAGCAGTTCCAGCGGCGTGGCGTACCCGAACGATCTCTGGCGTTTCGACGGCGGCCTGTGGACCTGGGTCGGCGGCAGCAATTCGACGGTGGGCTACGCCGCGGGCAGTTACCCGGACGCGCTTGGCGGCCAGGGCGTGCCGGCCGGGCGCCAGGGCGGCGCCGGCTGGGTGGACGACACCGGCGGCCTGTGGCTGTTCGGCGGCGCGGTCGGGGGGACGGGGAACAAGCGCGACGACCTGTGGTTCATCCGCCCGTGATTCGGTGAGAAGCGGAAAGCAGGGCTGGGCAGCGCCTACTTCGCCGCGCCGAACACCTTCTTCAGCAACTCCGTCGTCCGCTTCGCCGGATCGGTACGGATCGCTTTCTCTTCCTCGCCCAGTCGCGTGAACAGCCCGTTCATCGCGCCATCGAGCACGTACTGCTCCAGGTCCAGGTTCGGCTTCTGCGCCAGCGGCAGCGCATTGTACTTGTCGAGCAGCGAGCGGTAGCTGTCGTAGTAGCCGGTCTTGCGCATGCCGTCCTGGATCACCGGCTTGAACGCCGCCAGCAATTCGCCCTCGGTCTGCTGGCGGAAATAATGCGTGGCCGCGGTGTCGCTGCCCTGCACGATGCCGATCGCGTCCTTCACCGACATGTTCGCCACTGCCTTGCGGAAAATCGGCGCGGCGCCGGCGGCGGCGATCTCGGCCGACACGTTCATGTCGTTTTCCAGTTCATCGACATACTTGCCGAGGCCGACGCTGCGCAGCGTCTTTGCCACCGGCTGCAACTGCTCCGGCAGGCCGATGCGCACCGACGATTTCAGGTAGCCGCCCGGTTTCGCCAGCGAAGTCGCCGCGCGCTCGGCGCCGAGGCCGATCGCCTCGCGCAGGCCGGCCGCCGACTGCGCTTCCTGGTCGATGCCGCCGAGGCCGGGCATCACCTGGCTGCCGATTTTCATGAGCTGGTTGATGTCCATGTTCGCGCAGCCGGACAGCGCCAGTGGTGCAGCCAGCGCGATGGCGAGGACCAGCGGGCGGCGGGAAGGGATCGTCATGGTTGTCTCCAGGTCGAAAAATGGCGGGCAGGTGTGTCCGGGCGGAATTCTTCGGGACTGAATGCTACCGAACGGCGTGCATGAGAGCGGCAAGTTTCGGGGGGCATGCGTCCGGACGGCCCGCCCCGGAAAGGTTCCTCAGAACGGATAGGCAAACAGGTGGCGGATCGCCTCCGCGTCCGGCGTGTCGACCGGGCGCTCGGCCTCGAACCGGCGTATGCGCGTCTCCTGGTGGGCGATGCGCAGGCAGATGGCGTTGATGCCGCGCTCCAGCAATTCCGGCTCGACGTCGAACGGCTCGATGTCCTCGAGCATCGGGATGCTGTTGTACTCGTTGACGAGGTGGCCGCGGGAAACCGGGTAGCCGGCATCGACCAGCGCCTGCTTCAGCACCGGTGCATACGCCTCGCGCAGCTCGCTGCGCCGCGTTTCATCCGGCGCGCACAGCAGGTCCGAGATGGCGGTGTCGCCGCTGACCATCAGCCCGCGCACGTCGGGGATCAGCAGGTCGTCCACCCGCTGCTCCAGCAGCGGCAGGAAGCGGCCGGCGGCGATCTCCATGCCGCGGTTGATGTCCATCATCAGCGGCTCGACCAGCCGGCTGCGACCCCAGGCGCGCAGGAAGCGCGCGGTCGGCTCCACCACCGCCGGCATCGGCAGGCGGGTGGCGTCGAAGCGCTGGAAACCATTCGGGCGCGCGAGATCGGAGATGCCGCGCTGCACGCTCAGCTTCAGCACCGCGCGCACGCCGTCGGCGAGGTTGCCGTCGGTGCCACGGTTGACCAGTTTCGGCTCGGCCTTGAGCAACGGTGCCGGCGGCTGGCTGGCGCAGCCGGCCAGCAGCGCAGCTGTCCCCAGCAGGGCCGCAAGAAAAAACCTCGTCGATCGGTTCATCGGTACGCGTGGTGGTCCTTGTTGTTTTCACCGGCAGCAACGGCCTGCGGGCTGTGCCTGCCTGCGTGCATGCTCAGGGCTTGCACGCTTCCTGTTTTCTCTGCTCGCGCAATTCCTGCGAGCGCATCCACGACAGGATGCGGCCGCCGAGTTCCGGTTTCTGCGTCGCGCCGGCGGCGATCGCCACCGCTTCGCGCAGGCCCTGCACCGAGATGCCGGTGTCGAAGCCGCTGGCCTCCAGCATGTATACGAGGTCCTCGGTGGCGACATTGCCGGTGGCGCCGGGCGCGAACGGGCAGCCGCCGAGGCCGCCGACCGAGGCGTCGAACTTGCGGATGCCGAGATCGCAGGCGGTCCACGCCAGCGCCTGCGCCATGCCGCGGGTGTCGTGCAGGTGCACGAAGAATTTCTGCGCGCCGTAATCGCGGACCAGCGGCGCCATGATGTCCTTCATTTGCTGCGGGTTGCCGGCGCCGATGGTGTCGGCGATGGCGATCTCGTCGCTGCCGGCCTCGATCATCTTCCGCGTCAGCTCGTGGGTGACGGCGACCGGCGTGGTGCCGTCGTAGGGGCAGGCAAACGAACCGGCGATGTAGGTGCGCGTCTGCACGCCGTCCTTCTTCGCCTGCGCGAGGATGTCGATGCAGCTCTGCGTCGCCTGCGCCAGCGACATGTTCAGGTTGCGCTGGTTGAAGGTGTCGGTGGTGGACAGCACCAGCGCGACGGTGCGGTAGCCGCTGTCACGCGCCCGTTCGTAGCCCTTGAGGTTGGGGATCAGCGCGGTGAGGTGCAGCGAGCGGTCCTGCATCGGCAGCAGCGCAGTGAGCTCGGCGGCATCGGCCATCGCCGGCACCGCCTTCGGGTGCACGAACGACACCGGCTCCAGGTGGCGGACGCCCGCCCGCACCAGCGCATCGAACATCGCCTTCTTGGTGGCGGTATCGACGATCACCGGCTGGTTCTGCAGGCCGTCGCGCAGGCCCACTTCGTTGACGATCACTTTCTCGCGCATGGCGTCGGGTCCCCGTGGCAGGGCACCGATTCTAGCCGCAGGCGGCGGCCCGACAATGTGCGCCGGTACCGCGATTCAGTGCCGGCAGCCAGTGGCGAGGTCCATCGCCGGCTCGTAGGCCCCGGTCTGCACGCCCAGCAGGCCCAGCACGGTGTGGAACAGGTTGTCGTGGCTGGCCGGCTGGCCGGCGCGCGCCAGCAGGCAGCCGGGGTCGAGCCCCTGCGCGTGGACGAACCCCGGCGACAGCCACATCGTCATCGGCACGTGGGTTTGCACATCGGGTGCGATCGCGACCGGCAGGCTGTGCAGGTAGAAGTGGTTTTCGCCCAGCGACTCGCCGTGGTCGGACAGGTACAGCAGCACGCTGTCGTGCGTGCGGTCGGCCGCCAGCGTGTCGATCGCGTGCGCCAGCAGGTGGTCGGTGTAGAGGATCGCGTTGTCGTAGGTGTTGACCAGCGCCTCGTGCGGGCAGTTGCCGATGTCGGTGGTGTCGCAGGTCGGCGTCCAGCGACGGAACTCGTCCGGGTAGCGCTGGTAATAGGCCGGGCCGTGGTTGCCCATCATGTGCAGGACGATGAACAGGTCGTGCGGCGATTTCGCCAGTCGCTCGCCGATGCCGTCGAGCAGGATGTCGTCGAGGCAGCGGCCGTCGCCGCAGTACAGCGGGTTGTGGCTGGCAAACAGGTTTTCCGCCGCCAGCCCGGCGCAGACGCCCTTGCAGCCGCTCTGGTTGTCGCGCCACAGCACCTGGATGCCGGCGTGGTCGACCACGTGCAGCAGCGACTCGCTGTTGCGGATCGCGTCCTCGTCGTAATGCCGCCGGCCCTGCGGCGAAAACATGCAGGGCACCGACACCTCGGTGTTGGTGCCGCAGCTCTCGACATGGGCGAAGTTCAGCACGTTGCGCTTCGCCAGTTCCGGCGTGGTTTGCCGCGCGTAGCCGCTGAGCCCCCAGTTGGCCGCGCGCACGGTTTCGCCCAGCACCAGGACCACCACCACCGGCTTGCGGCCGGCCGGTTGCGCGGCGCGATGGGCATCGGCGCCGACGACCGTGCGCGGCCGACGCGCCGCCTTCGTCTCGTGACTGGCGACCCGTGCCAGCGAGTAGATGTAGTTCGACGGCGTGATCAGGTAACGCATCTCCTTGTGCTCGCGCATGGTTGGCACCAGCGTGTCCATCGCCAGCCAGGCGGACGCGACGATCGCCACCAGCGACAGCAGCAACATCAGCACCCGCCGCCGCGCCGCCAGCCACAGCGGGTCCTCGCGGCGGACGCGGATGCGCCACAGCAGCAACAGCGGCAGCAGCGTGTAGCCGGCGAGCCAGGGGATCATCGACAGCGACAACAGTTCGCGCGTTTCGTGCGCGTCGGTGCCGAGCACGTTGCGCAGCATCGCCGGGTCCATGTAGACCGGGAAATGCGCCATGAAATAAACGGTCGGGCCGAGCGTCAGCGCCAGCAATGCGAGCAACGGCTTCGCCGTCCAGCGGTTGAGCACCAGCAGCAACAGGAAGGTGTGCAGCGCGGTAACCAGCACGAAGCCGGCGACGGCCAGCCACCAGGTATCGAACGCCGACGCATCGCGCCCGGCCAGCAGCGCCGACCAGAACGGTACGTTGCAGCCGAGGCTGAAGAACAGGCTGGCCAGCAGCGCGAGCATGTCGCTGCGCACGATCGGTCGCCAGCGGAGGAGCGGGGAAAACGGCATGGAGGTTGCGGTGCGGCCGGGCGAGGGTTGGCGTGCAGCGTGACCGTCGCGGCTTAACGGCGCCTTAATGTTTTGTCGTTATCGACGCCGCGGTCTGCAATTCCGCGAGCAACTCGCCACCGGAGTAGTCCCGCCGGCCACCGCGCTCGGCGGCGCGCACCAGCTCGACCAGCCGCGCGTTGACCGGTGCCGTGCGCCCCTGCGCGGCGGCCAGCTTCAGCACCTCGCCGTTGATCCAGTCGATCTCGGTGCGGCGCCCGGCTTCGAGGTCTTCCCACATCGACGAGCGCGCCAGCGGGTCGATCGCCAGCATGCGGTTGGCCAGCAGGCGGAAAAGCGGGTCGGGCACGCCGAGCAGGGACGGGATCCAGCGCGCCGGCAGCGGTGTCAGCCGCGCCAGCGGCTGACGCGCGGCGGCCAGCAACTCGATCGCTTCGTGCTGCGCCAGTGCCAGGCAGCGGCGGAAATCGCGCTGCGACAGCTCCGCCTTCAGCGGCAGGCCGGACAGCGCGTTCACCGCGTTGTTCAGGTTGAGCAGCAGTTTCGCCCACTGCACCGCCGCCATGTCGTCGTGCTCGGCAAGCGGCAGGCCGGCGGCGGCAAACGCGGCGCGGAAGGGCGCCAGCGCGGCGTCGCGCTGAACGGCGAGCGTGCCATCGGAGCCGCAATGAAAGCGGCCGTCGCCGCGCTGCACGATGTTGAACGGCACCATTCCGGCCAGCACCCGCTGCGCCGGCAGCTGCGCGCGCAACAGTTCAGCGTTGTGCAACCCGTTCTGGAAGCTGATCACCACCGCGCCCGGTTTCAGCACGCCGGCGAGCGCGGCGGCGGCATCGCCGGTGGCGGCGGATTTCACTGTCACCAGCACCAGGTCGGCGTCGGCCAGCGCACGGGCGTCCTGTTCGAAGTGGATGCGATCCCGCACCAGCCGTTGCTGCCGGCCGTGCAGGTCGGTGAGCGTCAGCCCGTGCTCGCGCAGCATGGCGCCGATGGTGGCGCGGCCGACAAACACCACGTCGGCACCGGCGACGCCAAGGCAGCCGCCGACATAGCAGCCGACGCTGCCGGCACCGAATACCGCGATCCGCGGCATGGGGTCAGGCGTCTTCGAGCGGGATCAGGAACCAGAGCACGAGGTAGACGCAGATGCCGGGGAAGGCTCCGCTGAAGATGGTGAGCAGCGCGTAGACGATGCGCAGCTTCACCGGATCGATGTCGTAGTGCTTGCCGAGGCCGCCAAGCACGCCGGCGATCATCTTGTCGTCGCGCGAGCGGCGCAGCGGTTTTTGCGAAGCGTTTTCCGAGGACATGCCGTGTACTCCGGGAGGGGGCGAAAAAGCGGTCAGGCCTGCACGGCGCGGGTGCGACCCTGCTCGTCGATGGCGACGAAGGTGAATTTACCCTCGGTGACCTTCTGTTGCGTGGCCGGTTCGTCGCCGACCCAGACCTCGACCATGATCTGCATCGAGCTGCGGCCGATGTTCAGCAGCCGCGCATAGCAGCTCACCACCGATCCGACCGGCACCGGCCGCAGGAACACCATCGAGTCGACGGCGACGGTGGCCACCCGGCCGTGGGCGACGCGGCGCGCCAGCACGGCGCCGGCCAGGTCCATCTGGCTGAGCAGCCAGCCGCCGAAGATGTCGCCGTGGTAGTTGGCGTCCTTCGGCATGGCGATGGTCTGCAGCGCCAGTTCGCCACCGGGGCCGGCGACGATGTCGTCCTCGGAGCGGGGCGTGCGGCGACGGTCGTTCATGCGGGGCTCCCTGTCAGGACACCGGTCCCGGCAGGGGGCGGCGGCTGGCGATTATAGCCACCGGCTACCGCCCATCGCCGGCCGGGGTGCCGCACGGCGCCGCGGCGCGGCACCCCGGGTCGGTGTCATATCGCTGTCACAAGGTCGCCGCAGTATTCACCGCGTACGAGCCGGGCCAGCCGTCCACGTGACGAGGCGGCCGGCGAGTCCAGCCCTCCGGCGCACGCCGCGAGGTCCGCATTCGAGGAGAGCACCATGAAACTGAAGCAACTGTTCGTTGCCGCCGCGATGACCACCGGCCTGGCGGTTTCCGCCCCGGTCGCCCTGGCGCAGGGCCCTGCCGTCGACGCCAAGCTCCCGAGCTACACCAAGACCACCGGTGTGTCCGGCAACCTGTCGTCCGTCGGTTCCGACACCCTGGCCAACCTGATGACGTTCTGGGCCGAGGACTTCAAGAAGGAGTACCCCAACGTCAACATCCAGATCCAGGCCGCCGGCTCGTCGACCGCGCCGCCGGCGCTGACCGAGGGCACCTCCAACCTGGGCCCGATGTCGCGCGCGATGAAGAGCAAGGAAATCGAGGCGTTCGAGAAGAAGTACGGCTACAAGCCGACGGAAGTACCGGTCGCCATCGACGCCCTCGCCGTGTTCGTCCACAAGGACAACCCGATCAAGGGCATGACCATGGCGCAGGTTGACGCCGTGTTCTCCGCCACCCGCAAGTGCGGCGGCAGCGCCGACATCACCACCTGGGGCGGCCTGAACCTGAAGGGCGCCTGGGCGAACCGTGACATCCAGCTGTTCGGCCGCAACTCGGTGTCCGGCACCTACGGCTATTTCAAGGAGCACGCGCTCTGCAAGGGCGACTTCAAGTCGAGCGTCAACGAGCAGCCGGGTTCCGCCTCGGTGGTGCAGTCGGTGGCCACCGGCGTCAATGCCATCGGCTACTCCGGCATCGGTTACATCACCAGCTCGGTCAAGGCCGTGCCGATCCAGGGCAAGGACGGCATGACCTTCATCGCCGCCACCGCCGACAACGCGATCAAGGGCACCTACCCGTTGTCGCGCTTCCTCTACGTCTACGTGAACAAGGCCCCGAACAAGCCGCTGCCGCCGCTGGAAGCCGAGTTCATCAAGCTGGTGCTGTCGAAGGAAGGCCAGATGACGGTGGTGAAGGACGGCTATATCCCGCTGCCGGCCAAGGTGGCCGACAAGGCCCGCAAGGCGCTCGGTCTGTAATACAAGCGTGGTTGTCCCGGGGGTGGGTCGAAAGACCCGCCCCTTTTTTTGGCCGCCGTCCCGGCGGCAAAGCATCCTCCCTGCGGGCATCGCCCCACCGTCCCGGTCCCCCGGCCGACGGCCGGAAACACGGCTGTAACCTGCCTGTCACATACGGGATCCAGAATTCCCCGCCATGACCGACCAGACCCCCACCCCGACCCGCCCGGCATCGACACTGTCGCTGCTGACGGCCACCCAGTCCGCGCGGCTGGCCCGTATCCGTCGTGCCAAGGACCTGCTGGCACGCGGCACCATCATGCTCGGCGGATTCGGCGTGATCGCCGCGATCCTGCTGATCTTCTTCTACCTGTTGTGGGAGGTGGCGCCGCTGTTCCAGCCGTCGTCGCTGGATGAGCGCGGTGGCTACAGCCTGCCGCTGGCGCCGGCCAACGATGACGGCCGCACGCTGGCGCTGGTGCTGGAAGAACAGAACGAAGTGGGCTCGCGGCTGACTGCCGCCGGCGAGCTGGTGTTCTTCGAGGCGGCGGGCGGCAGCGTGGTGAAAACGGTGCGCCTGCCCCACGCCAATGTCGCGGCGCCGACCGCGATCGCAGCAGCCACCGGCGCCGAGACGATGGCGCTCGGTTTCGCCGACGGCCAGGCGCTGGTGGTGCACCAGACGTTCGGCGTCACCTACCCGG
>JBKHWA010000013.1:0-24410 GCA_046566765.1 Gammaproteobacteria bacterium
GATTTCCGGAGCACGCTGGTGGCGAAAGCGGTGCGCAAGGTGGTCTACGCGCTGGGCGACGAGGGCATCATCGACCTGCTGCTGCGCGCCGGGCCCTACGGCAACCGCGTCGAGATCGTCGATCGCCTCGACGAAATTCTGCTCAGCAACGGCTTCTCCGGCCCGCTGTACACCCGCGTGCGCAAGCAGGCGATCGACTGGCTGCTGGAGCGGCCGATGGTTCGCGAGATGCTGGCCGGCTCCCCGTACGGTACCGAGAAGAAGCCGGAAGGAGGCCTGACGCTGGCGAAGGTGAAGGCTCAGCCCAGCGGCATCGACATCGGCCCGCTGGAGCCGGCGCTGCCGGAGCGGCTGGCGACGCCGGAGAAAACCATCAACCTGGCGCCGGCGGTTTATGCCGGCGAGATGGAGCGGCTGGTTGCTGCGCTGCAGCAGCCGGCGGACAAATCGCTGCTGTTGATCGGTCGCCGGCACGTGCGCTCGAACAACAGCTGGCTGCACAACAGTTACCGGCTGGTGAAGGGCAAGAACCGCTGCACGCTGATGATCAACCCGGCCGACGCCGCGGCCCGCGGCATCGTCGATGGCGCGGAAGTCGAGGTGTCTACCCGCGTCGGCGCGGTGAAGATTCCGGCCGAGGTGACCGACGCGCTGATGCCGGGCGTGGTGTCGATGCCGCACGGCTTCGGCCACGCGCGCAAGGGCGTGCAGCTGTCGGTGGCCGGCGAGGTGGCGCCGGGCGTCAGCATGAACGACATCACCGACGAACTGCTGCATGACGGCCTGACCGGCATGGCGATCATCAACGGCGTGCCGGTGACGGTGCGGGCGCCGGGCGCAAGGAAGCAGGCTCCGAAGAAACCGGCGGCAGAAAAGCCGGTTGCGGCAACGCAGGGTGGCGGGAAACCGGCCGTTGAAAAACCGGCGGTGGCTACGAAGCAGAAGAAGCTCGCGGCAGCGAAGAAGCCGCGGGCGAAGAAAGAAGTGACCTCGTAATGCCGGGTGGCCGCTCCGGCAGCGTTTTTTTGGCTGCCGGCGGGCGCCCGCAGTTCCCGGTCGGGTGTGCCTACAGGCGCTCGGCCAGCGCCAGCACCTGCTGCGCGGTGATGCGCAGGCTGTCCTTCCAGTCGTAGCCGACGATCTCGCGGCCGGTGGCGCCGTCGCGGAAATCCAGCGCCACGCCCGGCGCGATCAGGTGCCGGTAATCGACGAACAGTTCCTCGCCGGCGGCGATGTCGCGCAACGCGAACACGAAGCCGAGGTGCCACACCACGTTCGGCGTGAACGAGTGGTTGATGAAGAAGTCGTCTGGATAGTCGGGACTCACCACGCAGTGGTCCTCGAACCAGATCACCGAGGTGTCGGCGTGCGGGTGCGGCTCCGGTGCCAGTACCTCGGCGACGCGCACGGTGTGCGTGGCGTGGGTCGGCGCGATCAGCACCTTGCCGGCCTTCACCGGTTCCTCGACGAAGAAACCCTTGCCGGCGCCGGCCACGGTGGAAGCGGCGACGCGGTACTTGACGGTGATCAGGCCTTTCATGTGCCACCCGGTCCGGTGCATGCGCGATGGGGCGGCATTCTACGCATCGCCGCGCCCGTGCACCTAGGGGGATCCGTTGCCGGCAGCGGCCGGCCGGTTCAGGCTGGCGACTTGCCGATCATCAGGTACGACACCTTCGTCACCAGCCGGCGCGGCGTCAGCCGCACGGTGAAGGCCGCCAGCCAGTTGAGCCACCCCGGGATCACCACCGGCCGGCCGGCAAACAGCGCGCGCAGGCCGGCGCGGGCGACCGGTTGTGGCTGCATGGCGGTGGCGAGCAGCAGTTTCGAGTCGTTGCTGGCGCGGTCATGGAAGTTGGTGAGTACGGCGCCCGGGCAGAGCGTGGTCACGTTCACGCCCTGGTCGCGCAGTTCGGCGTCGATCGCTTCCGACATCGACAGCACGTAGGCCTTGGTCGCCGAGTAGACTGCGAATTCCGGGCCCGGCTCGAACGAGGCGATCGAGCCGACGTTGAGGATGCGGCCGCGGCCACGCGCCGCCATGTCCCGCCCGAACAGCCAGCACAGTTCAGTCAGCGTGGTGACGTTCAGCTGGATCATTTCCTGCTGCTCGGCCAGCGACATCTTCACGAAACGTCCCTTGAGCCCGAAGCCGGCGTTGTTCACCAGCACGTCGACCGCCAGGCCCTTCGACTGCACGGCGTCGAACAGCGCCTGCGCACTGCCGGCGCGGCCGAGGTCGGCGGCGATCACCGTGCCGTTGGCGCCGTGCCCCTGCTTCAGTTCGGCGGCAAGTTCATGCAATTTTCCTTCGCTGCGCGCCACCAGCACCAGGTCATGACCCTGCTGCGCGAGCAGGATGGCGATCTCGCGGCCGATGCCGATGGATGCGCCGGTTACGAGGGCGACGGGGCGGGACATGGCGATGCTCCTGCAATGCGTGATGCGTGACTGGTCGGGGAAGGTTGGCCAGCGCCGGCGATCAGCGCGCGAGGAACGCGTCGATGCGATCGAGCGGAATATGATCGCCGATGTGGCCGGCGTAGAACGTTTCGATCACCTTGCCGTTTTCGTCGAGCAGGAAGTCGGCCGGCAGCCGGGTCTTGGTGCCGTGGGTGGTGCCGGGCAGGAAACCTTCCTTCAGTGCCTCGGCGGCGAGCGGGATGTTCTTCGGCGAAAGGAAGCCGGCGAGGGATGCCTCGAGGCCGTACAGCGCGTACAGCTTCTCGTCGGGGTCGCAGACGATCGGGAACGGCGCGTTCTGCTTGCCGACGTTGGCCTCGACCTCGTCCACTGGCGCCTGGAATACCGCGACGATCTGCAGGCCCTGCGCCTGCCAGGCGTCGTGGCGCTGGATCATCTGGTGCACCCGCAGGTTGCACAGCGGGCAACCGGCGTAGCGGAAGAACGCGATCCACACCTTCTTGCCGCGCAGTTGCGACAAGGTCAGCGGATCGCGCAGGTAAACGGTGGCGGTGAAATCGGGGGCGGTGGTGCCGGCGGCGATGCGCATCAGGTGCTCCGGGTTCTCAGTTCATGACCTTGTCGGTGATTTTCACTTTCAGCGCCGACGGCAGCGAGCGCAGCAGCGTCGCCGACAACTTGTAGGTGAGTCCGGGGATTACCACCCGGCGCCCGCGGGCGAGGCCGGTGAGGCCGGCGCGGGCAACGTCCTGCGCGCTCATCATGCCCAGCTTCTTGATGCCGTCGATGGTCTGGCCGGCCACTTCGGTGAACTCGGTCCAGGTGCCGCCGGGGCACAGGGTGGTGACGACGACACCGCGCGGCGCCAGTTCCTCCGCCATCGCTTCGCCCAGCGACAGCACGTAGGCCTTGCCGGCGGCGTAGATCGCCAGCTTCGGCACCGGCGTGAATGCGCCGTAGGACGCGGTATTCAGGATCCAGCCCTCGCTGCGCGCACGCATGCTGTGCCCGAAGTGCCACGACAGCTCGGTGAGCACGGTCATGTTGAGGTGGTTGATCGCCAGGTGTTTTTCCAGCGGGATGTCGAGGAAATCGCCTTCCTGGCCGAAGCCGGCGTTGTTTACCAGGATGTCGATCCGCTGGCCGCTGCCCTCGGTCTGCACGTGCAGTGCGGCGGCGGCATCCGGTGCGGCGAGATCCATCGCGATCACGTCGGCGTGGATGCCGAACTCCGCCGTGAGTTCTGTCGCCAGCGCCTGCAGGCGGTCGGCCCGGCGCGCCACCAGCACCAGGTGCGCGCCGGCTGCTGCCAGCTGCCGCGCGATCTGCTCGCCGATACCGCTCGATGCGCCGGTTACCAGCGCGGTCTTGCCTGCAAAACTCTTCATGTCCGTCTCCGTCTTTCCGTGGGATTCAGTTCGAAGCGCGCAGCCGGCGGGTGCGGAACCCGCCCACTGCCATTTCGCCGGCGACCGCCAGCAGCGCGAAGAAGCCGCGCGGTTGCTGCGCGGGATCCTTGCCGTCGCCCATGCGGTGCAGTTGTCGCGCGTACCAGCTCACTTCCATCATCGCCATCTCGTCGACCATGCGGATGCCGGTGCTGATCGGCCGCACCTTCGACTGCACGTCTTCGCCGGCGAGAATGCGTGCCGGGAGATCCGGCTCGACGACCAGCGGCCTGGCCAGGCCGACGATATCGGTGGCGCCGGACGCCACCGCATCGCGCATCGCGGCGGCCGAGCGGAACCCGCCGGTAACCATCAGCGGCGTCTTCGGCAGGTGGCCGCGGATCGCCTCCGCGTATTTCAGGAAGTAGGCCTCGCGCTCACGCGTCGACTGGCGCACCGCGCCGCCGGCCATTTCCGGTTGCTCGTAGGTGCCGCCGGAAACCTCGACCAGATCCATGCCGAGGTCGGCGAGCGTCTTCGCCACCTGCATCGATTCTTCCTCGGTGAAGCCGCCGCGCTGGAAGTCAGCGGAGTTCAGCTTGATCGACAGCGCGAAATCCGGGCCGGTGGCGGCGCGCATGGCCTTGTAGATTTCCACCGGGAAGCGCATGCGGTTGTGCAGGCTGCCGCCCCACTGGTCGGTGCGCTGGTTGGTGAGCGGCGACAGGAACTGGTTGACCAGGTAGCCGTGCGCGCCGTGGATCTGTGCGCCGTTGAAGCCGGCGAGTTTCGCCAGCCGCGCCGAGTTGGCAAAGCGCTGGATGATGTTCTCGATCTCGGCGTGGGCGAGCGGGCGCGGCGTGGCGAACATCGCCTGCATGTCCTTGCGGAACGGCACCGCCGACGGCCCGACCGGGTCGGGGTCGATGAACTTGATCACCTGCCGGCCCGGGTGGTTGATCTGCATCCACAACTGGGTGCCGTTGGCGGTGCCGGCGCGAGCCCAGTCCTGCAGCAGCGCCAGGTCGCGGTCATCTTCCAGTGCGACGTTGCCCGGTTCGCCGAGGTGGCGGCGATCCACCATCACGTTGCCGGTGATGAGCAGGCCGGTGCCGCCGGCCGCCCAGCGGCCATAGAGGCGGGGCAGGCGCGCCGTCATGCGGTTGTCGATGGTGCCCAGTGATTCGCTCATTGCGCTCTTGGCGAAGCGGTTCTTCAGGGTGCTGCCGTTGGGCAGGTTGATCGGGCTGGCGAGCGGGGAGTGCTGTTGCTTGCTCATGGGGTTTCCGGCGCGGGCTTCACAGTTCGATGCCGGTGAAACTAGGGGACGGTTCGATGGTCATCAAAGTGTTTCCGATGAACGGTTCGATAGCCATCGAACTGAAACCCCGGTTCGGGGTAAGGTTGCGGCCATGGCCATCAAGCATCTTTCCCGCAAGCCCGCCCAAGGGGCCGTCGACGAGACGGACCGGCTGGCGCGCGCGTTCAAGGCGCTGTCCAACCCCAACCGCCTGTAGATCTACACCGAGATCCTGCGCCGGCAGCGTTCGGCGCTGGGCCCGGAGCACAGTTGCGCGTTGTTCGATTTCATCAACTCGCTGGAAATCGGCGCGCCGACCGTCTCGCACCACATCAAGGAACTGGTGAATGCCGGGCTGATCACCGTCGAGCGTGACGGCAAGTACCTGGCCTGCGCGCTCGACGAGGACACCCGGCGCGTACTGCGCGATTTCTTCGGCGCCGCCTGACGTTCAGCCGGCGTTGCGGGTGTAGCGGTCGGTGATGTCGCGCATCGAGGTGTGGGTGCCGAGTTTCATCAGCGTCCAGTAATGACCGGAGATCACCCGGTCGATCAGCATCACTTTCGCCGACGGCTGGAACGATTCCAGGTAGCGCAGCGGCGTCGCGCGTGCCTGCTTCACCACGTCGAAATGGATGCGCGAACTGCCGAAGTCGAACGGCTTCTCGTCGAATGCCGGCAGCAGCACGCGGATCCAGCGCTCGTAGAACTCGTCCTCCGGGCGCGGGCCGTCGGCCTTGCGCACGCCGATCTGCTGCAGCGCGCGGTCGATCGCCGCGTAGTCGCGCTCCCACACCGACGACATCAGCGTGCGCAGGGTGTCGATCACCACCGGGTCAATGTCCTTCACCGCACCGAAGTCGTAGATCACGATCGATCCGTCGGTACGGAACGCGAAGTTGCCCGGATGCGGGTCGCAGTGCACGGCGCGGTGCACGAAGATCTGCTTGCCGAAGATGTCGAACAGACGGCGACCGATGAGATTGCGCATTTCCTGCGGGTAATCCGCGGATTTCGCCACTGTGTCCAGCGAGTCGCCGCCCTCGCGGGTGAGGGTCAGCACGCGCCGGCTGGTGAATTCGTCCACCACTTCCGGGATCACGATGCCCTCGTCGTCGGCATGGAACGCGCGGAAACGGCGCAGGTTCTCCGCTTCCTGCTTGTAGTCGAGCTCCTCGCGGAGGCGGTCGCGGATCTCGCCGAAGATCTCGTCGATCACCCGCTCTTCCACTTTCAGCAAGCCGGCGAGCTTGAGGATGCGGCGCAGGTGCTTGAGGTCCGACTCGATCGATTCCTCGACGCCGGGGTACTGCACCTTCACCACGACTTCGCGGCCATCGTGCAGCACGGCGCGGTGCACCTGGCCGATCGACGCGGCGGCGAACGGCTCCTCGTCGATCTCGCGGAACAGTTCGTAGGGCGGTGCGCCGAGTTCATCGGTGATCTGCTTGCGGATCACCCGGAACGGCATCGGCGGCGATTCCTTCTGCAACTTCTCCAGCGCCTTGGCGAATTCCTCCGGCACCAGGTCCTTCAGCTGCGAGGCGATCTGGCCGACCTTCATCACCGCGCCTTTCATCTCGCCGAGCGTCTGCGCCACTTCGCTGCCGATTTTCGCCAGCATCTTCTGGCGCTCTTTCTCGCGTTCCTCCTCCGAGAGGAACAGCGACCTGGTGGCGCTGGTGGCAACGCGGGTCGCGATCGACGTGCCCATGCCGGCCAGCTTGAGGAATCGGCGTGCGGGAGTGGTGGCGGTGAAGCGCTTGTCGTTGTTCTTGTCGTTGTTCTTCGGGTCGCCGTCGCGGGCCATGCCGGTCTCTCCGCTGGATGTACTGCCGGGCGGAGAACCGCCCGGGTCGAAACCGCCCGGATCATGGCACAGCGGGGTGGCGGAACAAGTTGGCGTTTTCCCGGTGCTTTTCCCGGGCTGGTTCACGTTTTGCCAGTTCCGTTCCGACCGGAACCTGCGTATAGTACGCGCGCCTTTGCCGGGGTTGTCCGACAATTGGTGCCGGAAACGGCGTAAATCACGTGGTTTTTGCTGTCCCCCCTGACCTGTACCCCTTTGAGGTTTGCCTCCATGAAGAAGATTGCTGTCCTGGCCGTTGCGGCCCTGCTGGTTGTTGCCTGTGGCAAGAAAGAAGAAGCTCCGGCCGTTGAAGCCGCTGCTCCGGCTGCTGAAGCTGCTCCGGCCCCGGTTGCCGAAGCTCCGGCTGCTGACGCCGCTGCTGCCCCGGCTGCTGACGCTGCTGCCCCGGCTGCCGACGCTGCTGCTGCCCCGGCTGCCCAGTAATCGCTCCGGCGATTCGCTGGTTGCCCTCCCGGGCAACATGGCAACGAAAAAAGCCCGCCTGACGGCGGGCTTTTTTTTGCCTCTTCGCACCTGGTGCCTCTTCGCACCTGGTGCCTCTTCGCGGGCAGGTGAGCGAAGAGGCGACAAAAAAGGCGCCCGCAGGCGCCTTTTTCACGTTCCCCGCAAGTGCGCCGCAGGCGCCCGCGGTGGATCAGCCCTGGCGCTTCTCGCCAGTGGCAACCAGGTCGTCGAACACGCGCTGGCTTTCGTCACGCAGGGTGGCAAAAGCGCCGATCGCGGCGAGGACGTACGGGTTGCTGTCGGCTTCCTCGCCCTTCTGCTGCTTGCCGGCGTCGACCAGCTTGTTCAGCAGCTCGTCACCCTCGGCGCGGACGGTGGCAACCAGCCCGCGGGCGGCGACCAGGTAGCGGTTCTGGCTGGCGGCCTCGGCGCCGATCGCCAGCTCGCCGGCGTAGCGGTATTTGTCCAGTTGCTCGCGGCCTTTTTCCTCGGCCTTGCTGACGGCGCCCAGGCCGGCCAGCCACAGCTTGCGGTTCACTTCCTTTGCGCGCTCGACCAGCGACTCCTGCTGGTTGCGGATTTCCTTCAGTTCGCCCATGGCTCGTTCTCCTTCGGGTGGGCGGGCCGGCGGCCCGCGAAACGGCGCGAATCATAGGCAGCACCCACGGTAGCGGCAGCAGCCATTGTCCGACATTCAGGCAGCAACTGCCGGGATCCGACGAGTCGCCGCCGCCCGCGGCGGCGGGTGGAGTCCCGGGCAACGAATGTCGGCCGGTTCACAGATTCCGGTTTTCCTTGCGCCGCAATGTGCGCTGCGTACGGTTTCCGCAAACCGGCGCTGCCGCCGGCGCCGGGTAGTCACCAGAATTGCGACGTACGAGGTGGCCGGCAGCGTGGCCACCAGCACCGACCGGAGAGCCTGTCATGCCCAATCTCGAACGCTTGCTGGCCCCGGTGCCGGCCGCTACTTACGGCCAGCCCGGCATCGCCGCAAGCCAGAAGTGGAGTGCCGACTACAACGTGTCCTGCTGGGTGCGAGCCCGCGCGCAGTTTTCGGCGCAGGTGACGTTGGCCGTCCGCTATCGCGACGGCAGCGGCGAGCGCCAGGTGGTGGTCGATCGCGCGGATTGCCGGAAGGAGGGCAGCCTGCTGCTTTCCGGGCGCGTCAGCGTGCCGGCCACCGGCCGCATCGAGGAAATGACGGTCTGGCTGGTGAGTGAGCCGGCCTGCGAACTGTTCGTCGATGAACTCTACCTGCAGCGCGTGGGCGCCGCGGCCAACGCCCGGCCGATCATCGTTGCCCGCTGACCCTCAGCGGATCCCCGGTTGCGCATCCGTCCCGTCGCGGGAGTCGCCGCGGGAGTTTCTTTTTTTGCTGGTGTCGGCAGCAGGGGGGCGCTGCAGCAGCGATTCCGGCACCGACTCGTAATCGAGGCCGGTCAGGCGCTTGAGCCGCGCCAACTCGTCGCGATCGTCCGGCAGGCGGAAGCGGACGGTGGATCCGGGGGGCTGGTTCATGGCGAGGTGCCGTGCATTGCGGCGCAGGCGGCGAATCCGCTGCGATCCGGATGCACGGGCTCCTGCGAACTTCATGCCAGCCGGGACGCCGTCCGCAACCTGTTGTTTTTCCGGCGGGGAAAAACAACGGTTGGTTACGTGCCCTGCCCGGGCCCGCCGCTAACTGACAACCTGCGGCAGGTCCGGCGGGAGCACGGTCCTCAGTGCAGCGGCTTGCCGTTGGGTGCCTTGACCTGGTCGCGCAACAGGCCGTTCTCTCCGAACAGTTTTTCGCGCCACTCCTCGAGCAGGGCCCGGGTGTCATGGTCGTTCGGATGGAACGAGGGCTTGTAGTAGTCGAAGTACTGCGGCGCCAGGCGGGTGAACAGGCCGTTGCGGCCCCACAGGTAGGTGATGCCTTTCCAGTTGCCGCGGAAGTCGAGCAGCTTGCCTTCCTTCGCCAGCAGCTGGGTGTGCCACATGTGGGTCAGGCCGATGAACAGCACGGTCGCCGCCACCATCACCACCGCGCGCTCGGGATAGTTGCCGCCGACCTTCTGGTAAACGTCGTAGGCCACTGTCTTGTGCTCGTTCTCCTCGAGCGCGTGCCACAGCCACAGGCCCATGATTTCCGGTTCGCCCTTGGCGGCGTGGTCCGGGTCGCGCAGCAGTTGCTCGGCGATGGTGGCGGTAAAGTGTTCCAGTGCGCAGGTGGCGGCCAGTTGCATGCGCTTCGTCGTCACCTTGCGGACGAACTTCAGTACCGGGTTGAGCTGGCGATCGATGCGCTGGATGTCGATGCCCTGGCGGGTCATCGCCGCGTTGATCGTCTCGTGCTCCTTGGTGTGCATCGCCTCCTGGCCGATGAAGCCGGCGATCTGTGCCTTGAGCACCGGGTCGGTGATCTGGTCGCGGTAGTGGCGGACCGACTCGACGAAGAAGCGCTCACCCTCCGGGAACAGGCCTGACAGGGTGGCCCAGAACAGGCTCAGGTAGGCGTCGTTGTCGTACCAGTAGCGCGGCGTCTTGCCGTCGAATTCGAAGTCCATGCGACGCGGCGGGATATTTACGGCGGCACCGGTGGGCTTGCGGGGTGCGGCGGCGGCAGCGGTCATGTCGTTTCCTCGGTCGGATAATCCCCGGCGGTGCCGGGCATGGCGCAGACGATGCCAGTGCCGATGAAGGGTCCACAGGGCTGGGCGTGTCACCCTGTTGTCATTAAGGGCCAAGTTGTCATAATGGGACAGCCCGGCCCCGCCCGGGAAACCACGGGATTCCGCCATGCGTGACACCACCGCCTTGCCGGCCAACTACGTGCTGCAGGTTGCCGACCTGCTGGTGCCGATGGGCATACCCGCCGAGGCACTGTTCCAGGCCGCCGGCGTGACGCGCGCGCAACTGGCGGCACCGAATGCGCGCGTCCCGCTCACCGTCGCCAACGACATGCTGAAGCGGGCGATCGAACTTTCGCACCAGCCGGCGCTGGGCGTGCTTGCCGGCCTGCAGATGAAAATCTCGCACCACGGCTACATCGGCTTCGCGGCGATGACCGCGAAGAACATTGGCGAAGCGCTGCGCATCGCCGAGCGCTTCGCGCCGCTGCGCAGCACCGCGGTCGACCTGCAACTGATGGTCGAGGGTGACGTCGCTGCGCTGACCATGGTGTTCGATACCGATCTCGAGCCGCTGCGCCAGACGGCTCTGATCGCGGTGTGCGTCGGCCTGGTACAGATGGGCGGCGCACTGACCGGCAAGGTGATGCACGGGCGCGGCGAGTTCGCGTTCCCGAAGCCGGACTGGATCGACCCGTTCCTGCCGATGCTCGGCGACAACGTCGTGGTGTTCGACCAGCCGGTGAACCGCGTGGTGTTTCCCGCCGATTACCTCGATCTGCCGCTGGTGATGAGCGACCCGGAATCCTCGCGCATGGCGCTGGAGCAATGCGAGCGCGAACTGGCGGCACTCGGCGAGTTCGCCAGCGTGGTTGGCCGCGTGCGCGCGCTGGTCCAGTCGCCGGCCAGCGGCTTCCTCGCGCTGGAGGAAGTCGCCGAGCGCATGCACGTATCGTCGCGCACGCTCAAGCGCCAGCTGGCGGCGCAGGGTACGACCTTCAGCGACCTGCTCGACGGCGTGCGCCGCGAGAAGGCGCTGCTGTTGCTGGCCAACCGTGCCCTGACCATCGAGCAGGTGGCTGACCGCCTCGGTTATTCCGACGTGGCGAATTTCACCCGGGCGTTCCGCCGCTGGACCAACGGTACGCCGTCGGCCTGGCGCGGTTCGTGACGGCTCCCGGAACCGACTGACGGAGTGCGCGCAATGCGGAAGGCCTGGTGGATTGGCGGGGCGGTGGCGGTTGCCGCGGCGGCGGCCGTGGTGTTGTGGCCGGAGGAGCCGGCGCCGCTGGCGATGGCCACGGTGGGGCGTGGCGACGTCGAGCGGGTGGTGTCGAACACGCGGGCAGGGACGGTGAACGCCTGTCAGCGCTCGGGGTTGTCGATGCCGATGGGCGGGCGCGTGGAGAAGCTGTACGTGAACGAGGGCGACCACGTGCGCCGCGGCGCGGTGCTGCTGGAAATCTGGAATGACGATCGCGAGGCGCAGCTGGCGCAGGTGCGCAGCAACGCCGACGCGGTCGTTCAGCGCGAACAGCAGGCCTGTTTGCAGGCGGAGCAGGCGGAGCGGGAAAACCAGCGCGCCCTGGAGCTGGAAAAGCAGCAACTGCTGTCGCGTGAGGCAGTGGAACAGGCCGCCACCCGTGCCAGCGTTGCGCAGGCGTCCTGCTCGGCGGCGCGTGCCGATCTCGGCACCGCGCGCGCCCAGGTGCGAGTGTACGAGGCGCAGCTGGAGGAGACCCGGCTGCGCGCGCCGTTCGCCGGCGTGGTGGCGGAAGTCAACGGCGAGATCGGCGAGTACGTGACGCCGTCGCCGCCGGGCGTGGCGACGCCGCCGGCGGTGGACCTGATCGACGACAGTTGCCTGTACGTCACCGCGCCGATCGACGAGGTCGACGCAGCGCAGGTCCGCACCGGCTTGCCGGTGCGGGTGTCGCTGGATGCCTTCCGCGGCCGGCGCATCGACGGCACCGTCACCCGCATTGCGCCGTACGTGCTCGACAAGGAAAAGCAGGCACGCACGGTCGATGTCGAAGTGAAGCTCGCGCAGGTGCCGAAGGACGTGCTGTTGCTGGTGGGTTATTCCGCCGATGTCGATATCGTGCTGGAAGTGAAGCAGAACGTGTTGCGGCTGCCGGCGGAGGCATTGATCGACGGCGCCGCCGTGCTGCGCCGCGACCCGGAGAGCGGCAAGCTGGCGAAAGTCGCGGTGAAAACCGGCGCTGCGAACTGGACCTGGGTGGAAGTGCTGGAGGGCGTCGCCGAAGGCGACATGGTCGTGACATCGCTGGACCGACCGGGCGCGGTCGAGGGTGCGGTAGCGGTACCGGAAAAGACGCCGCCTGCCGACGGTACGTCGCCATGATCGAGGTGCGCGGCGTCAAGCGGATCTTCGAGGTCGGCGACGAGGCCGTGCACGCGCTGGACGGCGTCGACCTGGACATCAATCCCGGCGAATACATCTCGGTGATGGGGCCGTCCGGTTCCGGCAAGTCGACGCTGCTCAACATGCTCGGCCTGCTCGACCGACCGAACGCCGGCAGTTACCGCATCGACGGCCTCGACACCGTACCGCTGGCGGAAGAACTTCGCGCCGACATCCGTCGTCGCCGCATCGGCTTCGTGTTCCAGGCCTACCACCTGGTGCCTCGGCTCACCGCGCGCGAGAACATCGAGTTGCCGCTGGTGCTCGGTGGCGTCGCGCCGGCGGAGCGCCGGCAGGCGGTCGACGCGATCATGGCGGAACTCGGCATCAGCGATCGTGCCGGCCACGTGCCGAACCAGCTTTCCGGCGGGCAGCGGCAGCGGGTGGCGATTGCGCGGGCGATCGTGATGAAGCCGGAAATCGTGCTGGCCGACGAGCCTACCGGCAACCTCGATTCGCGTTCCGGCGAGGACGTGGTGCGCGTGCTGGAAAAACTCAATGCCGACGGCATCACGCTGCTGGTGGTCACCCACGACGCCGCGCTGGGTGCGCGCGCGCATCGCCGCCTGCGCATGGTCGACGGGCGCATCGTCACCGACGAGCGCGGCTGAACGCCATGACCGCGCCCGCCACCATGCGCCTCGCCGACCTGCTGCGTTTCGCACTGGCGGCGCTCGCCCGCCAGCGCTTCCGGGCGGCGATGATCCTGCTGGTGGTGGCACTGGGCACCGGCTCGGTGATCGTGCTCACCGGCCTCGGCGAGGGTGCGCGGCTGTACGTCGCCGGCGAATTCGCGTCGATGGGAACGGACACCATCGCGATATTGCCTGGCCGCCAGGAAACCACCGGTGGCATGCCGCCGGTGATGGGCGTGGCGCCGCGCGACCTGACGATCGACGATGCCGACGCATTGCGACAGTTGCCGGGCGTGAACGCGGTGGCACCGCTGTTGATGGGCGTCGGCACCGCATCGGTGGGCGCGCTGCAGCGCGACGGCGTGGTGGTCGGCGTTACCCGTGACTATTTCCTGATCCGCAAGATCAAGCCGGCGCGCGGCCAGGTTTTCCCGGAATATCGCGGCGCGCCGCTGCCGCCGCTGGCGGTGCTCGGGCCGACCATGGCGAGGGAGCTGTTCCGCGACCGCAATCCGCTCGGCGAGTGGCTGCGGATCGGCGACCGCCGTTTCCGCGTCATCGGCGTGCTCGGCGAATCGCGGGTGGCCGGGATGGACATGGGTGAAGCCGTTTTCATCCCGGTGAACCATGCGCAGGCGATGTACGACACGCCGGCGCTGTTCCGGTTGCTGGTGCAGGTGCGTCCGGGCGTATCGCGCGAGCGGGTCAGCGGCGAGGTGCGCGACATGCTCGTTGTCCGCCACGAGGGCGACGAGGATTTCACCGTCACCAGTCCGGACGCGATGCTGAAATCGCTGGATGACATCCTGGCGATCATGACGCTGGCGGTAACCGGCATCGCCGGCATCAGCCTGCTGGTGGCCGGTATCCTGATCATGAACGTGACGCTGATCTCGGTGACGCAGCGCACCGGCGAGATCGGCCTGCTCAAGGCGCTCGGTGCACCGGCGAAAATCGTCAAGCGGATCTTCCTCGCCGAGGCACTGCTGATGGCGCTCGCCGGCGGGACGCTCGGGGTGCTGCTGGGCGAGGCGTTGCTGGCCCTCGGTCGCCAGTTGTGGCCGTCGATCCCGTTCACCGCGCCGTGGACGACGATCGCGGCGGCGATTGCCGTTTCGTTGCTGTCCGGCCTGCTGTTCGCGTTGCTGCCAGCCGGCCGCGCGGCGAAGCTGGACCCGGTCATCGCGCTCACGCGCCAGGCGGGTGAGTGATGCGCCTCGCCGATTTCATGCGCTGGATCTACCTCGCGGTGCGCGCATCGCGCATGCGCACGGCGCTGACCGCGCTGGGCATGGCGATCGGCATCGCCGCGGTGTCGATGCTCACCGCGATCGGCGAGGGCGTGCACGGCTACATGCTGGCGCAGTTCACCCAGTTCGGCACCCACATCGTCGCGATCAATCCCGGCCTCGCCGAGACCGGCGGCATGACCGGCCTGTTCCGCACCGAGCGGCCACTGACGCTGGACGACGCGCAGGCGCTGTCGCGGATTCCCGGCGTGCTGGCGACGGTGCCGTCGATCAGCGGTACCGGCAAGGTCGAGGCGGGCGTGCGCCAGCGCGACACCATGGTGCTCGGCGTCGGCGCGCAGGCGTCGGAGGCCTGGAACATGAAGGTGCAGTACGGCCGCTTCCTGCCGGATGACGACCCGGTCGGCGCGCGGCCTTACGTCGTGCTCGGTCACAAGGTCTGGCAGGAGTTGTACGGCAGCCGCAGCCCGCTCGGCGACGACGTGCGCGTCGGCGGCCAGCGCTTCCGCGTGATCGGCGTGATGGCGCCGAAGGGCGAGATGCTCGGCATCGACATGAACGACATGGTGTTCATCCCGGTGGGCCGCGGGCTCTCGCTGTTCAACCGCGAGGGGCTGATGGAGATCAACTTCAAGTATTCGGCCAACGTGCCGGCGAAGGTGATGGCGGAGCGCCTGCGCACGGCGCTGATCGCGCGGCACGGCGGCGAGGATTTCTCGACGACCACCCAGGAAGACATGCTGGCGACGCTGAACCGGATCCTGTCGGTGCTGAAGACGGCGATCGCCGCGCTGGGCGGCATCTCGCTGTTCGTCGGCGCGATCGGCGTGCTGACGATCATGACCACGGCGTTGTCGGAGCGGCGGGCGGAAATCGGCCTGCTGTGCGCGCTGGGTTGCACCCGCGGGCGACTGTTGGCGCTGTTCCTCGGCGAGTCGATCCTGCTGGCGATGCTCGGCGGCGTGCTCGGGCTGGTGCTGATGGCGTTGCTGCTCGGCCTGCTGACGTTGCTGGCGCCGGCGTTGCCGTTGTCGCCGCAGCCGCTCTACCTGCTGGCGGCGCTGCTGCTGTCGGGGCTGATCGGTGCGCTCGCCGGCATCTGGCCGGCCTGGAAGGCATCGCAAACCGACCCGATCGAGGCGCTGCGCGCGGAGTGATCCGCGCGCAGCGGTCGCGGCTGACGGGTCAGGCGGTGGCGGCGCGCATTTCCTTGCCGCGCAACTGTTCTACCCGTCCGCTGATCAGCGACCGGTTGTCGTGTTGCCACGGGTGGAAGGAAGGGCGGTAGTAGTCGAGGTATTCCGGGATCATCCGGCGCAGCGGGCCGGGCTTCCACCACAGGAAGGCGAAGAAGCCGGCCATCGCCCGCAGGTTCAGCAGTTCGCCGTCGCGCCACAGGAAGCGCAGCTGGAACACGGTGGTGAACAGGCTGAACATGATCGTGGTGATCACCATGGTCATCATCCGCACGAACGTCGAGGCGAAGCCGCGGCCGTACACCGCGGTGTAGACATCGAACGCGACCGCCTTGTGCTCGGTCTCCTCGACCGCGTGCCAGAGGAACATGTCGCCCTCGGCGCGGCCGAGCTGCTCGGCGATCTCCGGTTGCTCCAGCAGCTGGTTGGCGAGGATGGCGGTGAAATGCTCGAGCGCGATGGTGATGGCCAACTGGCGGCGTTGCGGCAGCCGGCGTGCGGTGCCCAGCAGCCAGCGCTTCGTGAAGCCGGCGGTACTCGCCATCGGGACGCCGTGTTTTTCCTCCAGCAGCGTGTTGAACGCTTCGTGCTCCTTGCCGTGGTGCGCTTCCTGGCCGATGAAGGCGCGCACCTGCGCCTGCAGGGCCGGGTCGGTGATGCGGTCCTGCACATTGCGCACGCTGTGGATGAAGAAACGTTCGCCGTCGGGGAACACGGCGGACAGGGCATTCAGGTAGTGCGTGATCCAGGGGTTTCCCTGGTACCAGTATTTCGGCAGTCCCTCGAAGTCGAAGTCCATGCGGCGAACGGGTATGCGTACCGGCGTGCCCATCGTGGTGCCCTCCGTGTTTCGCGTGGTGGTTGCTTCAGGCGGCGCTGCGCAGTTCCTTGTTCTTCAATTCCTCGACGCGCTTCGTGATCAGCGCCCGGTTGTCGTGCATCCAGGGGTGGAAGTCGCGGCGGTAATAGTCGATGTAGTCGCCGAACATTTTCCGCAGCGGGCCTGGCTCCACGTAGAGGAACTTCACCAGGTCGATGAAGCCCTTGATATCGCCCAGCTTGCCGTCGCGCGCCACCATCCAGGTCATGAACGCGAACTGGTGGGCGAGGAACATGACGGTGGCGACCGCCATCGTCTGTACCCGGATCGCGTAATCGCCGCTCACCTGCTGGTAGACGTCGTAGGCCACCGCCTTGTGCTCGGTTTCCTCCACCGCGTGCCACATGAACATGTCGCCGTAGGCGGCTTCCAGGCCTTCCATCACGTCCGGGTTTTCCAGCAACTGGTGGGCCATGATCGCGGTGAAGTGTTCCAGTGCGGCGGTCATCGCCAGCTGGCGTACCTTCGGCACGCGCTCCTGCGCCTTGCCGAGCCGTCGCTTCGTATAGGCGGCGATCCGCGACATCGGCACGCCGAAGCGTTCCTCGAGCAGCGTGTTGAACGCCTCGTGCTCCTTGCCGTGGTTGGCTTCCTGGCCGATGAAGTTGCGGATCTGCTTCTGCAGTACCGGGTCGTCGATGCGGTCCTGGTAGTTGCGCACGCTCTGGATGAAGAAGCGCTCGCCGTCGGGGAACACCGCCGACAGGCCGTTCATGAAGTGGGTCAGCCAGGGGTTGCCGCGGTACCAGTAGCGCGGCATATCGGCCGGGAACTGGTAGTCCATGCGGCGGACGGGGATGCGGATGCCGGCGGAAAGCGAAGTCATGGCGGGTTCCTCGTGACCTGGAGATGCGTGGATCGACGGTCGCCACTTTCGCTTGTGGCTGTCGCCGGCTGAAGGTTATCTTCAGCCGGGCATCGGTCATTTAAGGCCAAGAGCGAGGTTGTCGTGGGCGGAAAACGCCGGGATTTCTCCACACCGCACGTGGCGGCGGGCTACGTTGACCTGTTCTGCCGCCTGCTGGAACAGCGCGGCATCGCCCGCGAACGGCTGCTCGCCGGCACCGGCGTCGGTGCCGCCGACCTGGCGGCGCCCGGTGCCCGCATCCCCGACCAGCAGATGCTGCGCATCGTCGCGCGTGCGCTGGAGCTCACCGGCGATCCGTCGCTGGGCTTCCAGTTCGGCCTGACGATGAACATCAAGACGCACGGTTTCCTCGGCTACGCGGCGCTGTCCAGCGAGACGCTGGGCGATGCCATCGATCTCGCCGTCCGTTACTTCCGCACCCGTACCACCGGCATGGACCTGCAGTTCTTCATCGAGGGCGACACCGCGGTGCTGCAACTCGAGGAGCGCGTTCCGATGGGTGAGTACCTGCCGTTCGCGATCGAGACGCTGCTGGCGATGTTCCACACCGCGCGACTGCAACTGGTGCAGGAGGCGCCGTCGCCGGAAGGCGAGGCGCGCGTGACCTATGCCGAGCAGCCTTACCACCGGCAACTGCTGCAGCTCGCGGGCGCGAAGATCCACTTCAACTGCTCGGCCAACCAGATCCGCTTCCCGGCGGCGGAACTCAAGCGGCGAATCGATTTCGCCGATCCGCAGCTGGTGCGCATGGCGGCGGGGCAGTGCGAGGAAGAGCTGAAGAAACTCAGCGACGAGGAAGGGCTGCTGGGCGAGGTGCGCCGCCGCGCGCGGAGGTTGCTGGCGGAAGATCCGTCGCTGGAGCGGGTGGCCGACGAGCTGCACATGGCGCCGCGCACGCTGCGCCGGCGGCTGGCGGCGCTGGGCACCAGTTACCACGACATCGTCGAGCAATTGCGGCGCGGGCTGGCGGTGGAATACCTGCAGCAGGGCGATCGCCCGGTGGAGCGGATCGCCGAGCAACTCGGTTACAGCGATCCGTCCAATTTCGGCCGCGCATTCCGGCGCTGGACCGGCGTGTCGCCGACGGCCTGGCGGGAGCGCTCGCAGGCGCCACGCCAGTAGCGGCGAGGAATTATTGCTGAGGCACCAGCCCGGTCAGCGGATCAGGCAGGCGCGGCGCGGTGCGGTCGTCCAGCCACTTGCCGATGTCGATCATCGCTTCGTAGCGTTCCTTCTGCATGAAGGCGGCGTGCGCCATGCCCTTGTAGATCTTGATCCGGCGGTCGCGGCTGACCGCGCGGTGGATGATTTCCTTCGACGACTCGACCGGGACCAGCTGGTCCTTCTCGCCGTGCAGGATGTAGATCGGGACGTTGACCACCTCGATGCGGTTGCGCAGGTACTTGGCCGACTCGGCGATCGACGAGATGTAGCGACCCGGCAGCCAGTTGTGCGACACGTACGGGTCGTCCAGCAACTGCTCGCGCAGCACCTTGTCCTTCACGATGTAGCGCAGGCCGAGGTTTGACGACAGCACCGGCAGCCGCGGGAATTTCGATGTGCCCCAGCCGGCCAGCGAGATGCCCCAGTTGTTGAGGATTTCCGGCATGTGCACGCCCATCGGCAGCCGGATGTTCGGCTTGTACGCCGGCGCCGACAGTACCAGGCCGTCGAAGAAGGTGCGCCGCTGCACCTGGCCGACCAGGCAGACCATGCCGCCGAGGCTCTCGCCGAAACCGAAGATGGGCAGGCCCGGGTAATCGGCGCGCATGCGGTCGATGATGATTCCGACGTCGGTCACGTACTTGTCGTGGTTGTAGACGTCGCCCCTGGCGCCGATGCCGTCCGAGCGGCCCCAGCCCTGCAGGTCGATGCCGTAGATGACGTAGCCCTTGGACGCGAGGTAGCGGCCCATCTCGTCGTAGAGGCCGGAATGCATGGTGGTGCCGTGCACCAGCACCAGCACCGCGCGCGGCTGGGTGGTAGGGAACCAGTAGCGGCCGAAGATGTTCAGGCCGTCGGGATTGGTGAAATTGTCCTCGCGGATCTCGCCGGCGTAGGAATAGATCTCGGCCGGCGGCTCGACGTAGTCGACCCGCTTGGCGGCACAGCCGGCCAGCAGCAGGGCGGTAAGCAGGAGCGCGGCAAGACGCCAGAAATGACCCGGGTTGCGACCGGGCTGGCGCAGGATTCCATGCGCAGTGTGGCGAACAGGCAGCATCAGGCCCTCGACCTTTGGTGGACCCCCGTTCGGGGTTCCTTTGTTGTTCTAAGAGGGGGGATTGTATCGGCAATCACCGCCCTGACCAGATGGTCCGGCCGGAAACAATCCGGGGTCGGCCGTCTCCGCCTTGAGTCGCCCCGGCAACCCGCTACCCTTCGCCTGCCGCGGGCCCGCTTCCGGACCCGGGCTCCAAAGGGGCGACAGCCAGATGACGACGGCACGCGACGTGTTCCAGGGCGGCCTGCTGGCCGGGCAGGCGGCATTCATCACCGGTGGCGGCAGCGGCATCAACCAGGGCATCGCCCGCCGCTTCGCCGAGTTCGGGGCGAAGGTGGTGGTGGTCGGCCGCCGGCAGGAGAAGCTGGACGAGACGGTGGCGCTGATCCGCCAGGCCGGCGGCGTGGCGATGGGCATCTCCACCGACGTCCGCGATTTCGCGGCGATGCAGGCGGCGGCGAAGCAGGGCGCCGAGGCTTTCGGTCCCTACCGGATCGTGGTCGCCGGTGCTGCCGGCAACTTCGTTGCCCCGGCCGCCAACCTGTCTTCCAACGGCTTCGGCTCGGTGATCGACATCGATCTCAAGGGCACCTTCCATACCTTCCGCGCCACCAGCGAGCACTTCGCCGCCGATGACGTGCGCTGCATTGCCATCTCGGCGCCGCAGGCGGTGGTGCCGATGCCGCTGCAGTCCCATGCGTGCAGCGCCAAGGCGGGCGTCAACATGCTGGTGCGCACGCTGGCGGTCGAGTGGGGGCCGCGCAAGGTGCGGGTCAACGGCATCTCGCCGGGGTTCGTCGCCAACACCGTCGGCGGCGACCTGTTCACCGGCAACGCGGAAAAGGTCGCGCAGAAGATCCCGGTGCAGCGTTACACCACGGTCGACGAGATGGCCGACTTCGCGCTGACGATGGTGAGCCCGCTGTGCCGCTACATGACCGGGCAGGTGGTCGCGCTGGACGGCGGCGTCGAGTTGCTGGGTGGCGGAATGATGTACGCGATGGCCGGCGGCTGATGCGCCGGCGGCGGGCCGCCGGCCCGCCGTGGCCTGCCTGCCTCAGTTGTTGAGGAACGCCCGCATTTCCTTGTCGGCGAAGAACCGGGCGAGGGTTTCGCCCAGCGTTTCGTTGATCCATTCCTCGTTCTGGGTCGCGGTCGGCGCGACCGGGAACTTGCGGTTTACCGTCGAGCGGTAATCGGTGCTGTGCTGCTTGCCGCCGCGCTCGGCGGTGACGCGGATCGCCACCGTGATGTCGGCGTTGGTGGCCATTGCGCCCTGCGGCACGTGGTAGGAAAGCTGTTTCACCGCCACATGCAGCACCGCGTCGGCGTTGGCGCTGCCCAGCTGGTAGCCCTGGGTCTCCAGGCCGCGCTTCATCGCGTCGTATACCGCCACGCCGACGTCGTTGGCGGGGTTGATGGTGCTCGATTTTGCGTACACGCCGCCGCGCGAACCGATGGCGGTGTTTTCACGCTCGTCCAGTACGTGCAGTCCGATGACGCGGTTCTTGCCGACGTTGTCGGCGGCGACGCTGAGCGCCGGCGTGACGGTGATGGTCTGCGGGCTGAGCGCGCAGCCGGCGAGCGACAGCGCGGCAAGGGCGAGGACGGCAATGGCGTTGCGCATGCGGGGGATACTCCGTGGGCGGTGTCGGTGCGGTGCCGGCTGCAGCCGGCTGCCGCGCGCCAGTTTGCCCGTTCAGTGCGTGCGATGCACGGCCAGGTGCGCGAGCGCGGCCAGCGCGTCGCGGTAGCGTGAGGCCGGCAGTTCCTGCAACAGGGCGATGGCGGCATCGGCCTCGGCGTTGGCCAGTTTCCGGGTGTATTCCAGGCCGCCGCTGCGGCGCACCGCGGCGATGATCTCGGCGAGCCGGTCCAGGCCGCCATTGCGGATGGCCTCGCGCACCAGCTCAGCATCGGCCGGCGCGCCCGCGCGCATGGCATGGATCAACGGCAGTGTCGGTTTGCCTTCGGCGAGGTCGTCGCCGACGTTCTTGCCGAGTTCGGCGCTGTCGCCGTCGTAGTCGAGCACGTCGTCGATCAGCTGGAAGGCGATGCCGACGTGCTTCGCGTAACCGCCGAGAATGCGGCGCAGGCGGGCGGCGTCGGCCTCGTCACGGGCGCCGAGCACGGCGCCGGCCTCGGCCGCGGATTCGAACATCTTCGCGGTCTTGGCGTGGATCACCTGCATGTAGCGCGCCTCGGTGGTGTCGACGTCGCGCACGTTGAGCAGTTGCAGCACCTCGCCCTCGGAGATCACGTTGGTGCCGTCGGCGAGGATGTCCATCAGCCGCATGTCGTGCAGTTCGACGGTCAGCTGGTAGGAGCGGGAAATCAGGAAGTCGCCGACCAGGACCGCGGCCGCGTTGCCCCAGACCGCGTTGACCGTCGGCCGGCCGCGCCGCAGGCTGGACTCGTCGACCACGTCGTCGTGCAGCAGGGTCGAGGTGTGCAGCAACTCGATGATGGCCGCGATGTTGATATGGCGGTCACCCTGGTAGCCGGTCACCCGGGCCGCCAGCAGGGCCATGAGCGGGCGCAGGCGCTTGCCGCCGCTGTTGACGATGTACTCGGAAACCTCCCGGATCAGCGGGACCTGGGTGTCCAGCCGCTTCAGGATGAAGCGGTCGACGGCGGCGAAGTCGTCGCCGACGGTGGCCACGATGTCCTTGAATTCCATGGGATTCCGGGGTCGCTGACGGGAAGGCGGGGGTGCCGGTGCCGGCCGCGGCGGGGCCGGGAGCCGGTGGCGGGCGCATTCTGGGAGCGCCCCCGGGGGGCGTCAAGAAAAGGCCGGGGTCCGGGCCTCTTCCACCTTGCCTCGCCCCGGGCCTTTCCCTAGAATTGCGCGCCCCGAACGTGTTGCGTCCCGGTCCCAATCGGCAGCCAGCCCCTTCCGCCCCGCGCGGAGGCAAGGCCGCCAACCGGGCGCCCAAACTGAGGAAGTCCCCATGTACGCCGTTATCCGCACGGGCGGCAAACAGCTCCGCGTCGCCGAAGGCGATGTCGTCAAAGTCGAGCTGCTTGATGCCGAGCCGGGCCAGAAAGTCGAATTCAACGAAGTCCTGATGGTCGGTCAGGGCGAGTCCGTGAAGGTAGGCAAGCCGGTCGTTGCCGGCGCCACCGTCACCGGCGAGGTGACCGAGATCGGTCGCCACGACAAGATCCACATCATCAAGTTCCGTCGCCGCAAGCACTATCGCAAGCAGCAGGGCCACCGCCAGTGGTTCACTGCCGTGAAGATCACCGGCATCAAGGGCTAAGCAGAGGAGTTCACTGCCATGGCACACAAGAAGGCCGCGGGCTCATCCCGCAACGGTCGCGACAGCGAAAGCAAACGCCTTGGCGTCAAGGTGTTCGGCGGCCAGCAGGTCGTCGCCGGCAACATCATCATTCGCCAGCGCGGCACCCGCGTGCATGCGGGCAACGGCGTCAGCATGGGTCGTGACCACACGCTGTTCGCCACGGTCGCCGGTACCGTGAAGTTCGAGACCAAGGGCAAGCAAAACCGGAAGATGGTTACCGTCGTTCCGGCAGCCTGAGTTCTTTCCGGTTCCGCGGAACCGGAGCAAGTGAAAGAGCCCCGCGGTGGAAACGTCGCGGGGCTTTTCCGTTTTCATGCGCCACGTGCGCGCGCTGGGGTGAATCATGAAATTCGTGGATGAGGCCGTGATCGAGGTCGTCGCCGGCAAGGGCGGTGATGGCTGCGCGAGCTTCCGGCGCGAAAAATTCATCGCCATGGGCGGCCCCGATGGCGGCGACGGCGGCCGCGGCGGCTCGATCTGGCTGGAAGCGGACAACAACCTCAACACGCTGATCGACTACCGCTACGCGCGCCTGTTCCGTGCCGGCAAGGGCCAGAACGGCATGAGCGCTCAGTGCTACGGCAAGGGCGCCGAGGACATCGTCCTGCGCGTGCCGGTGGGCACCACCGTCATCGACATGGATACCGAGGAAGTGCTCGGCGACCTCACCCACAACGGCGAGCGGCTGCTGCTGGCCGCCGGTGGCAAGGGCGGGCTGGGCAACTTGCATTTCAAGAGCTCGGTGAACCGCGCGCCGCGCGAGTTCACCCGCGGCACCGAGGGCGAGAAGCGCAAGCTGCGCCTCGAGCTGAAGGTGCTGGCGGACGTCGGCCTGCTCGGCTTCCCCAACGCCGGCAAGTCGACGCTGTTGCGGGCGGTGAGCGCGGCCAAGCCGAAAGTCGCCGATTACCCGTTCACCACGCTGGTGCCGAACCTCGGCGTGGTGCGCGTCGACAGCGAGCGCAGTTTCGTGATGGCGGACATTCCCGGCCTGATCGAGGGCGCCGCCGAAGGCGCCGGCCTCGGCATCCGCTTCCTCAAGCACCTGGCGCGCACGCGCCTGCTGCTGCACCTGGTCGATATCGAGCCGGCGGACGGCAGCGATCCGGCTGAAGGTATCCGCGTGCTGGTCGGCGAACTGCAGAAGTTCAGCCCGACGCTGGCCGAGCGCGAGCGTTGGTTGGTGTTCAACAAGACCGATATGATGCTGCCGGAAGATGCGGAGGCGAAGGTGGCGGAGATCGTTGCCGAGCTCGGCTGGACCGGCAAGGTGTTCCGCATCTCGGCACTGGCGCAGGAAGGCACCGGCGAACTGGCGCACGCGGTGATGCAGCGGCTGGAAGAATGGCGCCGCATCGAGGCGGAAGACCCGGAGGCTGCGGAGCGCGAGAAAGCATTGCGCGAGCGCCTCGAGGAAGAAGCGCGCCGCAAGGTGCAGGAACTGAAACTCGCTGCACGCGCCGGGCGCCGTGGCGATGAGCCGGAAGACGAAGACGACGGCGATGACGACGAGGGCGGGCTGGAAGTCATCTACCGCCCCTGAACGGACGACAGACGATGAGCGAGCAGGACCGTAAGCAGCAGGACCAGCGCGC
>JBKHWA010000014.1:0-9451 GCA_046566765.1 Gammaproteobacteria bacterium
CAACATGCTCACACTGATCACTCCATCCGCCCCTGCTCAAAAAACGCGCAAGGGTAGCTGTTGGGGTGGGTCAGTTTTCGGCGAGCATTACCCCCGGAAGTGGGTCAGTTTTCGGTGGGCGTCAACAATTGCCCTCACCGCCAACGACGGCGGCGGTGCACAGGTCACCGGAGTCGACGCTTCCGGTGGTGCCGGCAGCGTGACGCTGGGTGCCAGCGGCGTGCTGGTGTATACGCCGGGCGAATCGCTCGCGAAGTTGCCGGCCGGCACGGTCTACGTCGACACCGTCAGTTACAGCGTCCAGTACGCCGACGGTTCGACGGGTACTGCGACCCTGCGTGTTTACGTCAACGGCCAGTACGTGGCACCGACCGTCGAGGAAGAGGACGAGGAGCGCTTTGCGCTGGCCGGGTCCGCGGTCCTCGCCGGTGAAGTGCCGGTACTGCAACCGGCGGCTGCACCGTCGTCGGTCGACCTGGTGGCGCCGGTGACGGACAACGTTGCGCGCATGGCGCTTGCCGGCATGGTCGAGATGGCGGCGGCAGAGCCCACGGAGCAGGCGGCCGGCCCGGAAGCGCCGGCAGAGCCGGCGCCGGACCTCGCGGCAACGCAGTCCGACATCGGCAAGCCTGGCCTGTCGGCCGCGTTGAGCCGGGAAGTGCTGGCGAAGCGCGCGGGTGTCGATGCGCTGCTGCGGCACTTTACCGACCACGCTGCCTGATCGATCGGTCACCGCAAGGCGAAAAGGCCCGCGCAAGCGGGCCTTTTCTTTTCCGGTTGTTCTTTTCGGGTTGCAGCCGGGCCGGGGTGGCGGCTTCGGTTTACCTGCCTCCGGGCAGCATGGATAATGCCCCGAACGTCCGAGATCCACGGTTCTAACAACAAAAACCCCGGGATAGTGCCGATTGATGCCAGTCGTACGTCAGGTCGCATTGCCTTTCCTGGTCGGCGCCGCCTTGCTCCTCAATGCCTGTACCGTCCGCGTTCCCGCCCTGGAGCGCGACGATGCCCTGCGCGCCGGCGAGGCGCGGCTGGAGCGGATCCGCAGCGAACAGCAGTTGCCGTCGGCGCCGCTGGACGTTGCCGACGCGGTGGCGCGCGCGCTGATGTACAACCTCGATTACCGCGCTTCGTTCATGAACGAGGCGATGGCGAAGGCAGATCTCTCCCGCACCAGTTTTGCCTTGTGGCCGCAACTGGCGCTCGGTGCCGGCTATACCAGCCGCGATGAATACGCGGCATCGACCAGCGCCAACCCGGAAACCGGCATCCAGACCTTGCAGTCCTCGACGTCGTCGGAGAAGCAGAGTACGACCGCGCAACTGCAGCTGAGCTGGAACGCGCTCGACTTCGGTGTCGGATACCTGCGGGCGAAGCAGAAGGGCAATGCGCTGCTGGTCGCCGAGGAGCAGCGGCGCAAGGCATTCCAGTCCATCACCCAGGAAGTCACCTTCGCCTGGTGGCGGGCGCTGGCCGCGCAGCGGCTTGAGCCCCGGCTGCAGGCGTTGCGCGAGCGCGTCGAGTCGGCACTGACCCGCTCGCGCCGGATGGAGGAACTCCGGCTGCAGACCCAGGTGCCGATCCTCGATTACCGCCGCGACCTGCTGCTGTCGCTGAAGCGGCTTTCTGCGCTGCAGGAAGAAGTCCTCAATGCACGCAACGACCTGTCGCGGCTGGTGTCGCTGCCGCCGGGTACGACGCTGGAGTTGCAGGAGCCGGCAGCGATGAACGAGCCGGGCTGGCTGCCGGACCTCTCGCGCGAGCAGTTGCTGCGCATCGCACTGGCCAACCGGCCGGAGTTGCGTGAGCAGGGCTACCGGCAACGCATGGCACGTCTCGAGGGAAAGATCGCGGTGACCAGCCTGTTGCCGTCGCTGAACCTGTCGGCCGGCCCGCGCTACGACAGCAACAAGTACCTGCAGAACAACGACTGGAACGAGGCGAGCGCCCAGTTCTCCTTCAACCTGCTCAACCTGGCGGCAGTGCCGGCGGCCCGGCGCTATGGCAAGGCGGCGGAGGCGGCCGAGAGCCTGCGCAGCGATGCCATGACCGTTGCCGTGGTTGCCCAGGTCGGCATCGCCCTGCGCGCCATCGAGACGGACCGGCGCGGCTGGTGCCTGTCGCGCGAACTGGACCGGGTGGCCGGCGAGCGCGAGGCGCAATCGCGGGCGCGGGCCGCCAGCGCGTCCGGCGACGAGTTGTCGTTGATCCGCACCGAGGTCGAGGCGGTGCTGGCCGCGCTGGAAAGCGCGTTCTCCTTCGCCGAGCTCGAGGCCAGCCACGCACTGCTGCTCAACACGCTGGGTGTTGATCCTTACCCGGAAGATCTTTCCCGCAAGGGTCCGGGAGAAGTGGCGGCGCAGTTGCGGTCCTATCTCGGCGAGGGGCTCAGGTCCCGCCTGGCCAGGGAGGCCGACGAAATTGCGCCACTGCCGGACGGTGAATTGCAGCCGGCGCTCAAGCCATTCGAGGAGTTGTGCGTCATATGAACAGGCTGCTGGTCACGCTGGCGTGCGCATGGTTGCTGGCATCGGGTGCGTCCGCGCAGACGGCGCCCGCCAAGGCCGCGACCGCTGCGCCCGGCAAGCCGGCGCCGGTGGCGGCGCCTGCGGGCAAGCCGGCCACTGTCCGCTTCGTCATCCAGCCGTCGCAGGAGGCGCAACTCGCCAGCCAGATGTCCGGCAAGCTGCTGCGCTTCCTGGTCCAGGAAGGCGGCTCGTTCCGCAAGGGTGACCGGCTGGTGGAGTTCGACTGCGACGAGCGCCGGGCGCAACTCGACAAGGCCCGCTCGCTGCAGGACAATGCGGAGAAGACCGAGGCCTCGCAGAAGCAGTTGCGCGACATGAAGGCGATCAGCGACCTCGAGCACGAGATTGCCCGCGCCAACCTGCGTGAGGCGCAGGCGGACGTGGCGATGGCGCAGGCGCAGGTCAACCAGTGCTACATCCAGGCGCCGTACGCCGGGCGCGTCGTCCGCCGCATCGCCAACCAGCACGAGCACATGACGGTCGGCACGCCGTTGATGCAGATCGTGGAGACCGGCGTGCTCAAGCTTGAATTGCTGGTGCCCTCGGCGTGGCTGCGCTGGTTGAAGAAAGGCACCGAGTTCACCGTCCACGTCGACGAGTTGAATGCCGACGTGAAGGGCAGGGTGACCTCGCTCGGCGCGAAGGTCGATGCGGCCAGCCAGACCATCGACATCCGCGCCGAGATCGTCGGCGCCACGCCCGGCCTGCTGCCGGGAATGAGCGGCACTGCCAACTTCGGGGTGCGCTGATGGCCGGCGAGGCGGATGCCCGCGTACTCGGCCTGACCACGCTGCTGCAGCTCGAGCGTGACGCGCGTCATGCCGAATCGCTGGTCGATCTCGGCTTCCTGATCGTCAACGATACCCGGAAGCTGGTTTCTTACCGGCAAGCCTTGTTGTGGGAAGTCGATGACGCCGGATTGTTGCGGGTCGTCGCCGGCTCCGGCGCCTCCGAGGTCGAGCCACACGCGCCCTACGTGGTCTGGGCGCAACGATTGCTCGTTGCGCGGCAGGCAACCGGCTTGCGTGAAATGACTGCACTGGATGCGTCCATGGTCGATCCGGACCTGCGCAGCGGATGGAGCGAGTTCCTGGCGCCGAAAGTGTTGCTGGTGCCGCTGGTGTCGCCGCACGGCGTGCTGCTGGGCGGCGTGTTGCTCGCCGGTGACCATGCCTGGGAGGAAGGTCATCGCGTGCTGCTGGAGCGTCTTGCCGATGCCTATGCGCACGCCTGGTCCGCGCTCACCGGGGACCGTCGCCGTCGCAACCTGCGCGCCTGGTTCACCCGGCGTCGCACGCACTTGCTGGTCATCTCCGCACTGGTCCTGCTGTTCCCGCTGCGGCAGTCGGTGGTGATCCCGGCGTCGGTTGCGGCGCGCAACCCGGTGGTCGTCGCAGCGCCGATTTCCGGCGTGGTGCGCGAGGTCCACGTGGCGCCGAACACCGAGGTGGCGATCGGCACCCCGCTGTTTTCGTTCGACAACACCGATGTCGACAGCCGGGTCGATGTCTCGCGCAAGGCGCTGGATGTCGCGCAGGCGGAATACCTGAAAAACGCGCAGATGGCGTACAGCTGCGACGAGTGCCGTGCGCGCCTGCCGGTGCTGCAGGCCCAGGTCGCGCAGAAGGATGCGGAACTGCGGCAGGCGATCTCGCAGCAGGAGCGCCTCGTGGTGCGTGCCGAGATCGACGGCACCGCCGTATTCCAGGATCGCAACGACCTGCTGGGCCGGCCGGTGACGGTGGGCGAGCGGGTGATGCAGCTGGCACAGCCGGCGGACAGCTGGCTGGAGTTGCAGATGCCGGTCGACGATGCCATGACGCTGGAGCCGGGCGCCGATGTGCGCTTCTTCCTGAATGTCGACCCGCTCGCCGCCCACGATGCGAAACTGGTGCAGACCAGCTACGAAGCCGAGGTGACGCCGCAGGACGTGCTGGCCTATACGCTGATGGCCGAGTTCACCGGTACCGACCATCCCCGGCTGGGCCTCAAGGGCACGGCGCGCGTCTATGGCGGCCGGGTGCCGCTGGTTTACTACGTGCTGCGCCGTCCGCTGGCGTGGGCGCGGCAACGCCTCGGTTGGTGATGCCATGGCGTGCGGCGTGACCGGGGGCGGCCAGTCATGACGGAAGTCGTGCTCGACACGGCTGCCGCGCCGAAGGATCCGCCGTTGCCGGTGCTGCGCGACGACCTTGGTCTGTTCCCCGGCCCGCGCAATTCGCGTGGCGAGGCAACCTGGACCCTGCACGACCCCGTGCGCAACAAGTACTTCCGGATCGGCGAGCGCGAGTTCGAGTTGCTGTCCCGCTGGCAATCCGCCACCGGCATGCAGGACCTGGCGAACAGCGCCGCGGCCGACGGGATAGCCGTCGACACCGTCGATGTCACCCAGTTCGTCGACTTCCTGCGTCGCAGCGAGTTGACGCAGGGTGATCCGAACACGGTCACCTGGATGAAGGCGGCGCACAAGGCGCGGCAGCAGACGCTCTGGAAGAAAATCCTGCACAACTACCTGTTCCTGCGGGTGCCGCTGGTGCAGCCGGATCCCTGGCTGGATCGTTTCTACCCGCTGCTGCGCCCGCTCTTGTCGCGTCGTTTCGCCCAGTTGACCGCGTTGGTAGGGATGCTGGCGATTTTCCTCGTGGTGCGGCAGTGGGAACTGTTTTTCTCCACGTTCATGGGTTTCCTGAGCTGGGAAGGCGCTGCTGCCTTTGCGGTGGCGCTCGGCGTGGTCAAGGTGCTGCACGAAAGCGGTCATGCCATCGCCTGCCGGCATTTCGGCTTGCGGGTTCCCACCATCGGCGTCGCGTTCATCGTCATGTGGCCGGTGATGTACACCGATGCCACCGAGGCCTGGCGCCTGACCAGCCGGCGGGCGCGGGTGACGATCGCCGCCGCCGGCATGCTCACCGAGTTGACCATCGCCTGCTACGCCACGCTGCTGTGGGTGCTGTTGCCGGACGGGCTGCTGCGCAGCGCGATGTTCCTGCTGGCCACCACGACCTGGATCATGAGCCTTGCCGTGAACCTCAACCCGTTGATGAAGTTCGACGGCTATTACCTGTTCTCCGATATCTTCGATATTCCCAACCTCCAGGACCGGGGATTCGAACTGGCACGCAACCGCCTGCGGCACGCGCTGTTCGGCGTGCCGCTGGTCAACGATCCCGGCCTGTTGCCGGGCGAACACCGGATCGCGATCGGCTGGGCCTATGCCACCTGGCTTTACCGGTTCTTCCTGTTCCTCGGCATCGCGCTGCTGGTGTACGCGTTCTTCTTCAAGGCGCTCGGCATTTTCCTGTTCCTGGTCGAGATCTGGTGGTTCATCGCCGCGCCCATCTGGCGCGAGGTCAGGAACTGGCGGGAGATGGCGGCGAAGGTGGACCTGCGGCGAAAGCGCCTGGCGATGATCGGCGGTGCCGGCCTTTTGCTGCTGTTGTTGTTGCCGTGGGAGTCGTCGTTCCGCGCGCCCGGCGTGCTCAAGGCTGCCGAACAGCAGAAGTTGTTCCCGGCAGAACCGTCGCGCGTGCTGGCGATGCATGCGCAGAACGGCAGCAAGGTCTACCGCGGCGACCTGGTGATGGAACTGGATTCACCCGACCTCGAGGCGGAACTGGCCGCGGCGCGCGCACAGGTTGCCAGCGCCGAGTACGACCTTGCGCGGGTGATGTCCAGCCAGGACACGTCGCGGGACCGGCTGGTGGCAGAGGAGACGCTGGCGCAGGCGCGCTCGCTGCTCGCCGGTCTCGTGCTGCGTGACCAGAAGCGGCGGGTCACGGCGCCGTTCGACGGCGTCGTCACCGACATTCCGCCAACGTTGCGGCCGGGCTTGTGGGTGGGGGAAAAACAGTCGCTGGGCGTGCTGGTCGGGACTGCAGGCGGTGTGGTGGCGGATGCCTGGGTGACGGAGGATTACCTGCGGTTCGTGAAGGCCGGCGACGTGGCCCGTTTTTACCCGGACGACATCGCGGTGGCTCCGCGCGACGGTGTTGTCGAAAGCGTCGACAACATCGACACCCGGGTGCTGGGCGAGCCTTACCTGGTGGCCACCTACGGCGGCGATATCGATGTGCGGCCGGATGCCGACGGCCAGCCGGTACCCGAGCAGGCGGTATACCGGGTACGGGTGCGGATCGATGCGCAGGTCGGTGACCTGCCCATGCGGGTGCTGCGCGGCGAGTTGCGGCTTGGCGGTGACGACCGCAGCCTGCTGGAGCGTTTCTGGACGTTCCTGGCCGGCACCATCCGGCGCGAGAGCGGCTTCTGAGCCGTCCGGGCGTCAACGCCGGGCGATGGTGAGGTCGCGGTACTGCTCTGACAACTTCACGACCTTGGCGACGTAATCCTTCGTTTCCGGGAAGGGCGGGATGCCGCCGTACTTTTTCACGTTGGCTTCGCCGGCGTTGTAGGCAGCCAGTGCGTTGCGCACGTTGCCCTTGAACCGGTCGAGCATCATGCGCAGATAGCGGGCGCCACCATTGATGTTCTCGTACGGATCATGGATGTCCGAGACTTTCAGCATCGAGGCCGTCGCCGGCATCAGCTGCATCAGGCCGCGCGCGCCGGCACGCGAGACGGCATCCTTGTCGAACGCTGACTCGGCATGCACCACCGCCTTGACCAGGGCGAACTCGACTCCCCAGCGGCTGGCGGCGTCGGCGATCAGGTCGTCATAGGCGTCGCGACGTGCCGCGGTCATCGCGCGCGGCTTGTGGGTGTAGTGCTCGTCCTTGTAGACGCGGGTTTCCAGCAGCAGCATGCCCGGCTCGCGCACGGCCGCCGGAGCGCGGTTGGTGAACAGCAGCGTGCCGTCGGCCTTGCGATAGACCTGCACCTTCTCGGCCGCCGCCGGGGCGGCGACGGAGGCGAGGAGCAGGAACAGGGCGAGCGGGTGGATGCGCATGATGGCCGCGTGGCGTCCGGAAAGAGGCGTTCTGGGCCAAATCCTATGTTAATTAACGAGTTATGACCAACTCTTAAGGCCGGAATTCAGCCCGCTGGTCACTTTTCAGACCTCGTCGGTCTCGTCCTCGTTCCCGTCCCGGCCGCCGTGGAACAGCAGGTAGATGTCGACCAGGTTCTCCGGCAACTCGCGGACCATGGTTTCGCGCAGCGCCCGGTTCTTGCGCAGTTCGCGGGTTTCCGGGAGATCGATCAGGTCGGACTCGACCATGACCGGCAGCAGCAGGTGGGCGATTTCCGGCTCGGCGTCGTCGCCCAGCCAGGTTTCCTCGTTGAGGAACACGCCCTCCATGAAGCCGATGCACCAGCTCTCCAGGCGCTCGTGGCCGGGTCGCAGCGGGCAGGGCAGCACCACCCGGACATTGCCATAGAAGTCGTGGCTCAGCCGGGCATGCATCTGGCGCAGCAATTCGATGCAGCGCTCGGCCTGGCCGGGCTCCTCGAAGTCGGGCGTACCGTCGAACACGGTCGACAACCATTCTTCCTCGCGGACCTCCGGGCCTGCGACAATCGCGCACAGCAGCCCGTGGGTCGCCGCGAAGTCGAGGGTGTCATCGCCGGCGAACTCGTCGAGCAGCAGGGTCAGGGCCTGTTCGTCCTCGTCGGTGAAGTCTTTCATGCAGGGCTTCCGGATGGCGGGCAGGGCGCGCGGGATGCAGTCGCTTCCCGGCGCCGAATTCTAGCAGTCCGGGGGCGGCTCGTCCGTGCAGCAGGAACTTCCGCTGGTGGTCGTCGAGGTGCCCCGTGCACCGGAGCCGCCGCCCGCATCGACGGATATCCGCATCGACATCGTGCGTTCGCCGCGGCGGCGCACGCTGGCGATCCATGTCGGCGCACGCGGTGAGGTCGAGGTGCGGGCGCCGATGTGGATCGGTGCCGGCGAGATTGCCGTGTTCATCGAGCGGCATCGCCGCTGGATCGAGCGCAAGGTGGCGGAAGCGGCGGCGGCACCGGCCTGGGAGCCGCGCTGGGCTGAAGGCGGCGACTGGTACTGGCGTGGCGAGCGCGTGCAACTGGTGGCCGCGCCTTCCCGGCGGGGCGGGTTGCTTGGCGGCGAGGTGCACCTGCCGGTGGCGGCCGGCGCCGATGCCGGCGAGTGGCAGCGCGCCGTGTTCAACTGGCATCGCCGCGAGGCGAAGACGCTGCTGGCGGCCCGGCTTGGGGAGTTGTTCGCACAACACGGTGGTGCCCATCGCCTGAAGGCGATCGAGTTTCGCTGGATGCGTGCGACCTGGGGTACCTGTGGCGGCCGGCGTGCCGCCGATGGCAGGCGCGATGTCGTCATCCGTCTCAATCCGTGGCTGGCGGCGCTGCCGCCGGCGGTGGCGGACGCCGTGCTGCTGCACGAACTGGCGCACATCGAGCACATGAACCACGGCGCGGCGTTCTACCGGCGCCTCGAACGCCTCGATCCGCAGTGGCGCGAACATGACCGCGAACTGAAACACTGGGCGCGCCTTTTGTTTCCGGTTGCCGTCGCTCCGGGCGGCGCATGACCGGGCAGTCCGGCTTCCGGGCTGACCGATTCAATCAGGTCGCTGAGCCAATCGGACATTTGATGGCAGTCGGCCGGCGTGCCAGCATCCGGGGCCTTCAAACGCGCGTTTGACTGCTGTCGCCGACAGCCGGCGCCGCGCGTCGTTTTCAACCGGACGAGGAGCCCCAGATGGCCGGCGAGCAACTGTTCGACCTCACACTGACCGAAGAGCAGCGCATCACGCGCGAGAGCATGCGTCGATTCGCGCAGGCGGAAATCCGCAGCATTGCCAAGAAAGCGGACCTCGACCAGGCGCTGCCGGCAGGCTTCCTGAAAAAGGCCGCCGATCTCGGCCTGGCGCTGTTGCCGATCACGGAAGATTTCGGTGGCGCCGGCATGCCGCGTTCGCCGATCTCCAACGTGCTCAATGCCGAAGACCTCGCCTACGGCGACTTCGCCATCGCGCTGGCCACGCTGACGCCGC
>JBKHWA010000015.1:0-3550 GCA_046566765.1 Gammaproteobacteria bacterium
CGCCGCCTGAAGGCGGCGGAGCAGGAAAACGCCGAGCTGGCCGCGCAGCGCGCGCAGGAACAGCGCGAGGAGCGACTGCGCCAGGCGCAGGAAGCGGAGCAGCGCCGGAAGGACGCCGCGGTGCAGGCCCAGCAGCGCCAGGAAGAGGAAGCGCGTGCGGCGCAGCAGCGTGCAGAGGCTCAGCGACGCGAGGCGGCAGCCGCTGCCGAGCGCAAGAAGAAGGAAGATCGTGAGCGCCGCGAAGGTGCGGCGACGATCCCGTCGTTCTGAGGGATTGGCCGGGTGTTGTGTGCGGGTAAGGTCCATCGGCGTCGACCAACGCCATTGGATGTGGTGTTTTCAAAATCTGTTATTCCATCGGAGTGGAGTCGAAGCATGAAAAGCAAAAAGATTGGTGTAGTTGCCCTGCTGGCGCTGGCTGTTGCAGCGCCGTCGGCGGCCGAGGCGGCAGTACGACTGAAAGTCGCGCAGGCGATCTCGGGTGATGCCGAGCAGGAGTTCAGCAGTGATGGTTTCGGGTACGACTTTACCCAGACCGGCGACTACACGCCGACCGCCATCAACCTGGCGTTCATCAGCGATACCGGAACGTTCTTTGATATTGGCTACTCGACTTCCAGCGATGACGCGATGACCGGTCCTGCCGGTTACGACTACGAGCGCAGCGACCTCACCCTGACGGTCGGTGGCGTCAAGGATGGCCTGGGTGGTTATGTAGGCTTCAAGTCGGGCGAGGGTACGTCCACCTCGCAGTCGGGCCCGGGCGATGACACGCTGTCCTCTGTCGGCGTGGTCGCGGGCCTGTCCGGCCAGTTCAAGCCGGCGCCGAAGCACACCATCGCCGTCACCGGCGGCATCGGTTTCCTCGCCGGCGAGTGGGAGGAAAATTACGGCGCCTCGTCGACGATCGAGTTTGACTGGACCCTCGGCTTCAGCTGGGGCCTAGCGTACTCGTTCCAGGCGGCCGAGAAAGTGGCGGTCGGCATCGAGCACAAGGCCCAGACCTATGACTTCGAGTGGATTGACGACGGCACGGTTGGTTTCGACCAGAGTGCGACCGAATCGCTGTCCTCCACCAACCTGTTCGTTTCCTTCGTCTTCTGACGACGGGCTCAACCAGGGTCGTTGTTGGTAATACGTTCAACCGGGCGGTGCAGGCGTATCCTGTACCGCCCGTTTCACTTTCCGGAGCTTGCCGTGGTTTCTTCCGCCCGCGGACCCTTCCCGCTGAGCCGCCCGCGCCGTTTGCGTCGCGATGATTTCTCGCGCCGGCTGGTCCGCGAAACGGTGCTCACGGCCAACGATTTCATCTGGCCGGTGTTCGTGATCGAGGGCAGCAACCGCCGCGAGCCGGTGGCGAGCATGCCCGGCGTCGAACGCCTGACCATCGACCTGCTGCTGCAGGACGCCGCCGAAGCCGCCGCGCTCGGCATCCCGGCGATTGCGCTGTTCCCGGTGACGCCGGCGGACCGGAAGTCGCTGGACGCGAAAGAGGCCTGGAACGACAACGGCCTTGCCCAGCGCGCCGTGCGCGCGCTGAAGGAAAAATTGCCGCAACTCGGCGTGATCACCGACGTCGCGCTCGATCCGTTCACCACCCATGGCCAGGACGGCATCATCGACGACGACGGCTACGTGCTGAACGACGTCACCGTCGAGGCGCTGGTCAAGCAGGCGCTGTCGCATGCGCGTGCCGGCGCCGATGTCGTCGCGCCCAGCGACATGATGGATGGCCGCGTCGGCGCCATCCGCGAGGCGCTCGAGCGCGAGGGCTTCGTCAACACCCGCATCCTCGCCTACAGCGCGAAATACGCGTCCGCCTACTACGGCCCGTTCCGCGACGCGGTCGGCTCGGCGGGCAATCTCGGCAAGGGCAACAAGTATTCGTACCAGATGGATCCGGCGAACGCCGACGAGGCGCTGCACGAAGTTGCGCTCGATCTCGCCGAGGGCGCCGACATGGTGATGGTGAAGCCCGGCATGCCGTACCTGGACATCGTGCGCCGGGTGAAGGACGAGTTCCGGGTGCCGACCTTCGTCTACCAGGTCAGCGGCGAGTACGCGATGCACATGGCCGCCGCGCAGAACGGCTGGCTGGACGAGCAGGCGGTGATGATGGAGTCGCTGGTGTGCATCAAGCGCGCCGGTGCCGACGGCATCCTCACCTACTTCGCGGTGAAGGCGGCGCGGGTGCTGGCACAGCGCCGATCCTGAGCCGGTTTTAGCGACACACGATTTTCCCGCCTACAACAACAAGCAGCAGGGACACGCCATGGGTTGCGCAACGCGGAAGCAGGGAACCGTTCTCATGATCGGGGCGTTGCTCGCCTCGTTGTGGTGCTCCGTCGCCGTCGCCGCCGACAGCCGGTTGCTGGGCGTGACGCGCACCGACCCCGTCGCCTCCGACAGGAAAGTGGCGCTGGTGATCGGCAACGCCGCCTACGCCAGCGGCGCGCTGAAGAACCCGGTCAACGATGCGCGGGCGATGGCCGGCAAGCTGCAGTCGCTGGGCTTCGACGTGATCGTCCGCGAGAACGTGAAGGCGCGCGAATACGGCGCCGCGCTGCGCGAATTGCGCAATCGCCTGCAGCCGGGCGCGGTGGCGCTGTTCTTCTATGCCGGCCACGGCCTGCAGATCAAGGGACGCAACTACCTGCCGGCGGTCGATGCCGACATCCGCAGCGAGGACGACGTGCCGCAACAGAGCCTGGATCTCGCGCAGGTGTTCGACACGCTGGAGGAGGCGAAGGCGCGGGTGAACCTGGTGTTCCTCGACGCCTGCCGCAACAATCCCTACGCGCGCTCGTTCCGCTCGATGACCGGCGGCGGCCTGGCCGGTGTCGGCGCGGCGCCGTCGGGCACGTTGATCTCGTACGCCACGCGTCCCGGCTCGGTCGCCGATGACGGCGATGGTCGCCACGGCCTGTACACCTCGGAACTGCTGCGGCAGATGGACGTGGCCAACGTGCCGGTGGAAATGATGCTCAAGCGCGTTGGCGCGAGCGTGAAGCAGGGCTCCGCCGGCCGCCAGGAGCCGTGGACCGAAGGGATGCTGGAAGGCGACTTCATGTTCCGCGTCGACGCGGCTGCGGCGCCGGCTGCCACGGTGGCGGCCTCGCCGGCCCCGGCTCCTGCCCCCCGCGCTGACGACGGTTCATCCGCGGCTGCTGTCGTCCCGATGTCGGCCGAGGATGCGCTGCAGGAGCAGCTCCAGGACTACGACGACACCGCCTTCGCCCGCGACCCGGCCGCCCGCAAGAAGTTGCAGAAGGCGGCCGCCAAGCGGGAGGCGCTGCGGCACCGGCAGCAACTCAAGGAGGCGCTGCGGCAATAACTTCCGGCCTACCCCATCCGGGGGTATCCCGGGCTTCAGGGTTGGTCAGAAAATCGGCTTACCGGCTATTCCCCGCCATGGGGGGTACGAGGTAGTTTCCACAGTCTCTGCGCGACTGCGATGCGCAGCCAGTTTGTGAATGCGGTACCCGACTTCACAGGAACCCGAAAATCAAGGAGCAAGACATGATCATGAATTCCCGCATCCTCGCCGGCA
>JBKHWA010000016.1:0-9047 GCA_046566765.1 Gammaproteobacteria bacterium
CGCTCCATCAGCGACTTCACCATTTCCGAGCTCACCGCCACGCCGCGAATCTCCTCGATTTCGCCACGGGTGATCGGTTGCCGGTAGGCAATCAGCGACAGCGTTTCCAGCAGCGCGCGCGAATAGCGCGGCGGCTTTTCCGTCCACAGCCGGCTGACCCAGGGGCCGAGGTCCTTGCTGACCTGGATGCGGAAGCCGCTGGCGACTTCCTTCAACTCGATGCCGCGCCCCTCGTACTCGGCGGCAATTTCGCCGAGCAACTCGCGGATGGTGGCCTCGTCCGGGCGCTCGTAATCCTCGAACAGGGTACCGAAACGGGCGATGTTCAGCGTCTCGCCGGATGCCAGCAACGCGCCTTCGAGGATGCGCTTGACCGTCGCCCTGTCCGGCGCCGGGCGCTGCACGGCTGCCTCGACGCGCTCGATGAAATCACCGGCGTCTGCCGGCGCGTTGCCTTCGCCCGCGGTGGATTCCTCGACGGGCGACGCTTCCGCGGCCGGCGGCAGGTTCTCGTCCTGGTCGTTATTCATTGCCTTCCTCCGTCTGCACCCGGCCTTCGTAGTCATCGACCTGGATGCTGTCGTCGAGCGCCGCCACGCGGGCGCGCACATGGATGGAACCGAACGGCTCGGTCTGGATCAGCTCGATCAACTGGTTTTTCACCAGCTCGAGCATGGCGATGAACGTCACCACCACGCCGAGCCGCCCCTCTTCCGGGTTGAACAGCGACACGAACGGCACGAACTCGCGGTTCTGCAGGTGCTCCAGCACCATCGCCATGCGCTCGCGGGTAGACAACTTCTCGCGCGAGATATGGTGGTGCTCGAACATCTCGGCGCGCTGGAATACGTCCTTCAGCGCCAACAGCATCTCGCGCATGTCGACTTCCGGCAACGGCCGCTCGCGGACGTAGTCCGGGCGATAGGCGCGCGCGGTGAAGATGTCGCGCTCCAGGCGTGGCAGCGCATCCATGTCTTCCGCGGCCTTCTTGAACCGCTCGTATTCCTGCAGGCGGCGCACCAGCTCGGCGCGCGGGTCGACTTCCTCGCCCTCTTCCGTCTTCGGCCGCGGCAGCAGCAGGCGCGACTTGATCTCGCCGAGCATCGCCGCCATCACCAGGTATTCCGCCGCCAGTTCGAAGCGCACCGCCTTCATCAGGTCGACGTACACCATGTACTGGCGGGTGATCTCGGCAACCGGGATGTCGAGGATGTCGAGGTTCTGCTTGCGGATCAGGTACAGCAACAGGTCGAGCGGACCCTCGAACGCCTCGAGAAATACCTCCAGCGCGTCCGGCGGGATGTAGAGGTCATCCGGCAACTTGGTGATGACCTGGCCCTGCACCAGCGCGAACGGCATTTCTTCCTGTTGTGGCGACTGCTGGCGCAGCGCCTGCAGCCGGTGATGGCCCTCGGCGGCCGGCACCTGTTCGCCGGGCGGAGCGTCCTGTTGTTGTTCGATGTCCGTCATTGCCATCGGTTCCTGCGTTCGATTGCCGCGTCAGGCCAGGCCCATGGCAGCGCGCACTTCCACCATCGTGGCTGCCGCGGCAGCGCGCGCCTGCTCGCGCCCGCGCTCGAGCACCGAGCGGACCTGCGCCGGGTTGCCGGCAAAGTGCTGCGCACGCTCGCGCATCGGCGCCAGTTCCCGGTTCACCGCGTCGATCACCGGCTGCTTGCACTCGATGCAACCGATGCCGGCGCTGGTGCAACCCTGGCGCACCCACTGTTTCACGTCGTCGCCGGAATAAACCTCGTGCAATTGCCACACCGGGCAGTTGTCCGGGTTGCCGACGTCGGTCCGCCGCACGCGGGCCGGGTCGGTCGGCATGCGCCGCAGCCGCGTCTCTACCTCTGCCGGCTCCTCGCGCAGCGAAATCGTGTTGTGGTAGGACTTCGACATCTTCTGCCCGTCCAGCCCCGGCATCTTCGACTCGGGCGTCAACAGCGCCTGCGGCTCCGGCAGGATGATCTTGCCGCTGCCGTCGAGGTCACCGAGCAGTCGCTCGCGATCGACGCCGCCGACGTTGCCGTTGTTGCTGACCAGCTCACGCGCGACATCACGCGCGGCGGCATCGCCTTTTTCCTGCCAGGCCCGGCGCTGGTCGACGAAGATCTTTGCCGGCTTCTTGCCCAGCTTTTCGATCGCGGCGGCCACCTTTTCGGCAAAGCCCGGCTCACGACCATAAGTCTGGTTGAACCGGCGCGCGACCTCGCGGGTAATTTCCACGTGCGCCACCTGGTCGGCGCCCACCGGCACCAGGCCGGCGCGGTAAACGAGGATATCGGCGCTCTGCAGCAGCGGGTAACCGAGGAAGCCGTAGGTGGCCAGATCCTTTTCCTTCAGTTTTTCCTGCTGGTCCTTGTAGGTCGGCACGCGCTCCAGCCAGCCGAGCGGCGTGATCATCGACAGCAGCACATGCAACTCGGCGTGCTCGGGCACCTGCGACTGCACGAACAGCGTCGCCTTGTCCGGGTCAACGCCGGCGGCCAGCCAGTCAACCACCATGTCGAATACGTGCTGTTGCAGCCCGGCCGGATCGTCGTAGTGGGTGGTTAGCGCGTGCCAGTCGGCCACGAAGAAAAAGCACTCGTGCTGCGACTGCAGCGCGACCCAGTTCTTCAGTACGCCGTGGTAGTGGCCGAGGTGCAGGCGGCCGGTAGGCCGCATGCCGGACAGCACGCGCCGGGAGGATGTCGCCGTAGACAACGAAAAATCTCCTGCTTCCGGCCCTCGCGGGCGGGAAATCCTGTTCCGGGGAAGGCGCGGCGGCGTGGGGCGGACGAGGCCCCGGGAACGCGCCGGAAAGCGCGGCAGTATAGCGGCATTCAGCGTCGTGCCGGAGGCCGGCGGCAACCGCCGGCAAGGCATGCGAGAGAGGAATGAATGGAGCGGGAAAAGGGACTCGAACCCTCGACCCCGACCTTGGCAAGGTCGTGCTCTACCAACTGAGCTATTCCCGCCCGGGAGACGTCCGCGCTGATCGCGCGGACGCTTGAAAAGTGGCGTCCCCTAGGGGAGTCGAACCCCTGTTACCGCCGTGAAAGGGCGGTGTCCTAGGCCACTAGACGAAGGGGACGCAGCGAAGGAGGCGCGCATTCTAGGTAGCACCCCCGGGAGCGTCAACGGGGATTTCAGAAAAACATAACTGCACGCAGGCGCTCATTTTTCAGGCGGCGAACCGGGCATGGGACCGGGTCCGGGGGCAACGGGGTAGTGTGAATTTGTCCACAGGAGGCCGACGTGGCCGGAAACCTGTGGATAGTTCTGTGAATGGAAAACCGGCGAGGCGCAGGTTTTGTCGGGATTCGACCGCAAGCGGGTGCGGCGGCGGTCGCTAGCCAGCATAAAAGCGTTCCGAATCAATCAGATAGATTGAACACATCGCGTTACTTGGCTACTCACCGTGGAACCGCTGTTCCACGGCGAGCGGACACTAACTGTGCACAACTCCGGCCACTGCCGCTCAGGCGCCGGCGGAATCCGCCTCCAGGTCGAGCGACGCGGAGTTGACGCAATACCGCAGCCCGGTGGGCGGCGGGCCATCATCGAAAACGTGCCCCAGGTGGCTGTCGCAGCCGGCACAGCGGATCTCGACGCGAACCATGCCATGGCTGCGGTCCGCCAGTTCGCGGATGGCCGCCGGGTCCACCGGCTGCCAGAAACTCGGCCAACCGGTGCCGGAATCGAACTTGGCATCGGAACGGAACAATGGCGCGCGGCAGCACACGCAACGGTACAGACCGCGAGCCTTGGTCGCCCAGTATTTCCCGGAAAAAGGCGGCTCGGTACCGCACTGCCGGCATATGCGGTATTGCTCGTCGCTGAGCCGGGATCGCCATTCGGCGTCGGCAGCATCGCCCTTGTGTTCCATACGTTCCTCCCGTTTCCGGCCACGCGGCCGACTGGCGCCGCGAATTGACCTCGCGGTCGCTGCCACTCGTATACATGAGCCGGTGCGCCCCGTAAAATCCGGCGCTTCCCGCGCGAATTGCGCGGATTTGCCGAGCGACTCCCATGCCCACGCCCACGAATGCGCCGATCCTGAAATCCGCCAAGTTGCACAATGTCTGCTACGACATTCGCGGCCCGGTGCTGGAAGTGGCAAAGAAGATGGAGGAGGAAGGCTCGCGCATCATCAAGCTGAACATCGGCAACCCGGCGCCGTTCGGTTTCGGCGCGCCGGACGAGATCCTGCGCGACGTCATCATCAACCTGCCCAACGCCACCGGCTACTCGGATTCCAAGGGCCTGTTCTCCGCGCGCAAGGCGGTGATGCAGCACTACCAGGAAAAAGGCATCCACGGCGTCGGCATCGACGACATCTACCTCGGCAACGGTGCATCCGAGCTGATCGTGATGGCCATGCAGGCGCTGCTGAACAACGGCGACGAGATGCTGATCCCGGCGCCCGATTACCCGCTGTGGACCGCCGCCACCAGCCTCGCCGGCGGCAAGCCGGTTCACTACCTGTGTGACGAGCAGCAGGGCTGGATGCCGGCGATCGACGACATCAAGCGCAAGATCACGCCGAATACCCGCGGCATCGTCATCATCAACCCGAACAATCCCACCGGCGCCAACTACACGAAGGAACTGCTGCTCGACATCGTGAAGCTGGCACGCGAGCACGGCCTGATCATTTTTGCCGACGAGATCTACGACAAGATCCTGTACGACGGCGAAGTACACACGCCGATGGCCTCGCTGGCTGACGACCTGCTGGTGGTCACCTTCAACGGCCTGTCGAAGGCCTACCGTGCCGCCGGTTTCCGTAGCGGCTGGCTGATGGTCAGCGGCAACAAGGCGCGCGCAAAGGACTATATCCTCGGCCTCGACATGCTCGCGTCGATGCGGTTGTGCGCCAACGTGCCGGCGCAGTGGGCGATCCAGACCGCGCTCGGCGGTTACCAGTCGATCAACGACCTGGTCAAGCCCGGCGGCCGATTGTGCCGCCAGCGCGACATCTGTACCGAGTTGCTCAACGACATCCCCGGCGTCAGCGTGGTGAAGCCGAAGGCAGCGCTCTATGCCTTCCCCCGGCTGGACCCGAAGGTCTACGAGATCCACAACGACCAGCAGTTCGTGCTCGAATTCCTGCAGGAAGAAAAGGTCCTGCTGGTACAGGGCACCGGTTTCAACTGGCCGCGCCCGGACCACGTTCGCATCGTGTTCCTGCCCAACGAGGACGACCTGCGCGAGGCCATCGGCCGCTTCGCGAAATTCCTCGCCCGCCGGCGCCGCTGAACCCGCACGCGCCGGAGCCGCCGATGGCCGACATCCATATCGACGATTTCTCGCGCGACGTCGCCCTCGTGCTGGTAACGCTGTGGAACGTGTTTCCGCGGCGGCACACGATCTATGTCGAGGATATTTCCGGCCCCGACGAGACCGACGAGGTTGGCCTGCACAGCAACCGGTTCCACGCCTGCTTCGGCGCCATGCTGTGGCTGGCCGAGGAAGGCTATCTCCGCTATGAGTCGCTGGTTTATCGCGAGGGCATCGACCAGGCCGTGCTGAGCAACAAGGCATTCGCGCTGCTGTCGTCGGCCAGCGATATCCGCTTCGACGACCCTATCGATCCGACCCTTCCCGAGTCGGTGATCCTGCAGAAGCAGACGCTGGTAGCGCAGATCCGGGCCGCACTTCGCAGCGGCTCGTCGAACAACGTCAACCAGATCGTGCGTCAGTTCATGGCGCTGGGCGCAGCGTCGTCCGGCAGCGGCGGCAAGTCGGCCGGCCGCGAATAACGGTAGTGCACGACCTTCAGCGCCGCCTGCGGATCGATGTCGGCGAACTCCGGCGGGTTCGGCAACCGCGCCACCTTCATTGAGCCCGGCAATTCGCGCGCGAATACCTCGTCCAGGAATTCCTCGCCCAGGTGCGGGGCGTTGAGGCAGGCGAGCACGTCGCTTTCCGCCTTCAGCAGCTTGGCAAACCGGCGCACGGTCTTGCCGTAGTCGCGCTCGGCGACAAAACTGCCTTTCTGCATTGTCGGCGGATCCATGACGATCAGGTCGTAACGCCCGAGTTTGTGCAGCTTGTTCCACGAGCGGAAAACATCGTGATCGAGAAAATGGATGTCGTCGACGTCCTGCCCGTTCAGCCGGTGGTTCTCCCGGCCCAGCGTCAGCGACGACCGGCTGAGATCGATATTGACGATGCGGCCGGCTCCGCCGGCGCGCGCCGCCACCGAAAACGCGCAGGTGAACGCGAACAGGTTGAGCACCGAGCGACCGGCCGCACGCTCGCGCAGCCAGCTGCGGGCGTTGCGCATGTCGAGGAAAAAGCCGAGGTTCTGCCCGCGCGCCGGCTCGATGCGGTAGTGCAGGCCCGCCTCGGTCGCCTGCAACAGGGCCGGCAATTCGCCGTGAACCACCTCAAGACGCGCGGAATCGCCGCCCGCCTCCTCCGCGTAGCGCCGCTGCACGGCAAGGCAGGCCATGCCGCGACCTGCCAGCTCGCGCCGCAAACCTTCCACCAGTTCCGCTTCCATCACCGGATCCGGTGCGCGGAAAAAGGTCACCAGCACCAGCGGCGGGAACCCGTCGACGCAAACCTGTTCAAAGCCCGGGTACTGCCGGCCGCGCCCGTGCAACAGCCGACGCGCCTCACCGCCGGCGTCCCGGGCGGCATTCCAGCCTGTAACGCACTGGCGGACGACATCCCCGGTTGGCACCCGGGAATTCTCTGGTAACGACTGCGGGATTTCGTTCACGGCGGCCTGCGCGGGAGGACTCGGAAAAAAAGTTGTCACCGGATCGCCCTTGAAAACCCCCGAGGGCACCCGCATTGTAGCGCCCGGTACCGTCGTGCCGGCGTTTCCGGCACTCCAAGAGGAGTATTCCGCACCATGTTGCGCATTGCCCTGTTCCTGCTGACCAACCTGGCCATCCTGGTCGTGGCGAGCATCACGCTCAGCCTGATCGGCTTCGACGGGATCATGGCCAAGAACGGCGTCGACCTCGACCTCAATGCCCTGCTCGTCTACTGCGCGGTGTTCGGTTTCACCGGCTCGTTGCTGTCGCTGTTCATTTCCAAGTGGATGGCCAAGCGCGCCATGGGCGTCCATGTCATCGAGCAGCCACGCAGCCAGCAGGAGCAGTGGCTGGTGCGCACGGTACAGGAACTGGCCGACCAGGCCGGCATCGGCATGCCGGAAGTCGGCATCTTCGAAGCACCGGAGTCCAACGCCTTCGCCACCGGCTGGAACCGCAACAACGCGCTGGTCGCGGTGAGTACCGGCCTGCTGTCCCGTTTCCGCGAGGACGAGGCGCGCGCCGTACTGGCGCACGAGATCGGCCACGTCGCCAACGGCGACATGATCACGCTGACGCTGATCCAGGGCGTGGTGAACACCTTCGTGATGTTCTTCTCTCGCATCATCGGCCACACCGTCGACCGCGTGGTGTTCAAGACCGAGCAGGGCCACGGCCCGGCGTTCTACATCACCACCATCATTGCCGACATCGTGCTGGGCATCCTCGCCTCGATGATCGTCATGGCTTTCTCCCGCTACCGTGAGTTCCGCGCGGACGCCGCCGGCGCACAGCTGGCGAGCAGCGGCGCGATGATCCGCGCGCTGGAGCGGTTGAAGGCCGAGCACGAGGCCGGCGCCGAGGTGCACATGCCGGACTCGATGCGCGCGTTCGGGATCGCCGGCGGCATCGGCAAGTTGTTCGCCTCGCACCCGCCGCTCGACAAGCGTATCGAGGCACTCCGCAGCGCGATGTAATTCGCGACGCCTGAAACGAAAAAGCCGCCTCCGGGCGGCTTTTTCATGGGCGCGGGTTATGCGCCGGGCGCCCGGGCGGTGATCGCCGAGGCGGCCGCCACCCGGTACAACACGCGTTGCCGGTAGCCGGTGATCACCGGGTACAACCCGGTCAGGGCAGCATCGACCCCGGCATCACCGGTATCGACCAACAGCGGCCGCCCCTCGAGCTCATCCAGCTTGGCGCGCGTGGCCAGTATCGAAATGGCGGCTCGCCCCTCCTGTCCGAGCACGCGCTTCACCACGTCGGCAGCCAGTTGCTGGTTGCCGCGACCGAGCAGGAATCCCTGGCCACCGGTTGCCGTCAGCAACAGCCGCACCCGCGGATGCCGCGCCAGCAGTTCGCGCAGCGCCCGCGCATCGAGATCGCGACCGGCCAGCCGGCCATCGAGCACGGCATCGATACCGAGCAGCGAATCCGGCAGGCCCAGCGCGTCCATCACCGCCTTCGTCGTGCTGCCGGTGCCCACCAGGTAAAGCACGCCCGGCTCCAGCTCCTCGACGACACCGGCAGCGATTTCCTGCTGCGCCACGGCCTCGGTCTCGCGGCCACCGCACTTCACATGCTGCACGCAGCCACGCACCCCGGGCACCCGCAACTCGCCGTAGCGGCGCGAAACCACGCGGTCGGCGCGGAAGGCGTCCTCGTCGATATCGCGAACCTCCGCTTCCTCGACAGTGACCGGCTGCCCGGAGACCAGCCGGCCAACGATCTCCGCCGCCGCTTCCGGCGACACCGCGAACACGCCCGAATACATCTTCACTCCGGCCGGGATGCCCAGCACCGGCACCCGCGCGCCGACCGCATCGCACACGTTGCGGGCGGTACCGTCGCCACCGGCGAACAGCAGCAGGTCAATGCCGGCGTCGACCAGTTCGCGCGCGGCGGCAACGGTATCTTCCGCCGAGGACGGCTGGCTGGCCGCGCCGCCGGTGACGATGGCCGGCATACCGGCAGCGGCCGCGACGTCGGCACCCATGTCGCCCGCGCGTGTCAGCCACTCGATGCGCGCCGCCAGCGGCTGTAAAACCCGCAGGCATTGCAGCGCGCGCTCGCCGGCGCGCGGCACCACGCCACGCGCCAGCGCCTCCGCACGCACGGCGGCGCCGTCGCTGCCGCGCAGCCCGGCTGGCCCACCAACGCCGGCCCAGGGATTCACCAACAAGCCGATACGCAGTCGCGAATCGTTCACAAATGAAAATCTTCCTAACAATTGACCCGCCGGTCCGTCATGGCCGGGAGGGCCGGAAAGTCTACTATTTGCCCCGTCAG
>JBKHWA010000017.1:0-35865 GCA_046566765.1 Gammaproteobacteria bacterium
CGCTGGCGATCGGCATCATCGTGGCGATGCCGGACCTGAAGATGCCGGCACTGACAAAATTCATCGACGGCACCGGCCCGGTGTTCGCCGGCGAGCTGTTCCCCTTCCTGTTCATCACCATCGCCTGTGGCGCGGTGAGCGGCTTCCACTCGCTGGTGTCGTCCGGTACCACGCCGAAGATGATCGAACTGGAATCGCACGCGCGGCCGATCGGCTACGGGGCGATGCTGATGGAATCGTTCGTGGCGGTGATGGCGATGATCGCCGCCAGCGTGATGGAGCCCGGCATCTACTTCGCACTCAACTCGCCCCCGGCGGTGATCGGCACGACGGTGGAGGAAGCCGCGCGGGTCATCAGCGGCTGGGGCTTCGTGCTGACACCGGAGATGCTGACCCAGCTGGCGAAGGACATCGGCGAGCAGAGCGTGCTGTCGCGCACCGGCGGCGCGCCGACGCTGGCGGTGGGCATGGCGCAGATCTTCTCCAACGTCATCGGTGGCAGCGCGATGATGGCGTTCTGGTACCACTTCGCGATCCTGTTCGAGGCGCTGTTCATCCTCACCACCATCGACGCCGGCACCCGCGTCGGCCGCTTCATGATCCAGGACTTCGCCGGCATGGCGCACTCGTCGCTGGCGCGCACCGACTCGCACCTTGCCAGCATCATCGCTACCGCGCTGTGCGTCGGCGGCTGGGGCTGGTTCCTCTACCAGGGCGTGATCGACCCGCTGGGCGGCATCAACACGCTGTGGCCGCTGTTCGGTATCGCCAACCAGATGCTGGCCGGCATCGCCCTGCTGCTGGCCACCACCATCCTGCTGAAGATGAAGAAAGAGCGCTACGTGTGGGTGACGCTGCTGCCGGCGTTGTGGATCCTGGTGATCACCATCAGTGCCGCCTGGCTGAAGATCTTCAGCGACAACCCCAAGGTCGGTTTCCTGGCCCACGCCGACAAGTTCGGCGCTGCTTACGCCAACGGTGAAGTGCTGGCGCCGGCGAAGGACCTGGCGCAGATGCAGCAGGTGATCGCCAACGACTGGATCAACGCGGTGCTGTGCGGATTGTTCCTGTTCGTGCTGGTGGCGATGGCGCTGTTTGCCGTGCGAACCGGCTGGCAGGCGTTGCGCCAGCCGCAGGTCACGACGCAGGAGACTGCCGGCGAGGTGCGAGCATGAGCGGCCTGTTCACCCGGATGGCGGAAGCGGCACGGTTGATGGTCGGCGTGCAGGATTACGCGCGCTACGTGCAGCACATGCGCGAGCATCACCCGGAGTTGCCGGTGCTCGACGAGCGCGCGTATTTCGCGCTGATGCAGCAGAAGCGCTTCGGCGGAGGCAAGATCGGCAAGTGCCCCTGCTGAGCAGGGGCGCCCTCAGGGCACGATGACGCGCGAGGGCAACGGCTCGCTGCGGATATGCACCGGCATCGCGCCGATGGTGTCGCCGTCGGCCTGCACCGGGTCCCGCGCGTGCAGGTCCGGCGTCGCCGCATTCTCGATGCGGATCTCGGTGGCGCGCACCACCTGCACGAACGGCAGTTGCGAGGCGACGCCCAGCGGCAGCAGGAACAGCATGCCGAGGAAGCGCAGCCGCGACACCGGCGCGATCAGCACCGCTTCCAGTGCCGGCGTGGCGATGTCGGCCTGTCGCGCCAGGATGTAGCTGCCGGCGTAGTGCTTGCCGTTGGTGACGATCGCCGAGGCGACCTCGTGCGGCACGCCGTCGCACACGGCGCGGTAGCGCTGCGAGCCGACCGCGCGCAACTGCGCCAGCATCGACAGCACGTACGCCACCTTGCCGAATCGCTTCTTGGTTCCCGGGTTCACGCCGGCAACCACCCAGGCGTCGTAGCCGACGCCGACCATCATCGCGAAGCGGCGGCCGTTCACCTCGGCGAAATGGACGTTGCGTTCGTGGTGGCGCGCCAGCACGCGGGCGACGTCCGTTGCCGATGCGGGATAGCCCAGCTCGGTGGCCAGCACGTTGGTGGTGCCGGCGGGAATCAGCCCGAGGGTGACATCACGGCCGGCGATGCCGTTGAGCACCTCGTTGACGGTGCCGTCGCCGCCGGCGGCAATCACCACCGGCGGCAACTCGCCGCGCGCGCGCAGCGTGGCGGTGGCGTCGCCGGGTGCAGTGGTCTCGTAGACCTCGACCTCGACGCCGTGCGTACGCAGTGCGTCGACCACGGCCTGGACATACGAACTGCCACGGCGACCCGCGGCAGGATTGGCGACAACGAGGCAGTGTTTCAGGCGACGCCCTGTGAACGCAGCAGCGGGATCAGCTCGTTCTCCGGCACCGGGCGGCCGATCAGGTAACCCTGGATGGCGTCGCAGCCGGCCTTGCGCAGGAATTCCATGTGCGCCGGGCTTTCCACGCCCTCCGCCACCACCTTCACGCCGAGGCTGTGCGACATGGCGATGATCGCGCGCACGATGGCGGCATCGTCGTCGCTCTTGTGCAGGTCGCGCACGAAGCTCTGGTCGATCTTCACGGTGTCGATCGGGAAGCGCTTGAGGTACGACAGCGAGGAATAACCGGTACCGAAGTCATCCAGCGAGATGCCGATGCCGCGCTTGCGCAGCTGCTGCAGCATGCGGATGGTGCCGTCGAGGTCTTCCATCAGCTGGCTCTCGGTGATTTCCATCTCCAGTTGCTCCGGCGGCAGGCCGGAACTGAAGATCACCCGCTCGATTACCTCGACCAGGTTGCCCTTGCGCACCTGGTGCGCCGACAGGTTCACCGACACCTTGATGTTGCCCAGGCCGAGATCGCGCCAGGTATTCACCTGCCGCGCCGCCCGTTCCAGCACCATCTCGCCGATCGCGGCGATCAGGCCCGTTTCTTCCGCCAGCGGGATGAAATCCTTCGGCGCGAGGATGCCGTGGGTCGGGTGCTGCCAGCGCACCAGTGCCTCGACGCCGGTGATGCGGTTCAGCGCGAGATCGTACTTCGGCTGGTAATAAACGATGAACTCGTTGCGGAAGATCGCCTTGCGCAGGCTGGTTTCCAGCGCCAGCTGGTCGACGCTGGATACGCGCAACTCGCCGGCGAAGAACTGCACCGTGTTGCCGCCAAGCCGCTTGGCCTGGTTGACGGCGATGTCGGCGTCGTTGATCAGGATCTGCAGTTCCTTGGCGTGGTCCGGGAACAGCGAGATGCCGATCGACACGCCGAGCAGCAACTCGTGGTCGTCGATGTAGAACGGCGCGCGGATGGCCTCGATGATGCGGCCGGCAATCTGCTCGAGCTGCGCCTGGTCCTGGTAACCCTCGATGATCACCGTGAACTCGTCACCGCCGATCCGGGAGATGGTGTCGGCGGGAATGTCCAGGCCCATCAGGCGCGTCGCGGCGGCGTACAGCAACTTGTCGCCGAACTCGTGGCCGAGGGTGTCGTTGACCTGCTTGAAGCGGTCCAGATCCATGTACAGCAGCGCGACGTTGGTGCGGGTCTGGCGCGCCCGGGAAATCGCGGCGTGCAGGCGGTCGCGGAACAGCGTGCGGTTGGCCAGCCCGGTCAGGCGGTCGTAGTTGGACAGGTAGCGCAGCTTCTCCTCGGCCTCGTGGCGCTGGGTGAGGTCGGAGAAGATCGCCACGTAGTGGGAGATACGGCCGGAGTCGTCGCGCACCGCCGAGATCTGCAGCCACTCGGGATAGGTCTCGCCGTTCTTTCGCGTTTCCAGCAACTCGCCCTGCCAGGTGCCGTCCGATTCGAGCGACACCGCGATCTTGCGGTACTGCTGCCGTGCCTGCTCGGTCCGGTTCAGTTCGCCCAGCGTCTTGCCGACCACTTCTTCCTTGCTGTAACCGGTGATGCGCTCGAATACGGCATTCACCTTCAGTGCGCGGAACTGGCTGTCGAAGATCATGATCGCTTCGGTCGCGGTATCGAACACCTGCGAGGCCAGCCGCAACTCTTCCGCCGCTTCCTGTTGCGCGGTGACGTCGCGGCGGGTGCCGATCATGCGCAGCACGTGGCCCTGGTCGTCGCGTGCAACCACCCGGCCATCGTCTTCCACCCAGCGCCAGCTGCCGTTCTTGTGACGCGTGCGATACACCATGTGGTAGCGCGCGGTGCGCCCCTTCAGGTGGCTGATCATCTTCTGGCGGATGGTCGGGAAATCGTCCGGGTGCACCAGCGGCTGCAGGTGTCCCTTGAAGGTCTTCAGCTCGTCCTGGCTGTAGCCGAGCATGCGGTCGAAGTTGGAGTGGAAGACCTCGTCGGTATCGAGGTTCCAGTCCCACAGGCCGATGTCGGACGCTTCCATTGCCAGCGCCAGCCGTTCGCGGTTCTTCGCCAGCTCGTCGTAGGCGTCCTGCAGCGCGCGGGTGCGGTCCTCGACCAGCGACTCCAGCCGGTCGTGTGCATCCTTCTGCGCCTGCTGTGCTTTCTTCCGCTCGAAGATCTCGCGCGCCAGCTTGCTGTTGAGTGCCTCGGCATCGCTGCGGGCGCGGTCGAGGTAACTGATCAGCGACTGGTTGCGGAACTGCAGCGCCAGGCCGTCCTCGGTGATGCGGTTGATGCGCAGGCCGGCATACAGGAGGAAGGTGACGAACAGCAGGTCGATGAAGAACATCGTCTCGCCGATCGGGTTGCCGGACAGCCCGAGATAGACGCCGCCCGGCAGCATCAGCGGCAGCACGAAGGCAAAGAAAGCGGGCAGGTACGCGGCGTAACTGGCGACGCCGATGATGGCGAGGCCGCCGAGCAGCGCCACCATGATGGCCTGGTCGTAGACGAGACCCTCGTCCATCGCGAACGGCACCGGGTTGAACTCGACGGTGGCGTAACCCATCAGCGAGCCAAGCAGCAGCGCGCCGACCACCGCCAACTGGCGGTAGATCATCATTCGCTTTTCGGACGAGGGCGGCAGCCGGTGGAAGGCCTGCACCGCGATCACCCGGGCGACCAGCGCCGCGAGCGACAGCCCCAGCCAGACGCCGATGGTCCGGTGTTCGACGGTGCCGTGATCCCAGTACAGCCAGGCGATCACCACCGCCGCCAGCGGATGGATCAGCGCGGCGGGGGAGAAGTGGTCGTACAGGAGCCGCAAATGCTCGACCTGGCCGCGGGGATCAAGCCGGGACGGGCGCAGCGTGAGGGAATCCGTGTTCTTGTTTTTCTGTTCTTCGGTCAAAGGCCTGGAACCCCTGAATTCGCCCCGTGACTCCTGTCCGGGCACAGGCCTGTCCTGGCCTTGTTGCTGTCGAGGTTACCCCCCGACATCGAGCGACTAATGGCGCTGCCGTCTCAAAAAGAATGTGAAGCCTATCACGCGCACGGAAACTGACGGAGGGACGTCCCGACGGCTGGCAGTCTTATAAGTAGATGCCACGACGCCGGCATCCGCCGGTGCGGCCATGCCCCGCCGCCGGCCGCTGTCCGGGCATAATCGCCGCCCTATGCCGACCCATCCCCTGCTCTCCCATCTCAACGCCGGCCAGCGCGAGGCGGTGACCGCCGACGCCCGCCACCTGCTGGTGCTCGCTGGCGCCGGCTCCGGCAAGACCCGGGTGCTGGTCCACCGCATTGCCTGGCTTATCGGTGAGCGCCAACTATCGCCGCACGCCATATTGGCCGTGACTTTCACCAACAAGGCCGCCGGCGAGATGCGACATCGGCTGGAGCAGCTGCTCGGTTACGCGGTGGGCGGCATGTGGGTGGGCACCTTCCACGGGCTGGCCCACAAGTTCCTGCGCATGCACTGGCGGGAGGCGGGGCTGCCGGAGAACTTCCAGATCCTCGACAGCGACGACCAGCTGCGGCTGGTCAAGCGGGTGATCCGCGAACTGGAGCTCGACGAGAACCGCTGGCCGGCCAGGCAGGCGCAGTGGTTCATCAACGGCCGCAAGGACGAGGGCGAGCGGCCGGCGGACATCGTGCGCAACGGCATTGGCGAGGATTACTTCCTGCGCACCATGGTGCAGATCTACGCCGCCTACGAGGACGCCTGCGCGCGCGCCGGGCTGGTCGACTTCGCCGAGTTGCTGCTGCGCGCGCTGGACGTGCTGCGCGGTGACCAGCAGTTGCGTCTTCATTACCGCACCCGCTTCCGCCATGTACTGGTCGACGAGTTCCAGGACACCAACGCCGTGCAGTACGCCTGGCTGCGCGAGCTGGTCGGCGACGACGGCGCCATCACCGTGGTCGGCGACGACGACCAGTCGATCTACGGCTGGCGCGGCGCCCGCATCGAGAACATCCAGCAGTTCCACCGTGACTGGCGCGACGCCCACACGGTGCGGCTGGAACAGAACTACCGGTCGACCTCGATCATCCTCAAGGCCGCCAACCACGTCATCGCCAACAACAGCGCGCGGCTCGGCAAGAACCTGTGGACCGACGGCCACGAGGGCGACCCGATCGCGCTGTACGTGGCCTTCAACGAGACCGACGAGGCGCGCTACGTGGTCGACGAGGCGAACAAGGCGGTTGCCCACGGCCTGGCCCGCTCCGAGATCGCCATCCTCTATCGCAACAATGCGCAGTCACGGGTGCTGGAAGAAGCCTTCCTGCGCGCCGGCGTGCCGTACCGCATCTATGGCGGCCAGCGCTTCTTCGAGCGGCTGGAAATCCGCAATGCGATGGCCTACCTGCGGCTGATCGAGCACCGCGATTCGGACGCGGCGTTCGAGCGGGTGGTCAACGTGCCGCCGCGCGGGATCGGCGAGAAGACGCTGGAGACGCTGCGCGAGCATGCGCGCGCGCAGAAGATCACGTTGTGGCGGGCGGCACTGGAATGCACGCGGCCGGATCCGGAGCGGAAAGGCGCCGCCATCCTGCCGGCGCGGGCTGCCAGCGCGGTGAAGGGTTTCATCGACGCCATCGACGGCCTCGCCGACGACGTGCGCGGGCTCGACCTCGGCGAGCTCACCGAGCGCATGCTGAAGAATTCCGGCCTGCTGGAGTTCCACCGCACCGAGAAAGGCGAACGCGGCGAGCAGCGGGTGGAAAACCTGCGCGAACTCGTTTCCGCTGCCCGCCAGTTTTCGCCGGAAGACGGCGGCGAGCCGACGCTTGCCGCTTTCGTCAACCACGCGGCACTGGAAGCCGGCGACACCCAGGCCGAGGCGGATGAGGATGCGGTGCAACTGATGACGTTGCATGCCGCCAAGGGCCTCGAATTCCCGCTGGTGTTCCTGGTCGGGCTGGAGGAAGGCGTTTTCCCGTCATCGCAATCGGCCGACGAGGCCGGGCGACTGGAGGAAGAGCGCCGGCTTTGTTACGTCGGCATCACCCGGGCGATGAAGCGACTGGTACTGACCCGTGCCGAGAGCCGGCGGCTGTACGGCGAGGAGAAGTACAACGCGCCGTCGCGCTTCCTGCGCGAGATCCCGCCGGAACTGGTGCACGAGGTGCGGCTGGCCAGCGCGCGCATCTCGCGGCCGCTGGGTACTTCCGGTGCCTACCCGTTTGCGCAGCCGTCAGCGTATCGACTTGGCCAGCGGGTGCGGCACCCGACATTCGGCGAGGGGATCGTGCTGCAGTGCGAAGGCAGTGGCGGCAATGCGCGGGTGCAGATCAACTTCGACGATGCGGGTGCGAAGTGGTTGATTGCGCAGTATGCGAGGCTGGAGACGTTGTAGGTTCCGGTGTGCGCTCCAGCTTCAACCGGGATCGGCCGCAGTGCAGCATCGGGAAAGTGGCACCGATTCTGCTTTTGCTCTTCCTGCGAGCGCGCAGTCCGTCCTTCACGCGGCGGGGTGGCGGTCCGTGGAGGCGGCCTGTGTCGAGGGAAGGTTGCGCCGAGGGGTCAGGGCTCACGACAACACTGCAACGCAACCGACGAGACACTCAGCCGCCGGAACGGACCGGCACCCCGCCGCCACACTGAAGTACGCAACAAGCAAAGCCCGCTGTTGACGTTACATCCTGCCAGGCCGCGCTGATTTCGGCCTGCGGCCGATCCCGGCAAGAGCAAAAGCGGATCGTGCCGGCTTCAGCCTTCGCGCTCGTCACGCGCCGCGCGCCGCTTCTCGCCGAGCTTCATCGCCAGGATGTACCCCGCCAGCGTCAACGTGAAAATGTTGGCGATCACGATCGGCATGCTGCCGATGCGCACGCCATACCACAGCCACAGCGCAACGCCCGTGGTGAACAGCAGGAACATCCCCAGCGACAGGTCCTGCGTCTGCCGCGTGCGATACACCTGCCAGGCCTGTGGCACGAACGCCACCGTGGTGCAAAACGCCGCGATGTAGCCCAGCCAGTCCGTGTTCACCGCCGCCGCTCCGTGCTCAGAATCCCAGCAGCCGGTCGACGCCGGCCAGGGTGGCGATGCCGAGCACCGCGAAGATCGCCGCGGCGATGCCGTGCACCAGCTTCGGATGCATCCGCTGCGCGATGCGCTCGCCGAAAATCACCGCCGGTACGTTGGCGATCATCATCCCCAGCGTGGTGCCCGCCACTACCCAGGCCAGCGCCTGGTACTGCGCCGCCAGCGCCACGGTGGCGATCTGCGTCTTGTCGCCCATCTCGGCGAGGAAGAACGCGATCAGCGTGGTGAGGAAGATGCCGTGGTGGGTGAGCTTCGCCTCGGACTCGTCGAACTCGTCCGGCACCAGGATCCACGCCGCCATCGCGAGGAAGGATGCACCGAGGATCCAGCGCAGCGCGTCCGGCGACAGCAACGAGGAAATCCAGGCGCCCAGTGCGCCGGCAACACCGTGGTTGAGCAGCGTGGCAACCAGGATGCCGAGAATGATCGGCACCGGCTTGCGGAAACGCGCGGCGAGGATGAAGGCGAGCAGCTGGGTCTTGTCGCCGATCTCGGCGAGGGCAACGATGCCGGTTGAAACGAGGAAGGCTTCCATCGAAATGCTCCCTGGCCGGACCGCAGACGAATGACCGCGCCGCTCCCCGGCCAGTCCGGAGGCAACGAGGTCAAAGGTCTTGCCAGGTTCGGAAACCGCCGGCGCCATGGCCTGTGGGCCAAGTGTGTTGACGCGGGCTCCGCCGGTGACGGCGGGCGGCTACTCCCCAATGACGGGCGGCATCTTCCGGCGATGCCGCCACGTCGTCAAGGACGGGTCAGCGGCGGTTGCCGGCGAAGTCGGGCTTCTCGCCCTTCACGAACGCATCCACCGCCGTCTTGTGGTCCGCGCCGCGGAACGTCTGCCATTCATAGGCGACCGATGGATCCATGATCGAATGCGCAAGTTGCTTGAGACCGATGTTGGTGACGACCTTGGTCCAGCGGATCGAGTCGCGGGCGCCGTTGGCGATGCGCTCGGCCATCCCGTACACCGCAGCGTCGAGTTCTTCCGGCGCAACCGAATGGTTGATCAGGCCCATCTTCGCCGCGTCGTCCGCCTTGATGTGGTCGCCGGTGAACAGGTACTCCTTGGCGCGCGCGTAGCCGATCAGTTGTGGCCAGATCACCGCGCCGCCGTCGCCGGCAACGACGCCGGCGCAGACATGCGGATCGCCGATGCGCGCGTTGTTGGCCATGTAGATCAGGTCGCAGAACAGCGCCAGCGTGGCGCCCAGGCCCATGCAGTGGCCGTTGACGCGTGCAATCAGCGGCTTCTCCAGGTCCAGCATCGAGAAGATGATCCGCTTGGCGGTGACGTGGCTCATGTAGTCGCCACGGCCGGCGTCCAGGTTCTTCTTCATCTCCTGCAGGTCGCCGCCGGCGCAGAAGGCGCGGCCGGCGCCGGTCAGCACCACCACGTCGCAGTCCGGGTCCTTCGCCACGTCGTAGAAGATCGAGCCGAGCTCCTCGTGGAGGTCGTCGTTGATGGCGTTCAGGACCTCCGGGCGGTTCAGGGTCAAGGTCAGGACGCGGCCCCGGCGGGCGGTGGCGATGTGGCGGTAACGGCTGTAATTCATGGCTTATGTATACACAGATGGCTGACGAATGGGGGTTTACGGCCCAGAAAGGCGCGATATAGACTGCCCTACCCCCGGATTGTATGCAATCCGGCCAGTTCGAAGGGGTGCCGGACCCGGCACCCTCCCCCACCGGAGGCTGCCATGACCACCACCGCCACTCCCGCGGCCGAGAAGCCGCAAGTCACCCTCAAGACCCCGCTGCACCACATCCACCACGTCGCCTACCGCTGCCGGGACGCCGAGCAGACGCGCTGGTTCTGGGAGGACGTCATGGGCTTCCCGCTGCGCATGGCGATGGTGTTCGACGAGGCCCCGGGCATGCCGGGCAAGTGCGACTACATGCACCTGTTCTTCGAGATGGGCGACAACAATTTCATCGCCTTCTTCGACTCGCCCGACGACGACATCAACGAGACCACCTTCCGCGCCCGCCACGGCTTCGACCTGCACATCGCCTTCGAGTGCGACACGATGGAAGAGCTGAAGGCCTGGCGCCGCCGCATCAACAAGATGGGTCGTCCCTGCTTCGGCGCCATCGACCACGGGTTCATCCACTCGATCTACATGTACGACCCGAACGGCATCCAGGTGGAAATCACCGTCAAGGACCCGAAGTACACCGAGATCTGCGCCCACGAATCCGCCGAGGCCAAGGAGATCCTGGCGAAGTGGACCGCCATGACCCGCGAGCGCAAGGTGAAGAAGTTCGGCGCCGAACCGCTGGACATGCGCGGCGTCGACATGGGCAAGGTCGATCTCTCCGGCATGAAAAACGAAGCGAAACCGCACCACAAGCCGCAATAACTGCAGCCGCCCCGCCGGGCCGAATGTCACCCGGACAATGTTGGTCGCCCTGAAAGGGCTCCTGCAAAAAAGGAATCCAGATCGTGGAAAAGTTTGAATACGAGCGCATCCCCTACCTCGTCGGTTACGTCGAGAAGAGCGAGTTCAAGGACACCTACGCCGGCCCGATGGATTTCGTCGCGCTGGAAGCGCACCTGCTGAAGCCGAAGAACAAGCCGTCGAAGACGGTGATCATCTTCATGCACCCGATCGGCGGCGGCGCGTACCTGCCGATGGTTTCCGCGCTGGCAAAGGCCGGCCACCACGTCATCTACTGCAACTCGCGCTACCGCGGAACCGATTCGGCGCTGATCATGGAAAAGGTCGCCGCCGACCTCGGCGCCTGCGTGAAGGATGCGAAGGAGCGCCTCGGCTACCAGCAGGTCGTGCTGGCCGGCTGGTCCGGCGGCGGTTCGCTGTCGAACTTTTACCAGTCGCAGGCAGAGAACCCGACCATCACCCACACCCCGGCCGGCGATCCGTATGACCTGACGAAGAAAGGGTTGATCCCCGCCGACGGCGTGATGCTGCTGGCCGCGCACATTTCGCGCGCGCTGACGCTGACCGAGTGGATGGACCCGTCGGTGATCGACGAGAACGATCCGGAGAAGACCAACCTCGAGCTCGACATCTACAACGCCAATTGCCCGAACCAGCCCGCCTACACCGCGGCCTTCGTCGAAAAATTCCGCGCCGCGCAGGTGGCCCGCAACCGCAAGATCACCGCCTGGGTGCAGCAGAAGCTGGAAGACTTCCGCAAGCAGCAGCGCTTCCAGGAAGAGTTCGCGTTCATCACCCACCGCACCATGTGCGACGTGCGCTGGCTGGACCCGACCCAGGATCCGAACGAGCGCAAGCCGAACTGGTGCTACCTGGGCGATCCGCGCATCGTCAACAACGGGCCGGTGGCGCTGGCGCGCTTCAACACGCTGCGCGGCTGGATGAGCCAGTGGAGCTACGACTACACCAACTGCAACGGCCTCAAGGCCGCTGCCGGCATCAGCAAGCCGGTGCTGGTGATCGGCAACACCGCCGACGACGCCTGCACGCCGTCACACACCCATCGCCTGTTCGACGCGGTGAAGCACGGCAACAAGGAAATGAAGGAAATCCAGGGCGCCAACCACTACTACTTCGGCCAGCCGGAGCAGTTGAAGCAGGCGACCCTCGCCTGCCACGAGTGGCTGGTGCGCAAGGGTTTCGAGTAAGCAGTCAGAGGAACGGGCGCGCCGCCTCGATGAGTTGCGGCGCGTAAACCGCCACCGGCACCGCGCAGAGCACGAGGATCACCACCGTGCCCCAGCCGAACGCCGGCGGCCGCTTCACGAAGTTGGTCCACGCGGCGCCGACCATCACCGGGCACATGATGAGCGAACCGAGGGCGCCGATGACCGGGAACCACCACACGGCGAGCATCATCGGCGCGGCGACGGCCTCGATGCAGCCGGTAAGTACGCGCAGCCAGTGCGGGAAGCGGAACTTGTCGAATTCCTCGACCATGTGCTTCGTGCCGATGATCTTCATCCAGCCGGCAGTGAGGAAGAACAGGCCGAGCAGCGTGCAGAGAATGTTGGCAAGAATTTCCATTTTCACCTGATCCTGAAGCGAAGATACCGGGCGCTGCCCGCGAAAAAACGAACGAGACCTTAGCATATGCTGGATACGATTCGCGAAGCACTGGTTCCCTGGTATCTCGAGATCAAGTTCATCCACCTGTTCTTCGTCATGATCTGGGCGTGGAGCACCTCGGTGGCGTACTCGTACTACGTCAAGGGCGCGTTCCTCGCATGGGAAAAGAAGCCCGATGATCCGGTGGCGATCCAGCGCCGCAACTTCGCCATCGACCAGTTCGACAAGGGTGCGATCCTCGAGCACGTCGCGTTCCCGGTGATCCTCGTCACCGGCCCGCTGCTGTACTGGATCGGTCCGTGGAATCTCGACTTCGTGTGGATGGCGATCAAGCTGGCGATCGTCGTGCTGGTCTTCGTGCCGATGGAAATCTGCGACTACTGGCTCGCGCATTTCGGCGGCAACAAGGCGAAGCTGCGCCGGCAGGGGCTGATGGAGAAACACGACCGCGCCATCCGCCTGCACTGGACGTTCCTGAAGGTCAGCACGCCGCTGATCATCGTGTTCATGCCGCTGGTGGTTTACCTGGCGGTGGTCAAGCCGGGCGGGGTGTGGGGTTGACCGGACGGTCGCCATCCCGCGTGGCGGTGCCTGCGGGTAGAATGCGCGCGCTTTCCGGCGCGCCCGCGCGCTGCGAACCATCCGCCCCGAGATCATCCGCCCCGGAATCATGGAGTACCGCGCAATGAGCCAGCAGGCCCCCGCCCTCGACGCCGCCGAGATCGAACTGTTCCGCGACAGCGTCCGCAAGTTCCTCGAGAAGGAAGTCGCGCCGTATTACAACCAGTGGGAGAAGGACGAGATTTTCCCGCGCTCGCTGTGGAACAAGCTGGGCGAAGCCGGCTACCTGTGCGTCGACGTGCCGGAGCAGTACGGCGGCATCGGCGCGCCGTTCCGGCTGTCGACGGTGATCATCGAGGAGATCGCCCGCATGGGCTTCGGCGCACTGGCGTCGAACGTGTCGGTGCACAGCGACATCGTCGCGCCGTATATCCTGCACTTGGGCAGCGAGCAGCAGAAACAGCAGTGGCTGCCGAAGATGGTCAGCGGCGAAGCCGTCGGCGCCATCGGCATGACCGAGCCGGGTGCCGGCTCCGACCTGCAGGGCATGAAGTCGCGCGCGGTACTCGAGGGCGACAGCTGGGTCATTAACGGCCAGAAGACGTTCATCACCAACGGCCAGCACTGCGATGTCATCGTGCTCGCCGCCAAGACCGATCCGAACGCCGGCGCCAGGGGCATCACCCTGTTCACCGTCGACTGCAAGCTGCCGGGGTTCCAGCGTGGCCGCAACCTGGAAAAGATGGGCCACCACGCGGCCGACACCTCCGAGCTGTTCTTCCAGGACGTGAAGGTCGGCAAGGACGAGGTACTCGGCGGCGTCGGCAAGGGCTTCGCCAACCTGATGAACGAGCTGCCGCGCGAGCGGCTGATCCTCGCGGTCGGCGCCATCGGCGCGATCGAGGGCATGATGGCGCGCACCATCGCCTACGTGCAGGAGCGCAAGGCGTTCGGGCAACCGATTGCCAGCTTCCAGAACACCCGCTTCAAGCTCGCCGAGCTGCATGCGCAACTGGCGGTGAACAAGGCCTACGTGGCCCAGTGCAACGACAAGTACGATCGCGGTGAGCTGGGTGCGGTGGAAGCCTCGACCGCCAAGTACACCAGCACCGAGCTGCAGGGCAAGGTGGCCGACGAGTGCCTGCAGCTGTTCGGCGGCTACGGCTACATGCAGGAGTACCCGATCTCGCGCGATTACGTCGATGCGCGCATCCAGCGCATCTACGGCGGTACCAGCGAGATCATGAAGGAAATCATTGCCCGCTCGATCCTCGGGCGGTGACGGCAGGACGCCGATGAACGACGCCGCCAGGCCGCTGTCGCTTACCGTCGCCGACTCGCTGCGCACGCGCATCCTGCGCGGCGAGTTCGCCCCGGACGAGCGCCTGCAGGAAGTGGCGGTGGCCGAGCAGATGCAGGTCTCGCGCACCCCGGTGCGCGAGGCGCTGCGCATCCTCGCCGAGGATGGCCTGCTGGTTTACAGCCCCAACCGCGGCTACAGCGTGAAGCGCTTCACCGCCGAGGACATCCAGGTGGCGTTCCGCGTGCGCGCGGCGATGGAGGGCATCGGCGTGCGGCTGCTCGCCGAGCGCGGCATCGACGACAAGACCCGGAAGAAACTCGAGGCGGTGCTCGCCGAGGGCGACGAGCTGCTGGCTCGCGGCCGCCTGCCCGGCGACGACCTCGATGCCTGGCGCGACATGGATCGTCGCTTCCACGTGATCACCATCCTCACCACCCACAGCGAATTGCTGGTGCGGGTGGCGCGCGACGCCCAGAACATACCGGTGGTGAATGCCGGCGCGCTGCAGTGGTACGGCGCCGACGACTTCCGCCGGCAGCACACCCTGCACCGGATGATTGCCGACGCGATCATCCGCCGGCAGCCGGAGCGCGCGGAACGGTTGATGCAGGAGCTGGTGTTCGACGCCGGCGAACTTGCGCGCCGGCACCTGCAGATGCCCTAGGCGTTCGCGCCGAGCGCCTTCAGCACGATCCGGCACTGGCTCTCGCCGTAGGCGCGGGCCGCTGCTGCTGCCGCGTCGGCATCGCGCTTGAGCATGGTCTCGATGATCCGCTGGAACAGCGCGTAGGAAACGTCCATCTCGCTCGTCTCCGCCTGCAGCGCGATGTACGAGCAGCGTTGCAGTTCCGGGACCAGGTCCAGCAACGACTGCTCGAGATAGCGGTTGTTGGCGAAGCGAAGCGCCGCGGTGACGAATTCGAAGGCGGTAGCGTGGAAAGCCGTTGCCTCGTTTGCCTGCAACTGCTCGCCCATGCGCGCGACCAGCGACAGGAAGTCCTTGAGATCGTTTTCCTGCCAGCCCATCGCCGCCCGCCGCGCCAGCTCGCTGAACTGCAGGAACATGAAGTCGTAGAGGTCGCGGACCTGCTGCGGGGTGATCTCGGCGACGAACGCGCCGCGTCGTGGCTCGATCGACACCAGGTGCCGTTTCTCGACGATGTGGAACGCCTCGCGCACCGTGTTCGAGCTGACGTCGAGCTCGCGGGCAATTTCCAGTTCCTTCAGCTTCTGCCCCGGCAGGTACTTGCCGGTAATGATCTGCTGGCCGAGGTGGCGGGCAATCTGCTCGGTCAGCGTTTCGCGGGTGGCCAGCGCAGTCATGGGTACGTTCCTTGTACTTTTTGTTGTGCCGGTAGTGGTCATCGGCGCCAGAACATCGGCGTCAGCAGGATCAACACGGTGAACACTTCCAGACGACCGACCAGCATGGCAAACGACATCAGCCAGACGGCAGTGTCGTTCATGCTGGAGACGTTGCCGGACAGTACGCCGAGGCCGGGGCCGGTGTTGTTGATACTGGCGGCGATGCCGGAGAACGCCAGCTCGAACGGTACCCCGGTGGCCATGACCAGCAGGGTCAGCACCAGCGTCACCAGGATGTACAGGCTGATGAAACTCCATACCGCCTCGGCGACGCGGTCGCTCACCACGGCATCGCCGACCTTCACCAGGAACACGCCGTTGGGGTGGATCAGCCGCTGGAATTCGCGCACGCCCTGCTTGGTCAGCAGCAGGAACCGCATGGCCTTGATGCCGCCGGTGGTGGAGCCGGCACACCCGCCGAAGAAGAACGCGAATACCAGCAGCCAGGGCACGTAGCCCGGCCACTGGGCGAAGTCGGCGGTCAGGAAGCCGGTCGAGGTGATCAGGCTGACCGAGTTGAACGCGGCGTAGCGCAGCGATTCGGTCCAGGTCGGGTAGGCGCCGTGGATGAACAGGCCAGCGGTCACCAGCGCGATGATTCCCGACACGAAGGCGATGAAGAAGCGGAATTCCGGGTCGTTCCAGTACAGGCCGAAAGCCGGCCGGCCCTTGTGCACGTGCCGCCAGGCCAGGAAGTGCAGGCCGAAGTTGAGCGAGCCGAGCAGCATGAACGTGATCGCGATCATCTCGATGGTGAAGTCATCCCAGAAGCCGAAACTGGCATCGTGGGTGGAAAAGCCGGCGGTGGCGACGGTCGACATGGCGTGGCAGACGGCATCGAACAGCGTCATGCCGGCCGACCAGTAGGCCAGCCCGCACAGCACCGTCAGCCCGACGTAGACGAACCACAGCGCCTTGGCGGTTTCCTTGATGCGCGGTGTCAGCTTGGAATCCTTCATCGGCCCGGCGGACTCCGCCTTGAACAGCGACATGCCGCCGATGCCGAGCATCGGCAACACGGCGATGGCCAGCACGATGACGCCGCCGCCGCCGATGAAATTCAGTTGCTGCCGGTACCAGAGCATCGACTCCGGCAACTTGTCGAGACCGGAGAACGCCGACGCACCGGTGGTGGTCAGGCCGGACATCGCCTCGAAGAAGGCATCGGCGTAATTGGCGGAGAGCTCGGGCGTGAGCATGAACGGGATCGCCGCGAACGCGCTCATGCCCGCCCACATCAGGGTGACGATGAAGAACCCGTCGCGCGTTCGCAGCTCGCGCCGGGCGTGGCGGGTCGGCAGCCAGATCAGGATGCCGGCGATCAGCGTGAACACCAGGGTGTCGATGAACGCCATCAGGTTGCCGTCGCGGAACCACAGCGAAATGCCGATTGGCGGCACCAGCGACAGGCTGAACAGCATCAGCAGCAGGCCCAGCACGCGGAATGCGGCGGCGAACTGCATGTCAGAAGAATCCCAGGCCGACGGAGAACAGCTTTTCGACGTCGCGGATCCGCTTCTTGTCGACCACGAACACGATCACGTGGTCCTCGGTTTCGATCACCACGTCATCATGGCCCATCATCACCTGCTCCTTGCGGACCACGGCACCGATGGTGCAGCCCTCTGGCAGGTCGATCTCGTCGATCCGGCGGCCAACCACCCGTGAGGCCTTGCGATCGCCCTTGGCGACGATCTCGATAGCCTCGGCGGCGCCGCGGCGCAGCGAGTGGACGGTGGACACCGAGCCGCGCCGCACTTTCGCCAGCAGCATGCCCAGCGTCGCCTGCTGCGGCGAGAACGCGATGTCGATGTCGTCGCCCTGCAGCAGGTCGACATAGGCGGGATTGTTGATCAGGGCGATGGTCTTGCGGGCGCCGAGGCGCTTCGCCAGCATCGCCGACATGATGTTCGCCTCGTCGTCGTTGGTGAGCGCGCAGAAGACATCGACGTCCTCGATGTTCTCTTCCAGCAGCAATTGCTTGTCTGCCGCCACGCCCTGGATCACCACCGCCTTGGACAGCGACGACGCCAGCTTGCGCGCGCGGCCCGGGTTGCGCTCGATCACCTTGACCTGGTAGCGCGTCTCGATCGCTTCCGCGAGGCGCTCGCCGATGTTGCCGCCGCCGGCGATCATGATGCGCTTGTAGTTGTCCTCGATGCGCCGCAGCTCGCTCATCACCGCCCGGATGTCGGCGGTGGCGGCGAGGAAGAACACCTCGTCGCCCGCCTCGATCACGGTATTGCCTTCCGGGGCGATCGGCCGGTCGCGGCGGAAAATCGCGGCGACGCGCGTCTCGATCGACGGCATGTGGCGACGGATCGCCGACAGCGGATTGCCCACCAGCGGACCGCCGTGCACGGCACGGGTGCCCACGAGCTGCGCCTTGCCGTCGGCAAAACTCAGCACCTGCAGCGCGCCGGGATGCTCGATCAGCCGCTTCACGTAGTTGGTGACCACCTGCTCGGGGCTGATCACGTCCTCGATCGGGATGCCCTCGTCGCCGAACAGGCCCTTGCGCGAGAAATAGTTGGTCGAGCGGACGCGGGCGATCTTGGTCGGCGTGCGGAAGTAGGTGTAGGCGACCTGGCAGGCCACCATGTTCACCTCGTCGCTGTTGGTGACCGCGATCAGCATGTCGGCGTCGGCGCCGCCGGCCTCGCGCAGCACGTTCGGGTGCGAGGCATGGCCCTGCACGGTGCGGATATCGAGGGTGTTGGAGAGTTCGCGCAGGCGGTCGCCGTCGGAGTCCACGACCGTGATGTCGTTGGCCTCGCTGGCGAGGCTGGCCGCCAGCGAGGCGCCCACCTGGCCGGCGCCGAGGATGATGATCTTCATGGTTGGCCGTGCACTCCCTTACATGGGTGTTCAGCAGGCATCACGATCAGCCGGCGCGCCGCAGGCGGCAAAGGAAAAAGCCGTCCGGGCCATTGTCCGCGGGCAGCAACTGCAACCCGCATCCGCTATCAATCCCCTGCCCTTCCCACGCCGCCGGCACCGGGTCGACCACGGCGTCGGCGTGTGCCGCCACGAAGGCGGAAACCACCCGCTCGTTCTCGTCGCGCAATACCGAGCAGGTCGCGTAAACCAGCGTGCCGCCGGGGCGGAGCTTCGGCCACAGCGCGTCGAGCAGCGCGCGTTGTTGGCGCGCGAGTTTAGCAATATCACCCTTTTTTCGCAGCCATTTGCTGTCCGGGTGGCGGCGGATCACGCCGGTGGCCGAACAGGGCGCGTCGAGCAGGATGGCGTCGAACGGCGTGCCGTCCCACCACCCTTCCCCGCCGGCGTCCGCCACCTGCACCTTCGCTGCCAGCCCGAGGCGCTCGAGGTTGTCGTCGATGCGGCGGGCGCGGCGTTCGTCGATGTCGAGCGCGAGGATGCGCGCCTCGGGATGGCGCTCGGCCAGGTGTGCTGTCTTGCCGCCTGGCGCCGCGCAGGCGTCGAGAATGCGGGCGTCCGCGGGCAGCGCGTCGAACAGCAATGCGCAGAGTTGCGCCGCCTCGTCCTGCACCGAGATGTCGCCGGCGGCAAAACCGGGCAGTGCGTAGACATCGCAGGCCTGCGCGAGCCGGATGCCATCCGGCGACAGCGCCGTGGCCGCCGGCGTGAATTCCGCCTCCCGTAGCCGGGCCAGGTATTCGTCGCGCGTGGTCCGTCGCGTGTTCACCCGCAGGCAGAACGGCGGCCGCGCGTTGTTGGCGGCGAGGATCGCTTCCCATTGCTGCGGCCAGTCGGCGCGCACCATGTCGACGAACCACAACGGGTGCGACAGCCGCACCGGGTCGCTGGCGCTGGCAATCTCGGCGGCGATGCCGTCGCGCTCGCGCTGCACGCGGCGCAGTACCGCGTTGAGGAAGCCGGTCGCCCAGTCCTTGCCAAGCACACGCGCGGCGGCGACGGTTTCGCCGATTGCCGCGTGGTCGGGAATGCGCGTGTGCAGCAACTGGAACACGCCGATCAGCAGCAGCAATTCGATGTCGCGATCCTTCGCCGCCAGCGGTTTTTGCAACCGGCGGTTCACCAGCCAGGACAGCGTATTGTGGAAGCGGCAGACGCCGTAGGCGATTTCCTGCAGCAGCGGCGGGTCGCAGCTTTTCTCGCGCGCCGGCGGCAGGCGCTCGGACAACGAGTGCCCGCCCTGCCCTTCCGCCGGCAGGATGGCCAGCAGCAGGCGGGCGGCCTCGGCGCGGACATTGCCGCCGTGTGCGTTCATTCCGGGTTACTCATGGTGGCGGGATCATGCGCTGCCGAGTACGTCGCCGGCGCGGATCGCGTCGGCATTGCCGTTGACCAGGTCGGCGACGCTCATCGCCCGCTTGCCCGGCATCTGCACGCGGGTGATGCGCACGCCCTGCTCTCCCCGCGAGCCGCAGGCAACGCGGATGCCGTCACGCGAGACGGCAGTGACCACGCCCGGCGCATCGCCGCGCGCGCTGTCGTCGCGTACCGCCGACCAGATGCGCACGGTGTCACCGCGCAGCGTGGTGTGCGCTACCGGCCACGGGTCGAAGGCGCGCACCAGGTTGACGATGTGGCCGGCGTCGCGCATCCAGTCGATGCAGCCCTCGTCCTTGCTGAGCTTGTGCGCGTAGTTCGCCTGCGAGTCGTCCTGTTGCTGCCTTGCCGCGAAAAAGCGCGGGAAATCGTCGAGCACTTCCAGCAGCGCCTGCGCGCCGAGTGCGGCCAGCCGGTCGTGCAGCGTGCCGCCGGTGTCGTCGTCGGCAATCGGCGTGCGCACGATGTGCAGCATGTCGCCGGTGTCGAGGCCGACATCCATCTGCATGATGGTGACGCCGGTCTCGCGGTCGCCGGCGGCAATGGCGCGCTGGATCGGCGCCGCGCCGCGCCAGCGCGGGAGCACCGAGGCATGCACGTTCAGGCAGCCGAGGCGGGGAATGTCGAGCACGGCCTTCGGCAGCAGCAGGCCGTAGGCCACCACGATCAGCAGGTCCGGCTGCAGCGCTGCCAGCTCGGCCTGGGCTTCCGGGGATTTCAGCGTCTGCGGCTGGAACACCGGCAGGCCGGCGGCCAGCGCCCGTTCCTTGACCGGGCTCATCGCCAGTTTCTGGCCGCGGCCGGCCGGGCGGTCAGGCTGGGTCCAGACACCCAGCACCGGGTGTCGCGAGGACAGCAGGGCGTCGAGGGTGGCCCGGGCGAAGTCCGGCGTCCCGGCAAAGGCCAGGCGCAGCGGGGCGGGGGAAGGTGCGGGGAGCGGTGGCAAGGGGTCAGGCGCGGCGCGCCCGCTCCTTTTCCAGCTTCGTCTTCACCCGGTCCCGCTTCAGCCGGGACAGGTAGTCGACGAACAGCTTGCCGTCCAGGTGGTCCATTTCGTGCTGGATGCAGACCGACAGCAGCCCGTCCGCCTCGAGCTCGAACGGCTGGCCGAGGCGGTCCAGTGCCCGGACCCGGATGCGGTCGTGGCGGGTGACGTTGTCATAATAGCCGGGGACGGACAGGCAGCCTTCGTTGTACTCCTGTTCGCCGGAGATCGGCTCAAATTCCGGGTTGATGAAGACCATTGGCTGGTTTTTCTCGTCCGAAATGTCGATCACCAGCAGCCGTTTGTGAACATTGACCTGGGTCGCAGCCAGGCCTATGCCCGGTGCGGCATACATGGTTTCGAACATGTCGTCGATCAGCGCCCGCAGGGCATCGTCGACCTGCTCGACCGGGGCGGCCCTGGTGCGCAACCGGGGATCGGGGAACTCGAGGATCTCGAGGAGGGCCATGTCGACTCGGGTGCCTGCTGCGGGGGGTTACCGGCGGCCAAGCTTTAGAAGCCGCTGGAGATTTGCTTGCTAACGCAATGATCGCATTGATAATATCGGGCCCGGACCCTAGGTCCTGACGGGCTGGAAAACTCCAAGAATGATAAAGGGATTCTCCCCATGATCAAACGATTCGCCGGGCAGGCTCTCCTGGTCGCAGGCTGCCTGATGGGCTCCGCATACGCTGCGGATGACGCGGCTTCGGCGGACACCGTCGCGATCAATCCCGATCACCCGACGACCTACGTGGTGCAGCAGGGCGACACGCTCTGGGGCATTTCCGAAAAATTCCTGGTCAACCCCTGGCAGTGGCCGGAGGTCTGGCACATCAACGAGCAGGTCGCCAACCCGCACCTGATCTACCCGGGACAGACGCTGCGCCTGGTGTGGAAGGACGGCAAGCCGTCGCTGATGGTCGATGCGGTTGCCGGCCAGGCCGTCAGCTCGGTTGCCGGCGGCGCCGTCGCCGAGGTGATGCCGGACGGCAAGACCGTGAAACTGCGCCCGCGCATCCGTGAACAGGCCTACGAGTCGGCGATCCCGACGATTCCGCTTTCCGCCATCAAGTCTTTCCTGAACGACAGCCGGGTCGTCACCTCCGACCAGTTGAAGATGGCGCCGTACCTGCTGGCCGGTTCGGATGATCGCGTGATCATGGGTCGCGGCGACACCGTCTACGCCCGCGAACTCGCCTCGCAGTGGGATGCCGCTTATCCCGACTACGGCGTATACCGCCAGGGTCCGCAGTACATCGATCCGGAAACCAAGGAACTGCTCGGTTACGAAGCCACCAAGGTCGGCGCCGTACACATCGTCAGCACCGACAAGGACGTGGCGACGATGACCGTGCTGTCCTCGCGCGAGGAACTGCGCGTGCAGGACAAGTTGCTGCTCGACGATCCGCGCAAGATCCAGTCGACCTTCATGCCGCGCCCGGCGCCGGAGGGCATGCGTGCACGCGTCGTCCAGGTCATGGGCTCGATCGGTTCCGGCGCCCGCAACGACGTGATCGTCATCAACAAGGGCGAGCGCGACCAGGTTTCCCCGGGTCACGTGTTCTCGGTGATGCAGCGTGGCGAGGTGGTTCGTGACCGCGCGCGTGGCGACATCGTCGAGTTGCCGCCGGTGAACGCCGCGATGGTCATCGTGTTCCGCTCCTTCGAGAAGGTGTCCTACGCGCTGGTGACCCGCTCGACGCGCCCGATCGCGCGCGGCGACCTGCTCGTCCCGCCGACCGTCATCGAGTAACCACGCCGCCGCGGGCCCGGCCCGTACGAGACAATGAAACCGCCCCGGGGAACCGGGGCGGTTTTTTTTGGCTCTGCAGGAGGCGGGGATGAAGGGTGAACAGGCGGCGACGGCACGGGAATTTCCGTCGCGGGAAGAGTTGTTGCGATTGGCCTTGCTGCGCATGCCGGGCGGTAGCCCGCGCCTGCTGCGCACGGTGTTGCTGGCCTGTGGCTCGGTGAGCCACGCGCTGTCGATGTGCGAGGAATTGCCGCCGGACATGCGGCGCCTTCTGCTGCGCGTGTGCGCGCGTACCGACGAATTGCGTGCGCTGGCCTCGACCGAGCTGCGGTTCCTCGCCGCCGCCGATGCCTCGCTGCTGTGGAGCGACGACACGCATTATCCGGCCCTGCTCGCCGAGGTGTCGTCGGCGCCGTCGCTGCTGTTCTGCCGCGGCAACGTGGCGGCGCTGGCGCGCCCGCAACTGGCGATCGTCGGCAGCCGCCACGCCAGCCCGTCGGGCCTCGCCGCAGCCCGCGCTTTCGCTGCCGACCTGGCGGCAGCCGGTTTCGTCATTACCAGCGGACTGGCGCTGGGGATCGACGCCATGGCCCACGAGGGCGCGCTGGCGGCCGGCGGCGAGACGGTGGCGGTGCTCGGTTGCGGTGCCGACGTGGTGTATCCGCGCCGGCACGTGGCGCTGGCGGACCGCATCCGCGCGCGCGGGTGCATCGTTACCGAGATGCCGCCGGGGACCGAGCCGCTGGCCGCACATTTTCCGCAGCGCAACCGGATCATCAGCGGCTTGTCGCTGGGCGTACTGGTGGTGGAGGCGGCCATGGATTCCGGCTCGCTGATCACCGCCCGGTTCGCGGCGGAGCAGGGCAGGGAGGTGTTCGCCATTCCGGGCAGCATCCATTCTCCGACTTCGCGCGGTTGCCACCAGTTGATCCGGGAAGGTGCAACGCTGGTGGAAACCAGTGCGCAGATCATGGAAGCCCTGGCGCATTTCGTGGCGCCGGCGGACCGGCCGCTGCCGGCCGCCGGCAACCGGTCCGCCACATCGCCGGTGCTCGCCGCCGACGAGGCCCGGCTGGTGGCAGCGATGTCGCCGGCCGGGAGCGTGGTCGACGACCTGGCGGCGCAAACCGGGCTGGGCGCCGCCCGCATCGCGATGTTGCTCAACGACCTGTTGCTGCGTGACGTGGTGCATGCATTGCCGGGCGGTCTCTGGCAGCCGGCGGCGGCCGCAGCCAGTCGCATCGGGCACGCGGCGTCCTAGCGGCCGGCCCGGCTTGCGGGCGCACGCCGCCCTCTGCACACTCGCGGGCGGTATCCGCCATGTTGGCGGGTTGTTGCTGTGTCCCCGGCCGATGTCTTTCCGCCAGATCCCGCTCCTGCGCATCCCGGCATTGGTCCTGCTGGCCATGCTGGCGACCGGCGCGCGCGCAGCCGCCGGCGGCGTCGAGTTTCTCTGGGAACTGGACGCCTATTACAGCAACGCCGCGCTCTCGATCCCGCTCGATGATCGCGCGGTGCCTGACGGCGGATCGATGCGCGAGCCGGAGGTGTACAAGACGCTGTTCCGCGAGTCCTTGCGGCCGCGCGTGTTGCTGCTGGAGGCGAGCGTCTACCCGTTGCCGGCCGCCGGCGCCTGGCTGCGCGCCGACCATCCGGATCGTTACCAGGATTTCGTGATCGGCGATTTCGCCGGCGACGAACTCAACATCATCGAGGGCCTCACTGCCGGCTACCAGGAGCCCTGGGCGGTTTCGGCATTCGTCGGCGGCGAGATGTCGTTTACGCGCGAAGGCGACCGCAAGCGCCGGCAGAATCGTGGCTACATGGGTTACCTGGTCTCGTATGGCAAGAAACACCTGCGCAGCAACTACCTGATCGACGACGACTGGTGGGAGTTCGAGTGGAAGCTCAAGGGCGAGCGGGAATTCCGCGACGACAAGCTGGCCTGGAGTTTCCGCACCGGGTTCAAGAACCACGGCAACCCCGAGATCAAGGACGTGGTGTACGTGGGCTTCCGCCGCGACAACCTCGATTTTGGCGGCCCGGTCTTCAGTTTCCTGCGCAACTCGTCGATCGAGCTGATGACGGAATCTTCCCGCGAGAACTGGGACTTCCTGCGCCAGGAAGTGATTTTCGGCAAGAAGTTCCCGTTCCGTCGCTGGCGATTTGCCGCCCAGCTGGATTTCGGCGTCATTTTCGAGGACCGGGCCAAGTACACCGGGTCGCTGGCCAACCAGCGGGTCGACGACTTCACCATCGTGTTCCGGCCGAACATCGACTGGTAACCTGTCGCGCATGACTGCCGTACCCAGCACCTTCCGCCTGCGACTGGCCGCCGAGACCCTCCTGGCCGGCGGCATCCTGGCGTGCCCGACCGAGGCGGTGTGGGGATTCAGTTGCGATCCCTTTGACCAGCGCGCGGTTGCCCGCCTGCTGGCGCTCAAGCGGCGACCGGTGGAAAAGGGTTTGATCGTGGTCGCCGCCGACATGGCGCAACTGGCGTCGTTGCTGGCGCCGTTACCGGCTTCCGCGCGGGCGCAACTGGATGCGACCTGGCCGGGTCCCAATACCTGGCTGGTGGACAACAACGGCGTCTTTCCCGCGTGGATCACCGGGAACAGCACCAAGGTGGCGGTCCGGGTCTCCGCACACCCGGTGGTACGGGCGCTGTGCCTGGCGTTCGGCGGGCCGCTGGTCTCGACCTCGGCCAATCCCGCCGGCCACCCGCCGGCACGCAGCGCCATTGGTGTCCGGTTGCGTTTCGGTTCGCGGGTCGATGGCATCGTTGCCGGCGACACCGGTGGCGCCCGCAAGCCAACGGTAATCCGTGATCTCGCGACCGGCCGCGTCATGCGGCCGGCCTGATTTCCCTCCGCGTACAGCCCGCACCCAGAAAGCCGCCCGTAAACGAGCCATGGAACTGCAATGAGCAACCCCGATATCGCCGCGGTGAAAAACTACCTGCTCGGGTTGCAGGACCGCATCTGCGCGGAACTCGAGGCTGAGGACGGCACCGGCCGCTTCCGGGAGGACGCGTGGACGCGGCCGCAGGGCGGTGGCGGCCGCACGCGCGTGTTGGCGAACGGCGCGGTGATCGAGAAGGGCGGGGTGAACTTCTCGCATGTCCACGGCACCGCGCTGCCACCGTCGGCAACCGCACACCGGCCGGAAGTCGCGGGCCGCAGCTGGCAGGCGATGGGCGTGTCGCTGGTCATCCACCCGTGCAATCCGATGGTGCCGACCTCGCACGCCAACGTGCGGATGTTCGTCGCCGAGAAAGACGGTGAGGCACCGGTGTGGTGGTTCGGCGGCGGCTTCGACCTGACGCCGTACTACGGCTACGACGAGGACTGCGTGCACTGGCACCGCGTCGCCCGTGATGCCTGCGCGCCGCACGGCGCAGATCTCTACCCGCGCCTGAAAAAATGGTGCGACGACTATTTCTACCTGAAACACCGTGACGAACCGCGCGGTATCGGCGGCCTGTTCTTCGACGATTTCAGCGAGGGCGGCTTCGAGCAGGCGTTTGCCTTCCTGCGCAGCGTCGGCGATGCCTATGTGCCTGCCTACCGGCCGATCGTGGCGCGCCGCAAGAACGAGCCGTATGGCGAGCGTGAACGGGACTTCCAGCTGTATCGGCGCGGCCGCTACGTCGAGTTCAACCTGGTGTACGACCGCGGCACCATTTTTGGCCTGCAAAGCGGCGGCCGGACCGAGTCGATCCTGATGTCCCTGCCGCCGCTGGTGCGCTGGGAGTACGATTGGCAGCCGCTGCCCGGCAGCGCGGAAGCCCGCCTGTACGAGCGCTACCTGAAACCGCGCGACTGGCTGAACCTCCCGGCGTGATCCGACCATGACCGATATCTACGCCGTGTTCGGCAACCCCGTCGCGCACTCGAAATCGCCGCAGATCCACGCGATGTTCGCCGAGCAGACCGGCGAGGCGCTCACCTACGAGCGCGTGCTGGCACCGCTGCGGGATTTCCCCGGAGCGGTACGCGCCTTCGTGCGGCGGGGTGGCAACGGCTTCAATGTCACGTTGCCGTTCAAGGAAGAGGCGTGGCGGTTGGTGCGCCGGCGCAGCGATCGCGCCGAGAAGGCCGGCGCGGTGAACACCGTCACCGTCGAGCCGGACGGCCAGTTGTTCGGCGACAACACCGATGGCGCCGGGCTGGTGCGCGACATCACCGGCAACCTCGGCTGGCCACTGCGCGGCCAGCGGGTGCTGGTGATCGGCGCCGGCGGCGCCGTGCGCGGCGTGCTTTCGCCGCTGCTGGCAGAGCAGCCGGCGACGGTGGTGATCGCCAACCGCACGGCATCGCGGGCGGCAGACCTCGCCGACATCTTCCGCGCCGACGGTGCGATTGCCGGCGGCGGTTTCGCCGTGCTCGCCGACGAGCGCCCGTTCGACATCATCATCAACGGTTCGTCGGCGAGCATCGCCGGCGAGATGCCACCGTTGCCGCGCAACGTGGTCGGCACCGGCACCCGCTGCTACGACATGATGTACGGGCACCAGGAGACCGTGTTCCTGCGCTGGGCGCGCGAGCAAGGTGCCGTGGCGCGTGCCGATGGCCTCGGCATGCTGGTCGAACAGGCGGCCGAGGCGTTCCTCGGCTGGCGCGGCAAGCGCCCGGACACGGCGCCGGTGCTGGCCGCATTGCGCAAGCAGTAATTGCGGCGACGGCTATTCCGTCCAGCCCTCGGCGATGTGCTTGTCCTTCAGCTTCGCGTAGTTGCCGGCGGTGTAGCGGAAGAACGAGCGCTCCTTGTCGGTGATCGGCCGCGCCTGTTTCGCCGGCGAGCCCATGTAGACGAACCCGCTTTCGCAGCGCTTGCCGGGCGGCACCACGCTGCCGGCGGCGATGATCACCTCGTCCTCGATCACCGCGCCGTCCATGACGATGGCTTTCATTCCTATCAGCACGCGGTTGCCGATGGTGCAGCCGTGCAGCATCGCCTGGTGCGCGATCGTCACGTCGTCACCGATCAGCAACGGCCAGCCGCCGGGGTTGTAGTCGCTGGCGTGGGTGATGTGCAGCACGGCGCCGTCCTGCACGCTGGTGCGCTCGCCGATGCGGATGCGGTGCATGTCGCCACGCACGACCACCAGCGGCCAGACGGACGAGTCGGTGCCGATCTCGACATCGCCGATTACCACCGCCGACGGGTCGATGAACACGCGCTCGCCGAGTTTCGGCGTATGGCCCTGGTAGCTGCGGACGGGCATGGGGATACTCCTGGCGGGAAATCGTAGACGGGACCGGTCGGCGGGATGGCTCCGGCAATCGGCGCGATAGTCGCCATTGTCTGTATAAACGGGGGGCAAACCCAATATCCTGTCGCCCGGTTTCGCCCATCCGAGTGCTGTCATGACCAATCCGCTGCTGACCTATACCGGCCTGCCGCCGTTCTCCGCGATCAAGCCGGAGCACATCGAGCCTGCCATCGACGAGCTGATCGCGCGCAACCGCGCGAAGATCGCCGAGCTCACCGCGGCTGGCGGCCCGTACACCTACGACAACCTGGTGGCCGTGCTCGACGAGTACGACGAGCGCCTGGACCGTGCATTCGACCCGGCCTCGCACCTCAACGCGGTGATGAACAGCGACGAGTTGCGCAAGGCCTACAACGCCTGCCTGCCGAAGCTCGCCGACTTCGCCACCGAGATCGGCCAGAACAGGGCGCTGTTCGACGCCTACGCGCAGATCCGGGCGCGTGAATACGACCGCCTCGACACCGCGCAGAAGAAGGTGATCGACAACGCACTGCGCGACTTCCGCCTGTCCGGCATCGACCTGCCGCCGGAGAAGCAGAAGCGCTTCGGCGAGATCCAGTCGCGCCTGTCCGAGCTCACCAGCCAGTACAGCGACAACGTGCTGGATGCCACCAATGCCTGGTTCAAGGAAATTCCGGACGTCGCGCAACTCAGGGGCCTGCCGGAGTCGGCGCTGGCGCAGGCGAAGCAGGCGGCCGAGCAGCGCAACCTCGGCGGCTGGCTGCTGACGCTCGATTTCCCGAGCTATTACGCCGTGATCACCTACGCCGACGACCGGGCGCTGCGCGAGGAGATGTACACCGCTTACTGCACGCGCGCCTCCGACCAGGGGCCGCACGCCGGCAAGTTCGACAACTCCGCGCTGATGAACGAGATCCTCGCGCTGCGGCACGAGGAGGCGCAGTTGCTCGGCTACGCCAACTTCGCCGAGTTGTCGCTGGCGACCAAGATGGCGGACAACAGCGACCAGGTGCTGGCGTTCCTGCGCGATCTCGGCCGCAAGGCGCTGCCGGCGGCGCGGAAGGAAATCGAGGAGCTGAAGGCCTTCGCGAAGCAGGAATGCGGGATCGACGACTTCCGCAGCTGGGATGCGTCGTACGTCAGCGAAAAGCTGCAGCAGGCCCGCTACGCGATCTCGCAGGAGGAACTGCGCCCGTACTTCCCGGCGCCGAAGGTGCTCTCCGGCATGTTCGCGATCGCCCAGCGGCTGTTCGGCATCGGCGTGCGCGAGCGCACGGATGTCGAGTTGTGGCACAGGGATGCGCACTATTACGAGGTGTAGGACGCCAAGGGCGAGGTGATCGCCGGCTTCTACATCGACCTGTACGCCCGCCAGCACAAGCGCGGCAGCGCCTGGATGGACGATTGCCTGGCGCGCTGGCGCCAGCGCGACGGCGCATTGCAGAAGCCGGTCGCCTACCTGGTGTGCAATTTCACGCCGCCGGTGGGTGACGAGCCGGCGCTGCTCACCCATGACGAGGTCACCACCCTGTTCCACGAGTTCGGCCACGGCTTGCATCACATGCTGACCCGCGTCGATGCGCGCGGCGTGTCGGGCATTTCCGGCGTCGCCTGGGACGCGGTCGAGCTGCCCAGCCAGTTCATGGAGAACTGGTGCTGGGAGCCGGAAGCGCTGGCGCTGATTGCCGGCCACTACCAGACCGGTGAGCCGCTGCCGGCCGACATGCTGAAAAAGATGCTGGCGGCGAAGAATTTCCAGTCGGCGATGATGATGGTGCGGCAGCTGGAGTTCTCGATCTTCGACATGCGCCTGCACCGAGAATTCGACCCGGTGAAGGGTATCGACATCCAGAAAGTACTCGACGAGGTGCGGGCGGAGGTCGCGGTGATGCAGCCGCCGGCGTTCAACCGTTTCCAGCACGGCTTCTCGCACATATTCGCCGGTGGCTACGCGGCCGGTTATTACAGCTACAAGTGGGCGGAAGTACTGTCGGCCGACGCGTTCTCGCGATTCGAGGAAGAGGGCATCTTCAGCGCGAAGGCGGGTGCCGATTTCCGCGCCGCGATCCTCGAGCGCGGCGGATCGGAGGAGGCGATGGACCTGTTCAAGCGCTTCCGCGGCCGCGAGCCGCGCGTCGACGCGCTGCTGCGCCACTCCGGCATTCCCTCCGGCGAGGCGGCATGAGGTTGGTGCCGGGCGGCCCCGTGGCATCTGCGCCATGAGGTTGCCGCGATGACGTTCGCGCACGGTGAGCCGGTGAAGAAGCAGTTCTTCGCCGGCACCGCCTGCCCGCACTGCAAGGTGATCGACAAGGTGCGTCGCTGCGAAGACGCACAGGGCGTGATCTGGCTGGAATGCCTGGCCTGCGGCTACACGCAGGACATCACCGGGGGTTATGTTGATCCGGAAGAGGAAGCCGCCGCAAAGGCGGCGGAAAAGCCGGTTACCTGGCGACCGCGCTGAGCCGCGACGCGAGGAACAGCGCCACCGCGGTCGCCACTATCGAAGGCCCGGCCGGCAGGTCCAGCCACCAGCTCGCCGCCATCCCGCCGACCACGCTCAGCAGGCCGACCAGCGCGGCGACCAGCGCCATCGGCAACGGGTCGTGCGCAAACGGCCGCGCGGCTGCGGCGGGCACCAGCAGCAACGCGGTGACCAGCAGCAGGCCGACCACCTGCATCGCCAGCGCGACGATCACCGCCAGCGCGACGGCCAGCAGGAATTTCACCGCGCCCACCGGCACGCCCTCGATCCGGGCAAGGTCCTCGTCGACGGTGATCGCCAGCAGCGAGCGCCAGCCGAGTGCAAGTGCGCCGAGTGCCAGCAGCGAACCGCCGGCGATCACCATCGCGTCCTGCGCCGTGACCGACAACAGGTCGCCGAACAACAACGCCAGCAATTCTGCGCGCAGCCCTTCGATCAGGGCCACGGCGATGATGCCGAACGCCAGCGCCGCATGCGCCAGCACGCCGAGCAGCGTGTCGCTGCCGAGATCGCGGCGGCGCGACAGCAAGTGCAAACCGAGCGCGATCAGCAGACAGACGATCAGCACGCCGAAGACCGGCGCCACCTGCAGCACGGCGCCGAGCGCGATGCCGAGCAGCGCACCGTGCGCGAGCGTGTCGCCGAAGTAGGCCATGCGTCGCCAGACGAGGAAGCAGCCGAGCGGGCCGGCGACGGTCGCCAGCGCGAGGCCGGCGAGCAAGGGCGGCAGCAGCAATTCGACCATCATGTCGTCAGCCCCGGCGTGGCGGCTGCAGCCGCGTATCGTGGCGACAGTCAGGCCCGTGCACATGCACTTCGCCGCCGAGTTCGTGCTCGTGATCGTGGTGGTGCGTGTACAGCGCGACGTGCGCCGCCGGCTGCTGGCCATAGCCATCGCCGAACAGTGCGACGAACTCGGGGTGGGCGCTCACCGCCTCCGGCGTACCGGAGCAGCAGACGTGCTGGTTGATGCAAACCACGCGGTCGCTCTCGGCCATCACCAGGTGCAGGTCGTGCGAGATCATCAGCACGCCGCAGCCGGTTTCGTCGCGCAGTTCGCCGATCAGCCCGTACAGCGCGTCCTGGCCGCCGACGTCGACGCCCTGTGCCGGCTCGTCGAGCACCAGCAGCCGCGGCCGGCGGACGATGGCGCGCGCCAGCAGCACGCGCTGGAACTCGCCGCCGGAAAGCCGCTGTACCGGCTGCGTGGCCAGCCGCGCCGCGCCGACCCGCGCCAGCGCGGCGTCGACGGCAGCCGGCTCGCTGCCGGCCAGGCCAACGAAGCGCCGCGCCGTCAGCGGCAGGGTGTCGTCGACCGATACCTTCTGCGGCATGTAGCCCGTCACCAGCCCGGGCAGCCGGCGGACCGTGCCGGCATCCGGTTGCGCCAGCCCGAGCACCAACCGGGCCAGGCTGGTCTTGCCGGCGCCGTTGGGGCCTACCAGGGTGGTGATGTGCCCGGCGTCCACCCGCAGGTCGAGGCCGCTGAGCACCGTGCGGCTGCCATAGGCCAGCGACACCCCGGCCAGTTCGACCAGCGGGGCGGGCGGGGAGGGCGGGGAGGTGGAAAGCCGCATGCGAAGACTGTGATCAGCGTGGGTGGCGTTCGCGGAGCGGTATGGTATAACGCGCCTCAAGACCACGCACGGTCACCCTAATTCCTTTTCCAGACAAGCAGATGCGTACCATTCTTGAAGTCGTCCTCATGACGGCGGCGTTGGCCGTTTCCTCCCTGGCGGCCGCCGTCGACGTGCCGGAGCAGTCGCTGCAGGGCGTGGTCGACCGCGATGTCGCCGCCCCGGCGGCCGCCGATCCGTTCGAGGTGTCGGTTGCCCCTGCCGAACTGGCGCGCCGCGCCGCCGTGCAGTTGAAGTCCCGTGCGGCGCTGGTCGTGCGCGCCGACAACGGTGAAGTCCTCTACCGCAAGAACAGCGACCGCCCGCTGCCGATCGCCTCCATCACCAAGTTGATGACGGCGATGGTGGTGCTGGACGCGCAGCAGTCGTTCGACGACGTGTTGACCGTGACCAGCGCCGATGTCGACCGGGTGAAGCGCACGGCGTCGCGGCTGGCGGTCGGTACCCGGCTGACCCGCGGCGAGTTCATGCAACTGGCGCTGATGGCATCGGAAAACCGTGCTGCCTCGGTGCTGGCGCGCAATTATCCGGGCGGCCGCGCCGCCGCCATCGGGGCGATGAATCGCAAGGCGCGCGAACTCGGCATGACCTCGAGCAAGTTCGTCGACGGCACCGGCCTGTCGCCGGCCAACCGCGCGTCGCCGGTGGACCTGGTGCGGCTGGTGAAGGCCGCCGACGGCTATGCCGATATCCGCCGCTTCTCGACTGCCCCGCGGCAGACGGTGAAGGTCGGCCGTCGCCTGCAGGCGTTCGGTAATACCAACCCGCTGGTGCGCAGCCCGGAGTGGTCGATCGATCTCACCAAGACCGGCTTCATCAACGAGGCGGGCCGTTGCCTGGTGATGCAGGCGCGCATCGCCGACCTGCCGGTGATCCTCGTGCTGATGGACTCGGTGGGCACGAAAACGCGGGTCGGCGACGCCAACCGCGTGCGCAAGTGGCTGGAGGCCGCGTTGCCGGCCCAGGCCCGCCAGGCCTCCGCCCGGCCGCTCGCCGCCAACTGATCGTCGATTACCCGGTCGCGGCCATCGGCCGCGGCACCGCGACTTGTGTGGCCGCACGGCGCCGGCCTCGGCACCTTCGCTGCGGTTTGCGGTCCATCGCGCTACCATTCGCCCCCTCGTCGCCATGCCCTCCACCGCCTTGCGGCGGGCTGCCTCCCACCCGGACCCGACCCATGATCCGCATTGCCGTTCGCTCTGCCTTCCTGCTGCTCGCCATCGTCGCCCTGCCGGCCGAGGCAGCCACCCGCGTGGTGGCCAGCATCTATCCGCTGGCACTGGTGACGGCGGCAGTGGCGGCGCCGGATACCGAGATCCGCCACCTGGTGCCGGCCACCGCGTCGACCCACGATTTCCAGTTGTCGCCCGCTGACCTCGAGCTGGTGAGCACCGCCGACATCGTGGTCTGGGCCGGCCCCGATGCCGAGCCGTACCTGGCGTCGGCGCTGGCGAAGCCGCGCGAAGGCCAGCGCGTGATCACGATGTCCCGGTTGCCGGGGGTGGTGCTGCGCGGCCATCGCCTCGACCTCGGCGATACCAGGGATCGCGGCCGCGATCCGCACCTCTGGTTGTCCACCCGCAACGCGGCGCTGCTGGCAACGGCCATCGCTGCGCAACTCGGCACCGCGCCGCTGGCACAGAACTTCACCAACGAGATGCAGCGTTACCGCAATCGCCAGGCGAAGCGTTTCGCGCCGCTGGCGAAGGCGCCGCTGCTGGTGGCGCACGATGCCTACGGTTACCTGTTCGACGAGCTCGGGCTGCTGAATGCGAGCGCGGTGACGGTCGAGCCGGGCATTGCGCCCTCGGCACGCCGGGTCAGCGACCTTGCCCAGCGCGTGGAGAAGGAGAAGATCGGCTGCATGATCGGCGAGGCGGGTTTTACCGAGGGCATCGGTCCGCGCCTGTTCGAGGCCGCACTCGCTGCCGGTGGCAAGGCCAACCTGGTGGTGATCGATCCGCAACTGTCCGGCATCTCGCTCTCGCGCGACAGCTACGCGCTGGCGCTGACTCACCTGGCCGACACGCTGTACGCCTGCATCGTTACCCGTTGAGCGGCTGACCGTTCCGGCCAGCCTGCTGGCCGAACCGGAAATTGACCGCCGGGGGCGCGCGTGGCACGGTCGGTGGCGCACGGAAGAACCGCGCGTCATCACCAGAAGAAGAGGGCCGCATGAACGCTCCCGCCCCCCGCCCGGATACCGCGACCGCAACTGCCCCTGCGGCGGAATCGCGCCGCTTGCCGAAGGTCTGCATCATCGGCGCCGGTTCCAGCGGCATCGTCTGCTGCAAGGTATTCCGTGACCACGGCATTCCCTACGACTGCTTCGAGGCTTCCAGCCAGCCCGGCGGCATGTGGGTGTTCAAGAACGACAACGGCATGTCCAGCGCTTACCGCTCGCTGCACATCAACACGTCGCGCCGGCGCATGGAGTACCAGGATTTCCCGATGCCGGATGACTATCCGGATTTCCCCAGCCACTTCGATATCGCGAAATACTTCAACGCCTACGTCGACCACCACGGTTTGCGCAGCAGCATCACCTTCCGCACGAAAGTCGAGCACTGCGAGAAACTGCCGGGCGGCGGCTGGAGCGTGCGGCTTTCCACCGGCGAGACGAAAAAATACGACGCCGTCGTCGTCGCCAACGGCCACCACTGGGACCCGCAGTGGCCGAACCCGGATTTCCCGGGCAACTACACCGGCATCAAGTTGCACAGCCACCATTACATCGACCCGACCGACCCGCACGACCTGCGCGGCAAGACGGTGGTGGTCGTCGGCTTCGGCAACTCGGCGATGGATATCGCCTGCGAACTCGGCCAGAAGGTGAACGCGGAGAAGGTTTATCTCTCCACGCGGTCCGGCGGCTACATCTACCCGAAATACCTCGGCAGCATGCCGTTCGACGAGATCCTGCGGCACCCGAGCGAGAAGCCGTCGCTGGTCGAACGCTTCATCCGCACTTTCATACCGGAGAAGGTGGTCGAGGTGCTGATGCTGCCGGTGTACCACTGGCTGATCCGCTCGCGCGTCGGCGAGCCATGGGACTACGGCTTGCCGAAGCCGAAGCATGCATTCGGGCACACGCATCCGACGATTTCCAACGAGATCCACATCCGCATGGGCAGCGGCGACGTGGTGCCGAAGCCGAACATCAAGCGCTGCGACGGCAAGACGGTGGAGTTCGAGGACGGCAGCAAGGTGGAGGCGGACGCGCTGATCTACTGCACCGGCTACCGCATCTCGTTCCCGTTCTTCGACAGCACCTTCATCGAGGCGAAGGACAACGACATCGCCCTCTACCAGCGGATCTTCGACCCGAAAAACCCGGACCTGCTGTTCCTGGCGCTGGTGCAGCCGCTGTGCGCGATGATGCCGATCGCCGAGGAGCAGTCGAAGCTGATGGCGGCCTACCTGACCGGCAATTACCACTTGCCGGACCCGGAGGCGATGGCGCGGCAGATGGTTGCCGAGCACGAGCACATGAAGAAGAAGTTCACCGACAGCAAGCGCCACACGATCGAGATCGATTGCCAGAAGTACACCTACGAGTTGTGGCAGGAACTGGCAAAGGGACAAAAGCGGGCGGCGCGGGCCGGCAACGGCCTGCCGGTGATGCCGAAAAACTGAAACCGGGCCGGCGGGAGCGGGCGACATGCGCGAAAAAATCGAACGGTTTGCCCTGAAGCACGTGCTGGCGCGACTGCCGGACGCGGTGCTCACGCGCATCGCCGGCGGTCCAGTGACGTTTGCCGACCGCACCCTGCATCCGCTGCTGGCGGCGGCGATGACGGCGAACAAGGGGCCGGGCCTCGAGGTGTTGCCGCCGCCGTCGGCGCGACGCGCCTACGGCCGCATCATTGCCAGCACCGAGGCGGATCGCATCGAGATGGCCAGCGTCCGCGACGAACAGATCGTGGTGCACGGTGGCAGCATCCGCGT
>JBKHWA010000018.1:0-7136 GCA_046566765.1 Gammaproteobacteria bacterium
TCCGGCAACCGATTGCGCACGAACCAGTTCTTCGCGGTTTCCAGCGGCCGCGCTGCCCACTCGACCAGCCCGGCAGCGCCGCTGCCGACGTGCGCGGCCGGCAGTTCAATCGTCACCGGCGGCGGCAGCGCCATGCCCGCATCGACGAAGCCGTCGCCGGTGATGCACCAGGCCGGGACCGGGTTGGTGGTGAACTTCTTGTCGCGCAGCTTCAGGTCGAACCAGTTGAGGATCATCCGCTGCACGTTGATGCCGTGGTTGTTGCAGGTGACTTCCGGATCCACCCACCACACCGGCAACTGCGGCGACAGTTGCGCACTCGGCTGCAGGTGGCCGTGCTCGACCGCCACCAGCCGCACGTCGCGGCCGCCGGCGAGGAAACATTCGCGCGCATCGAGCGCCTGGTTCAGCGGGAACACCACGTCGCGCATGCCCTGGATCAGCAGCGCGTCGGCGTGCGGGTACTGGCCGGCCTCGCAGTACTGCCTGAGGCTGTTGGCGGCGAGTCGCTTGTGCAGCATCGGCTGGCGGTTGCCGAACAGGACTTCCTTCGCCACCGGCTTGGTCACGTTTTCCCAGTCCATGTGCCACGGGTTGAAGCCGTAGCCGGCCACGCCGAGGAACCACAGCCACTCGCTTTTCGGCACGCCCTGCGGGAACAGCGCCTCGTCGAGGTCGAACCAGGTGGTGATCGGCACCACGGCGTCAATGCGCGGGTCGACGACGCTGGCCAGCATCTGCACGCCGCCGCCGTAGCTCTCGCCGATCATGCCGATCTTCGGGTCGCCGTCGACGGTGGTGAGCGCGAGGTTTGCCTGCGCCCAGTCGATCAGCCGCACCACATCGGCGACTTCCTTGTCTTCCTCGATCAGCCCGACCTTGCCGCCGGTGTCGCCGTGGCCGCGCTGGTCGATGCTGATGACCCAGTAGCCCTTGTTCCATGCCTCGATCGCCGTCTTGCCGGCCAGCAGCACCTTGGCATACAGGTCGACGGTCGATTCCATGCGCGTCAGCGCGAAACCGTGCGCGTGGATGATCAGCGGTGCCGTTTTCCCGGCGCGCAATTCCGGCTGGAACACGGTGAAGCGGAATTTCACGCCGTCCGGCGCGACGATCTCGCCCTGGTAGTACGTCTCCTCGAGGTTGCCGCGCGCGTCGGTGAGTTTCGGCGCCTCGGTGTGGCGGGTGGCACAGCCGGCGAGCAGGAGCGCGGCGAGCAGGGTCGGCAGCAAGAGTGCGCGGGAGTTCATCAGGAAGCAGGACTTCATCGGGCTTGCCTTGTCATTGTTGTAGTCGGTCGGCGCCGGCATGGTCGCCGCCGGCGGGGCGCCGGTGAATTGCCGCGGCGCCGGCACGCGCGGCACGGCGGCCAGACGGGATTACAGGTTCGGGATCTTGATCGTGACGTTGCTGTGCCAGGTGCCGGCCGGCAGCGCCATGCGGCCGAAGGTCTCGGTGCCGAAGCCGACGGTGCCGACCAGCGGCGCGCCGGGGCCGTCACCGAAAGTGGCGGAGGTTCCGAACAGCAGGTCGTTGTCGATGGCGAGCCGCGGCTTGCTGTCGGCGGCGTTCTGGCTGGACACCAGGTTCACCGTGCCGTCTTTCCAGCCAACGCGGCCGCCGACGCTGTGCAGGCGCCAGGACGACGACGGGCTCGATACCTCCGCCACCGACAGGTACGAGGTGCCGTCGAGGTCGAGCAGGCCGTCGAAGCCGATCGGCGCGTCACCGGCCACCGGCGCCTGCGGGCTGAGCACGAAGATGAAGCGGTTGGCCTGCAGGTTCAGGTCGATCAGGCCGACAGCGGTCGGCGCCACGAGATTGGTGAGATCGCCGCCGCCGAACAGGCCGCGGAAACGGTACTGCGCCAGCGTGTCGGTCTGCAGCCACAGGCCGCCGGGCAGCAGCGGGTAGCCGGCGTCGCCGGCGGTGACGCGGAAATACATGTCGCGCACGCGCCACAGCAGGTCGGCGTTCACCAGGCCGACGCCGTACTGCACCGCGTTGTTCCCGCCGACCGCGGTATCCGCGAGCATGAAATGCGTGTTGGTGGCCCAGCCGGCGCCGGCGGTGGCGCGGGTGGCGGCGACGCTGCTGGTGGCGCGGTCCCAGAAGCCCGGCGATTGCGCTGCCAGCGTGATGTCGGCGCGCAGGCCGGTGCTGGTGGTGGCCAGCGGGACGCCGGCGGCGCGGCCCTGCGGGTACAGGAAGATGTTCGCGTCGAGTTTTCCGAACGTGTAGAGCAGGCTCCAGCGGTACGCCGAGTACGGCGCCGCGCTGGTCGGGTCGAACACTTCCACCGTCTGGTTGTACGCGTGCAGGTGGCCGTCGCGGATCTGCACCGCCAGCGCGGCGTTGCCGGTGGGCACGCCGGCGCTGATCCACTCGCCGGCAGTCAGGCTGCAACCGAACTGCGTCGGCACGCCGGCGGTGAAGCCACCGCCAAAACACAAGCCGTCCTGGCCGGATGCGCCCTGCATCACGTCGAACGTCACCGGCATCGCCAGCATCGGCGGCGGCGACGCCGGCGAGCCCATGCGCCGCCAGTTCGAGAAACGTACCTGCGTGCGGTTGCCGCCGGCCTGGCCGATCACCCAGGAGAAATCGCTGTCGAAATCCCACGACGCATTGATGTTGATGCCCTCGGAGCGCGCGCCGCCGCCCTGGGTGCCGTTGTGGTCGAAGTAGCTGTACGACGCGCCGGACAGGTTGTTCGCGGTGGTTGAATACGTGCCGTAGGCGGTGCCGCCGGGCGACAGCCGCAACTGCGGGTTGGCGAGGCCGCCGGTCCAGCCGAACAGGATGATCGAGTTGCGTCCGCTGGTGTCGAAGTTGATGGGCGCGGCCTTGAACGCGAGATCGAACAGCAGGTCGGTGTCGGCGAACGGCGCGCTGACGATGAGCCCCTGGTTGTCGAAGCCGATGCGACCCGGCCCGTCGAGCTGGCCGCCGGCGGCGCCGTTGCTGAAGCGGTTGGTGAACTGGAAATTGCCGAAGCTCAGCTCGGCCGAACCGGCGCCGCCCTGCCGGTAGATGATGTCGCCGGTGGCGGTGAAATTCAGGAAGGCATGGTTGCCGGAACTGTTGAACAGGCCGCCGCGGTTGACCAGCTGGAACAGGCCGTCTGACTGGAAGCTGATGCTGCCGATCGAGTTCGCGCTGTAGTTCACCGTCGGCGTGTTGTACGTCAGGCTGCCGAGCGTCAGCGCCATCGGGTTCCAGTCGAGCACCGCGCCGACGTAGGGATCGCCGGCGGTGGAGGCAGCGCCGGCATCCAGCCGCAATTGCATCGCCAGCGGGCCGCCGACGCCGGCGAGCGTGGTGTTGCCGATGATCGTGCAGGCGTGGCGGTCGGCCACGCCGCCGGTGCATGGGTTGGCCGCCGACGGCAGCACGGCGCCGCTGTCGGTGATCCAGCGGAATTGCTGCAGCGACAATCCGCTGCTGCTGGTGGTGTCGATCTCGATGCCGTCGCGGCCGGCGATGCCGGAAAGCGTGCTGTCATCCATCGATTCCAGCGCGCGCGTGCCCGTGCCCGCGGCCAGCAGCGCCGCGAGCAGCGTCACGCGGGCGAGGTCAACAGAACGCAGCGGTGCCAAAGCAGTTGTCCGAGGGGCTCATGCCCAGTTTCGGGTTATCGATCAGCAACTGGCCTTCCGGGCCGAGCAGGCTGAGCACGGTGCCAAGGTCGACGGTGCCGACGTTGATGCGGTCCGGCGGCGCGATGTTCAGCAATTTCGCGCCCGGCGCGTTCAGCCACCAGCCGGTGTTGGCCGGCGGCGCGTAGCCGCTGGCGCAGCGCGGCGTCGCCTGGCCGTAGGCCGGGTTGCAGATGTCATAGGCGATGTTGTTGGCCGGGCGCGTCTTGCTGTAGTTCGGGTACGAAACCGGTTCGCGCTGGAACGAGATGAAGAAGTTCTCGGTGTTCGGCACCGTCAGGTAGTGCAGCAACCGGGTGTTGATCTTCAGCTGGCCGTAGCCTTCGCTGACGATCGCGTTGGCTACCAGCTGTGCCGGCCCGCACACCAGGATGTTCCACCACTGGCAGTTGAGGTCGATGTCGCTGACTTCCAGCCGCGCGGCGGCGGCGTGCAGGATGTCGAGGCGGGTGCCGCTGGCCTCGACGAAGAACGGGTTGGTGCTGGAGTTGCAGCGCCCGAACGACGGCGACATGCGGCCGAAGCAGCCCTCGAGGTCGGTGGTGATGAAGCCGGCGATGTTGGCGCGCGCGTTGAAGCCGGCGGACATCTCCAGCGACAGGAATCCCGACAGCGAGTTGGCGCCGGAGTGGCAGTTCAGCACGCCGGTGCCGACGGTGGCCGACGGGTTGCAGGTGCCGCCCTTCTCCAGGTTGGTGGTGGCGGTGGTGTATTCGCGGCCGAAGCTCAGCGCGCCGTTCACCCGCTGCGCGCCGATCTTGATGCCCACCACCTCGCGCAGTGCCGGGTTGCCGTCGTTCTTGATCGCCAACTCGATGTACGGGCGGATCATCTGGAACTTGCTGTCCGGGCCGGTCGTTGCCGGGCGGTCGCCGGCGGCGTTGATGCCCATGAACGACAGGTAATCGATGTCGAGGTCGCAGGGCGTGGTGCTCACCAGCAGGTCGTTGACGCCACCGCAGCCCAGTTGCAGCTTGGAGATGTTCAGGTTCATCTCCAGCTTCGCGTCCAGGCCCATGCGGTAGAACGTGTAGTTCGAGTTGGCGTTCGGATTTTCCAGTTCGTTCGGGCCGATCCGGTCGGCGACGAACAGGCTGCCGGCCTGGCCGCTGATCTCGCTCATTTCCGTTTCGTCCATGGCCGTCATCGCTCGCGCGCCGGCGGCGAACAGGCACAGCGCGGCGATGAGGCGGCGCGGCAGGCATTGGCGAGGCGCGGCATGTGCTCAGAAACCATAGACGTACCCCGTGCCAAGGAAGCGCATGCGGGCCGACGCGTTGAGCGCCGACGAATCCGACATGCGCACGCCGAGTACGCTGTTGAGCGAAGTGTCGCGGTTGTAGCCGGGGGTCACCGGCGACGTGGTGCCGAATTCCAGCCAGGTGCGGCCGATGTTCATGAACGACAGGAAGTCGTTGTAGGTGCCCTGCGCGTCGGCGCCGGGATAGCCCAGCATGATTGCCGGATCGGACGCGGGGTTGGCGCCGGGGATGAGGTCGTTGCCGCTGCCGTCGCGGAAGCGCGCCGGATCGTAGTACGCGGTGTTCGCCGCCGGCAGCAGCGCCGCGTCCATGCGCAGTTCCTTCAGCTCGAAGGTGCCGTAGAACTCCTTGAGCATCAGCCAGGTGTCGCTGTTGGCAGTGAACTCGATGCCGAGCCGGCACGGGTTCGGCGTGCCGATCACCGGCGTGCAGCCGATCGGCGTGTTGCTGGCGCTGACGTTGTTGCGCAGGTTGATTTCCAGCAGCACGCCCTGCCAGCCGCTGACGTCCGCCATCTCGTCTTCGCTGAGTGCAACCATGGTGCCCGGCGCCGTTTCTGCCGGCGCTGCCGCGACGGCCGCCTGCACCTGGCAGGCAGCGAAGAGCGCAAGGACCGGCAGCAGGCGCATCAGCAACCTCCCGCGGCGCAGCTTTCGAAGCGCAGGCCCTGGATCAGCAGGCCCTCGATGCGCGAGTCGCCGAGGTTGACGGCGGAAGTCGGGTAGGTGCGCGTCGAATCGCCGGTGCCGGTGAAGATCGGGCCGCCGGCAGCCACCGCGCAGCCGCCGGCGTTGCCGGTGCTGCAGTTGTAGTTTTGCGTCTGCTGCATGCTCTGCGTTTCGCCGCGCACGTCGATGCGCACCGGTCGCTTGGCAAACGCGTAGAACGTCGAGCAGCCGGTGCAGTTGCGGAAGAAGATCCCGTCGTCGGTGGCGTTGATCGCGTTGCGGCCGCTGGCGGCGCCCGGGTACCAGTTGCCCCAGCGCGAGAAGCCATGGGTGGTGGCGTAGTCGGCGTTCCAGGTGGTGCCGGGGCACGACGGCGCGCCCGGGATGTTGCAGCGCGCGGTCTCGAAGCCGATGCTGTCGCCGCCGCGCAACCCGTAGAACTCGGTGTAGACGACGACGTGGTTCGGCTACGACGTCACGTCGATGTAGTAATTGCCACTGGTGCCGACCGGGCCGAGCGTGATCGCCTGGTAGAACAACTGCCCGACCGGGATGAACGCCTCGACGTTGCGGAAGTGCACGCCCTCGTTGTTGGCGAATACCACCGGCGTGCCGATGGCGTCGCTGGTGGTGCCGGTTTGCGCCACGCTGAAGCGGAAATCGCCGCGCAGGCGGCTGTGGTAGAACATGCCCAGCGTGTGGCTGCCGCCCACCGTCGTCGGCGGCATCTGGAACATGCGGAAGATCGATCCGGCGGCGTTGCCGCGGATGATCGTCTGGCTCTTCAGGATCGAGCCGGCGTTGGTGGCGAGCGCCTGCGAAGCCGACGCGCGCGTGCTGCCGGCCTCGATCTCGCCCCAGAACGAGAACGTGTAGTACGGCTGCTGGGTCGGTGCCAGGAATTCGTAGATGCTCTTGGCGTTGGTGTAGAGCGTGCGGACGTCGACCATCACGTCCGGCGGATTGTTCGGGTCCGGCACGATGCCGATTTCGTAGATCAATCCCTCCGGCGACCAGGCCCGGATCAGGTACGGGTTGTCGAACGGCGAGAACTGGTCGACCACGCCGCCGCGCGGGCAGTTGAGCGAGGTCGGGTCGCAACTGGTGGCGTCGTTCCACTGGTAGGGGCCGGCGGCGCCGCTGGCGCCGGACATGTTGACGCCGTACCAGCGCAGGTCGCCGCGTCGCCAGCAGTTCAGGTTGCTGGCCACCGGGCCGCTGCCGCTGCAAAGCACGGGCGGGTTGTTGCCCACCTGCTCGAAGTAACTGGTGGGCGCCATCGCGAACTGGAAGTCGTCGAGGGCGATGGCGATGCCGGCACCGTTGACCGCCGCCATGTCCTCGTCGGCCAGCGCCGCGAGGGTCGCTGCCGCCGGCGCCGCCAGCCCGAGCCACAGGCACAGCACCGCCAGCGCCAGCGCCGCGGACAGGCGGGCGCCAGCCGGGCAGTGCTTGCCGAGACGGGGCTGCATGGTTGTCATCCAGGTACGCGCTGGGTGGTGGCCGCGTGACTTCTTTTTTGTTGTTGTCGGGTGGATCGGGACCGG
>JBKHWA010000019.1:0-5494 GCA_046566765.1 Gammaproteobacteria bacterium
CACCGCCCTGGCGACCTTGCTGCTGTTCGCCCTGCAGGGCTGCGACATCGCGGCCGACGTTCGCATCGGCGGCACGCCGGTGAACAGTGGCGGCAACCCGCTGGATCCGAATGACGATTTCAACATCCAGGCCTACTTCTACACCGACCGCCCGGTGGAAGGCCTGCGCTTCGTGTGCACCGGCAGCGCGATGACGCCGGTATCGGGCAAGACCGACGAGAACGGCGGCTTCGTCTGCCCGCGCGCCAGCCGCGCCACGTTCTACGTTGGCGACCCGAACGGGCTGAGCCTGGGCGCGGTCGACCTCAAGATCTTCGGCAACCGGGCGCCGGTGGCCGACGACGGCAGCAATTCCGGCGAAGCCGATGCGCGCGAGAACGTCGCCATCACGCCGCTGACGCTGTACGGCACCACCTGGAGCAGCACCGTCGGTTGCAGCCCCGATCCGCGTTATTGCCAGGTGGCCAACGTGTTCCAGTTGCTGTACCTGCTGGATACCTCGGTGGCCGGCACCAATCGCCAGGATCGCCTGATCGTCAGCCCGGCCATTCATGCCGCAATCACGTCGTTCGCGCCGTCGATGGTGCTGAACCAGACGCCGGACAATTTCAAGGCCAGCTACGAGCAGCTGATTGCCGACGCGGCTTCCGACGCCGGCATCACGTTGCGCAGCGGCGGCGTCGGCCTCAATCCCAGCGCCGCGCTGCCGGACCTGGTGAAGCGCTCGGTGCGGGCGCAGCGCGCCGGCCTTTACCGGTTCGCGCCGCCGATCCTCGGCTTCGACAACCCGGACGTGACGGCGGTGACCCGCGCTTTCCGCGGCACCATGGCGATGCTGATCGGCCGCAATGGCCAGGCCAGCGGCATCGGCTACTCGTGGGAAACCGATTTCCTGTTGTCGCAACACTATTTCGACACGATGTCGCTGACCCCGGGCAGCGGCGCCACCCTCGATCCGGGCGGCCTGCTGACCAACATCGTTTTCACCAGCGCCGAGAACGGCGACTTCACCGTCACCGGCCGCATGGTGAACGACCGCCTGTTCGGCGACGTGTCGCTGCTCGACCCGGCGAACAGCGCCAACTACCGGATCCCGTACACCTACGGTTACTCCACCGCCGATGTCGGCGAGTTCACCGAGGGGCTGATACAGGACCACGTGACGCTGTATCGCCAGCTCGAGGGCCTGCCCGACGTCGAGATGGACCTGCTCGATCCCGGCTACCTGCCGCGCGAGTTCGGCCTGCTCTACCAGGATTACCCGGACGGCACGCTGGTGACCGATGTCCAGCGCGCCGATCTCACCGGCTACGGCGGCGTGGGCAAGCCGCTGCGTTTCCGCATCCTGCCCAACGGCGACATCGTCAGCGTCACCTACGGCTACAACTGCGACCAGCCCGGGTTCTCCGAGGTCTCCGACGTCGCCGGCCAGTACCAGCGTGGCGACGGCACCCACGAGGCGGTGATCGGGCAGGTGGGTCCGGTGTTCGAGACCGTCACCGGCTCGTTGCGCAAGCGCTACATGACGATCGCGCTGGCGGTGTACGACCCCACCCACGTCGACTACGGTTTCCAGTTCGGTACCGCGGCACTGGATGGCGTTGCGCTCGACCCGGTGGTGATCGACATCGACAACGTCAACGGTCCGCAGTTGCTGAACAAGTTCTGCGACCCGGCGGTTGCCGACTGCGAAGGCTACCTGGAGTGGTTCAACACCATCCGGTTCTACGAGGACGTGGTCGAGTTCCTGGTGGTCAATGACCTGCCGCAGAACGACCCGGCCGCGGCGACCTACCTGCGCAAGCCGGGCTACTTCGGCCGGGTGAGCGGCTTCCAGGAGTTTTGCCCCTGATTCGCCGGCCGGCCGTCCTGGCTGGCCCGGCAAATTGTCGACAATCCATCTTGACGGGCAGGGTGGCGGCCTCTAGATTGCCGGCCACCCCTGAGGATTGTCGACAATCCACCCGTGACCCATACCCCTGAAACCGACGAATCTGCCAGCCTGACGGCCTCGGACCGCGTCTTCGAGGCGCTGCAGGAGGCCATTGTCCGCGGCGAAATCCCGCCGGGCAGCCGGGTAGGGGAGACCGAGCTGGCCTTGCGCTTCGGTACGAGCCGGGGCCCGCTGCGCGAGGCGCTGCGCCGGCTGGAGTCGCGCAAGCTGGTCGAGCGTACTCCGCATGTTGGCATCCGCATTGCGTCGCTCAGCCACCAGGCGCTGATCGAGCTCTATTACCTGCGCGAAGCACTCGAGGGCATGGCGGCGCGGCTGGCCGCCGACAACATGACGCCGGCCGAGGTCGCCGGCCTCAAGGACCTGCTCGCCGAGCACATGCGCGATGAAGCGCTGCAGACCGACACCGCCTATTTCCAGCAGGGCGGCGACCTCGACTTCCACTACCGCATCATCCACGGCAGCCACAACACGGCGCTGATCCAGTTGCTGATCGGCGACCTGTACCACCGCATCCGGATGTATCGCTACCAGTTCAGCGGCTATGCCAACCGCCCGCAGAAGGCGTTCGGCGAGCACCAGCGCATCGTCGAGGCGATCGAGGCCGGCGACGGCGATCTCGCCGAGATGCTGATGCGCCGGCACGTCAGCTCGGCGCGGCAGAACATCGAGAAACACCTGGCCAGCACCACCGGTGCCGGCGAGGAAAAGTAATCCCCAACGCAAACCGGTCCACCCAGAAGGAGTAGTTGCATGACCAGGAAACTCACAGCCGGCGGCCGTTTCCGCCAGGCGATCCGCGACGAGAAGCCGCTGCAGGTGATGGGCACCGTCAACGCCTACGCGGCGATGATGGCGACGAAAGTCGGCTACCGCGCGATCTACCTGTCCGGCGCCGGCGTCGCCAACTATTCCTACGGACTGCCGGACCTCGGCATCACCTCGCTGGAAGACGTGCTGACCGACGTGCGTCGCGTCACCGCCGCCGTCGATACGCCGCTGCTGGTGGACATCGACACCGGCTGGGGCGGCGCCTTCAACATCGCCCGCACCATCAAGGAAATGACCAAGGCCGGCGCTGCTGCCGTGCACATCGAGGACCAGGTGGCGCAGAAGCGTTGCGGCCACCGCCCGAACAAGGAAATCGTGACCGTCGACGAGATGGTCGACCGCGTGAAGGCCGCTGTCGATGCCAAGACCGACGCCGACTTCGTCGTCATGGCGCGCACCGATTCGCTGCAGAAGGAAGGCCTGAACGGCGTCATCGACCGCATCAGCGCCTACGTGGAAGCCGGTGCCGACGCCATCTTCGCCGAGGCGATGACCGACATCACCATGTACCGCAAGGTCTGCGACGCGGTGAAGGTGCCGGTACTGGCCAACATCACCGAGTTCGGCGACACGCCGTACTACACCACGAAGGAACTGGGCGAGCAGGGCGTCGCGATGGTGCTGTACCCGCTGTCGGGCACCCGCGCCATGCAGAAGGCCGCGCTCGCGGTGTACCAGTCGGTGCGCGAGGAAGGTACCCAGGTGAACGTGCTCGAGCTGATGCAGAAGCGCAAGGAACTGTACGAGTTCCTGAACTACCACAGCTACGAAGACAAGATCGACCAGCTGTTCTCGAAAAAGAAATAACGCCGTACAGGCCCACGATTTCAACAGGAGCAAGACCATGAGCGATACCCAGCAAACCAACCTGCCGAAGCCGAAGAAATCCGTCGCCCTGTCCGGCACCGCCGCCGGCAACACCGCGCTGTGCACCGTCGGCCGCACCTGCAACGACCTGCACTACCGCGGCTACGACATCCTCGATGTCGCCACCACCTGCGAGTTCGAGGAAATCGCCCACCTGCTGGTGCACGGCAAGCTGCCGACCGTCGCTGAGCTCGCCGGCTACAAGGCCAAGCTGAAATCGCTGCGCGGCATCCCCGCCGGCGTCAAGACCGCGCTCGAGCAACTGCCGCCGTCGGCGCACCCGATGGACGTCATGCGCACCGGCGTTTCCGTGCTGGGTTGCCTGTCGCCGGAGAAGGACGACCACAACCACCCGGGCGCGCGTGATATCGCCGACAAGCTGATGGCCTCGCTCGGCTCGATGCTGCTGTACTGGTACCACTACAGCCACAACGGCAAGCGGATCGACGTCGAGACCGATGACGACTCGATCGGTGGCCACTTCCTGCACCTGCTGCACGGCGAGAAACCGCGTGATTCGTGGGTGCGCGCCATGCACACCTCGCTGATCCTGTACGCGGAGCACGAGTTCAACGCTTCCACCTTCACCTCGCGCGTGGTTGCCGGCACCGGCTCCGACATGTTCTCGGCGATCTGCGGCGGCATCGGCGCGCTGCGCGGCCCGAAGCACGGCGGCGCCAACGAAGTGGCGTTCGAGATCCAGAAGCGCTACGACAACCCGGACCAGGCCGAGGCCGACATCCGCGAGCGCGTGGGCCGCAAGGAAGTCGTCATCGGCTTCGGCCACCCGGTCTACACCGTCGCCGACCCGCGCAACAAGGTGATCAAGGAAGTCGCGCGCCAGCTGTCCGCCGAGCAGAAGAACATGAAGATGTACGACATCGCCGAGCGTCTCGAATCGACGATGTGGGAAATCAAGAAGATGTTCCCGAACCTCGACTGGTTCAGCGCCGTCAGCTACCACATGATGGGCGTTCCGACTGCGATGTTCACCCCGCTGTTCGTGATTGCCCGCACCTCCGGCTGGTCCGCGCACGTGATCGAGCAGCGCATCGACGGCAAGATCATCCGCCCGAGCGCCAACTACACCGGCCCGGAAGACCAGAAGTTCGTCGCGCTGAAGGATCGCAAGTAACATGAACAGCAAATTCCGCAAGAAACTCGCCGGCACCGCGCTCGATTACTTCGATGCGCGCGAAGCCGTCAACGCCATCAAGCCGGGTGCCTGGGACAAGCTCCCGTACACCGCCCGCGTGCATGCCGAGAACATCGTCCGCAAGGCCGATCCGGCGATCGTCAACGAGTGCCTCACGCAGATCATCGAGGTGAAGCGCGAGCGCGACTTCCCGTGGTTCCCGGCGCGCGTCGTCTGCCACGACATCCTCGGCCAGACCGCACTGGTCGACCTCGCCGGCCTGCGCGATGCGATCGCCGACCAGGGCGGGGACCCGGCGAAGGTAAACCCGGTGGTGCCGGTGCAACTGATCGTCGACCACTCGCTGGCCGTCGAGTGCGGCGGTTTCGACCCGCAGGCGTTCGAGAAGAACCGCGCGATCGAGGATCGTCGCAACGAGGACCGCTTCCACTTCATCGAGTGGACCAAGCTCGCGTTCGACAACGTCGACGTGATCCCGGCCGGCAACGGCATCATGCACCAGATCAACCTGGAGAAGATGTCGCCGGTGATCCACGCCCAGGACGGCGTGGCGTTCCCGGATACCTGCGTCGGTACCGACAGCCACACGCCGCACGTTGACGCGCTCGGCGTCATCGCCGTCGGCGTCGGCGGCCTCGAGGCCGAGAACGTGATGCTGGGCCGCGCCGCGGGGATGCGCCTGCCGG
>JBKHWA010000020.1:0-5759 GCA_046566765.1 Gammaproteobacteria bacterium
GGATGACTGACGCACGCATAGCCGGCCTGTACGCCATCACCGATCCCGGCCTGCTGCCGGACGCACGACTGGTCGACAGTGTGCGCGCGGCGCTCGCCGGCGGTGCGCGCGTGGTGCAGTACCGAAACAAAGCCGCCGACGCGGCCACCCGGCTGCGCGAGGCGACATCGCTGGCCGTACTGTGCCGCGACGCCGGCGCACTCTTTGTGGTGAACGACGACGTGTCGCTCGCCCTCTCCTGCGGGGCACACGGCGTGCACCTGGGCCAGCAGGATGGCGCCGTCGGGGCGGCCCGCACGCGGCTGGGCGAGAACGCCGTCATCGGCCAGACCTGCCACGCTTCGCTGGATCTGGCACTCGCGGCCCAGGCGGCCGGTGTCGACTACGTGGCGTTCGGGCGGTTTTTTCCCTCACGCACCAAACCGCTGGCACCGCCGGCAGGCATCACGCTGCTGCCGGACGCCCGGGCAGCACTGCGCATCCCGATCGTCGCCATCGGCGGCGTGACCGTGGACAATGCGCCGCAACTGATCGCCGCCGGTGCCGATGCCGTGGCGGTGATCCACGACCTGTTTTCCGCCATCGACGTCGCCACGCGCGCACGCGAATTCACCGCCCTGTTCAACCGAGGACAACCCGCATGAGCCGCTCCGAAGACCTGTTTGCCCGCGCCCAGCTCTCGATCCCTGGCGGCGTGAACTCGCCGGTGCGCGCCTTCCGCCAGGTGGGTGGCACGCCGGTGTTCTTCGCGCGCGGCGAAGGTGCGCATGTGTTCGATGCCGACGGCAAGCGCTACATCGACTACGTGCAGAGCTGGGGACCACTGGTGCTCGGCCACTGCCATCCGGCCGTGATCGCGGCCGTGAAACAGGCGGCAGACAGCGGCCTGTCGTTCGGCGCCCCGACCGAACTGGAAATCCGCATGGCCGAACGCGTGAAGGCGATCGTGCCGTCGATGGAACTGCTGCGCATGGTGAGCTCGGGTACCGAGGCGACCATGAGCGCAATCCGGCTGGCGCGCGGCTTCACCGGGCGCGACCGCATCGTCAAGTTCGAGGGCTGCTACCACGGCCACGCCGACTCGCTGCTGGTGAAGGCGGGCTCCGGTGCGCTGACGCTGGGCGTGCCGAGTTCAGCCGGCGTGCCGGCCGACGTGGCGAAACACACCGTCACGCTGGAGCACAACAACGCGCAGCAGGTGCGCGACTATTTCGCCCGCGAAGGCAGCCAGGTCGCGTGCGTGATCGTCGAGCCCGTGGCCGGCAACATGAACTGCATCCCGCCGGAGCCGGGCTTCCTGGAAACGCTGCGCGAGGTATGCACGGCACACGGCGCGGTGCTGATCTTCGATGAAGTCATGACCGGCTTCCGCGTCGCGCTCGGCGGCGCCCAGGCGCATTACGGCATCAAGCCGGACCTCACCTGTCTGGGCAAGGTGATCGGTGCCGGCCTGCCGGTAGGCGCCTTCGGGGGCCGACGCGACATCATGGAAAAAATCGCGCCGCTGGGGCCTGTGTATCAAGCCGGCACCCTGTCGGGCAATCCGCTGGCGATGAGCGCGGGACTGGCCATGCTCGACGAAATAACCCGGCCCGGCTTCTACGACCGGCTGGCAGCGCTCACGGAAAAGCTCTGCACCGGCCTGGAACAGGAAGCGGCAAAGGCCGGCGTGCCGTTCACCACCAACCGCGTCGGCTCGATGTTCGGTTTCTTCTTCAGCGAAGAGAAAAACATCTCGCGCTTTTCGCAGGTGGCGCGCGGCGACATCGAGGGCTTCAAGCGCTTCTTCCACCGGATGCTGGGAGAGGGCGTCTACCTCGCACCGAGCGCCTTCGAGGCCGGCTTCATGTCCGGCGCGCACACCGAGGCCGACATCGAAGCAACGATCGCCGCGGCCGGCCGCTGTTTCGGTAATTCCTGACCTGCTTTCCAGGCGCTGGCGGCGGGCATCAATCCCGCCGGGGGTTGTGCCGGCAGGGCGGCGGCCTCATCTCAGGGCTCACCGAATTGCCGGAGTCCTGCCATGTCCGCCTCGATCACCCTCGCCTGCCCGCACTGCCATGCCCTGAACCGGTTGCCTGCCGACCGTCTGGCCGACGGTGGCCGTTGCGGGCAGTGCAAGCAGCCGCTGTTCACCGCCCGCCCCGTTGCACTGGATGCGCGCAGTTTCGACGCGCACGCGCTGCGCAGCGATTTGCCGTTGCTGGTGGATTTCTGGGCGCCTTGGTGCGGCCCCTGCCGGGGATTCGCGCCGGTGTTCGAGCGTGCGGCGGCGAAGATGGAGCCGCGCCTGCGACTGGCCAAGGTCGACACCGAGACCATGCCGGAACTGGCGCAGCGTTTTGGAATCCGGTCGATTCCAACCCTGATCCTGTTCCGGGGTGGCCGGGAACTTGCGCGGATGTCCGGCGCACTGGACGCGGCATCGCTTGAGCACTGGGTCGGTTCACACCTGCAGTGACAGTCCACGCCTGCAGCAGCAAGCGTGCAGCAGGCTGCGCCGGTTACAGCGAGGTGCCCTCGGGCGCCTCATCGTCGGTGTCACCTTCGGGTTCCTCGTCAACGGATGAGTCCTGATCGTCACCAGCGCCCTCATCGCCGGCAAGGCCGGGCTCCATCGATTCCACTGCCCCGCCGGTTGTCACGTCACCCGGTGCCACCTGTTCATCCTGCGATGCGGTGTCACCGGCGTGCTCCAGAGACGCCAGTGACTGCAGCGCCAGCCAGGCGTCGTGACGGTAAACAACGTTCTCCAGGACGCTTTCCGCCGAGTCAGCGACATAACCGACGAACAGTTCCTCGATCTGGGCGAGGGATTCCTCCACCTCCGGGTTCTCCGGCGGCATCACGTCCAACTCGCTGCTGCCGTTGATTGCGGCATCGAGCAGTTGCTGGAAACGGATCACGTCACGACCGAACAGGTCTGCCGCTTCCACTGCGTGTGACATGTCGACGGCAGAAAGCAGTGTCAGGCTGTGCTGCATGCGGCGCGCGAGGTACTTCTGGTCGGCTGCCAGCATCAGGCTACCGGCCGGCGACTCCTGCTCGACCAGCATGTCGATCACTACGTCGAACTCGGCCTCGAGGTCACGCAGGGCGTTGGACATCATTTCCACCAGGTCCTTCTGGCCAAGTACTGCATCACGCGACCCGACGAGGCGACGGGTGTCCTCCGCGATGCGCGCTGCCTGCTCGCGATTGCCACGATCCCAGGGTGCGAACCTGTGCATCCCGTCCTGCTGCGCGCGCCGGTCCCAGCAGACCGACAACTTTTCCAGCCGGTCATAGGCGCTCGCCTCACCCAGCAGTGCGCGGGTGCCCATGTGCTGCGTTTCGTGGTAATCGCCGCGTACGGCGGGATTGCCCAGGGATGTGCAGCCGGTCAGGACAACGATCATCGGCAGCGCCAGGAACCGGTAATTCATCGCAACCTCACTGATGGGGCCGGGCGGCTACACATGTGCTGCCCGTCGAAAGACAAGGCCCAAGAGTAGGGACTCCCCGTGACAGGGACAATCTTCTTCAGTCGAACAGGCGACGGAAGAAGCCTCTGGCCCCCTCAACCGCCTGGGTCGCCATGCCGCAGGCCGTTCGTTCGGTTGGCACCGTGCCGGCAATCACCGGCAACAAGCGGGCACCGCCGCAACCCTCGCCCGACACCTGGCGGCCACCGGGGGCCAGCCAGGCCCACTCAATGCCGGCCGGCGCCGTATCGGGCAAGGGCACCTGTGGCAGCCGGCGGGTGAAGTCCGTCCACAACGGCAGCGCGCCGGAAGCGCCGGACAACGGTGTCGACCGGTTGTCATCCCGGCCGACCCAGGCCACGGCGAGGTGGTTGCCGGTATAGCCGGCGAACCAGCTGTCGCGGCCGTCGTCGGTGGTCCCGGTCTTGCCGGCGGCGTCCAGTTCACCCGGCAGCACCTGGTAGGCGCTGCGCGCCGTGCCGCGCCGGAACACCTCCTGCATCGACCAGGTCACCAGATAGGCGGTGGCCGGCGACAGCACGCGTTCGGTGCGCGTGGCACGCACGACCAGTGCCTCGCCGTCCGCCGCCAGCACGCCGCGTACGGCGCGCGGTGCCAGCCGCAACCCGCCGCTCGCCATCGGCTGGTACATGCCCAGCACGTCCAGCGGCGACAGCGACACACTGCCCAGCAGCATCGACGGATAGGACGGCAACTCCGCAGTGACGCCCAGGTCGCGCGCCTGGTCAATGACTGCGTCAACGCCCAGCGTCAGGCCGAGGCGCGCCGTCGCCAGGTTCCAGGAATGCGTGAGGGCATCGACGAGCATGACGTCGTGCCCCGGTGCCGTGCCGTGGCTGGTGCGGTCATAGTTCGCGGGCCGCCATGCCGGGCTGCCGCCCGCCTTCACTTCCAGCGGTGCATCACTGACGAACGTGGCCAGCGAATACTGCCCGGGACGTGCCAGCGCACTCAGGAACACCACCGGCTTCATCAGCGAGCCGATGCTGCGCCGCGCATCGACCACGCGGTTGAAGCCGGCGAAATCGACATCGCGCCCGCCGACTGCGGCCTCGATCTCCCCGGTCTGCGGGTTCGCCGCGACCAGCGCCGCCTCCAGCCCGCTGACCGCATGCTGCTGCTCCAGGTGCGCCAGGGTGTCGACGACGGCCGCCTCGGCCGCGAGCTGGACGGCCGGATCCAGCGCCGTGAACACCGACAGGCCGTCACGCTGCAGCGCGCCCTCGTCCAGGCGCTCGCGCAGTTCGGCACGCACCAGCGCCATGTAGGCCGGGTAGCGGTTGAGCCGCAATCGTGGCGTCGGCACCACGCCCAGCGGCCGTGATTTGCCCTCCACCGCCCGGGCCGCATCGACAGTACCCATGCCAAGCAGCGCGTCGATCACCAGGTCTCGTCTCGCCTGCGCGCGTTCCGGATGTTTCCACGGGTTGTACTGGCTCGGCCCCTTCACCAGTGCGACCAGCAACGCCACCTCATGCAATTGCAGTTCGCGCAGCGGCCGGCCGAAGTAGTACTCGCTGGCCAGGGCGAAACCATGCACTGCACGCTGGCCGGACTGGCCGAGGTAGATCTCGTTGCAGTAGGTCTCGAGGATGGTGTTCTTGTCGTAATGGATTTCCAGCAGGACGGCCATCACCGCTTCGGTCAGCTTGCGCGTCAGCGTACGTTCGCTGTCGAGGAAAAAATTCTTCACCAGTTGCTGCGTGAGCGTGCTGCCGCCCTGCTGGATGCCACCGGCGGCGACGTTGGCGAACAGCGCACGCAGGATACCGCGCGGCGACACGCCGGCATGCTCAGGGAAGTCCCGGTCCTCGACGGCGAACAGGGCCTCGACCAGGAGCGGCGGACGCTCGGCCAGGCGCATCAGCAACCGGTCCTCGGCGTCCTGCGGGCGTATCGTGCCGATGACCACCGGTTCCAGGCGCAGCACGCGGCCAGCCGCCGTCAACTGCTCCACCCGCGCGGCGGAAAATCGCACCGACGCCGTCTGTGGCTGCGTTGCGCCCTCAGGGAACACGAAGCCACGCGTCACCAGATGCAGCATCGTGCCATCGGCAGAAAACGCGTATTCCCCCGGCCCGGCCGGGGACGCCGACTCTCGGTAGCCCAGTTCGCGCAGTTCGGCGAGCACCTGCCCGGGGGTCACGGGCTTGCCGGCGTAGAGGTCCAGCGGGCGCGCGTAGACACGCGCCGGCAGCGTCCAGCGATGGGCCTCGAAGGAACGGGTCACCACCGCGTCCAGGTACGCCACCCAGATGGCGAACAGCACGGCCA